>NZ_JAMYOM010000003.1:0-310487 GCF_040319805.1 Mesorhizobium sp. M0848 | reverse complement strand
ACGAACAGGATGGAAACGAATCTCCATCCTGTTCGATAGGTCTTACCAGATCCTCATCCAGCCCAACTTAAGTGAACTGCATTAGGCCTCGCGCCCGGCTTTTTTTGTGTCTGAGTGATTTTCCCGGGTGATCGGGAAATCAATCCCGGGGCAATCGGCTATCAACCGGGAATGCAGGGCTTCAGCTCTGGAAACTTCTCGTCGAAGCGCGCAGCCCACCGTGTCAGCCGGGCGCGGCCCTTTTCCCATTTTCCGGCAAAGCGCAGCGAGAGATAGCCAAGGCAGGCGCGCAGCGCCATCTGGCCGGCGGTGATCTTCTTCGGCAGCTTCGGCGGGTTGGCGTTGAGCAGGTCGAGTGCCGCCGTGATCTTCGCCCACTGGCGATCGAGCCAAGGCTGATAGACCATCTCCTCGGGCCGCGTGCGCCGTTCATAGACCATCGACAGCGCGCAGTCGCAAATGCCGTCGGCCAATGCCTCCAGCACTTCCGCCTCGAGCCGCTTGTCGGGATTGCGTGGAAAAAGCGCGTTCTTCGACAAACGGTTGAGATGCTGGGTGATGGCGCGACTGTCATGGATGGAGCGACCGTCGTCGAGCACCAGAACCGGGATCTTGCCGAGCGGGTTGGCGTCGACCAGTTCGGCCGGTTTGTCCTCGGTTTTGACCGCCACCGTTTCGATGTCGATGCCGGCATAGGCTGCGGCCATGCGCACTTTGGAACTGTAGGGAGAGGTGGACGCATAGAGCAGTCTGGGCATGATCGGTTTCCTGTTTTGCAGGCCGGCAGTGTTGACCGATCAGGCGCGATCGAGCAATGGCCAGAAGCGGAAAACCCAGCCGCCAGCGAGCGGCGCATCGGCCAGGGCCGTTTAGCGAGCGCTCCGTGAAGACGGCGCTTCATCACCATGGTCGCCGAGTTGCCGGAATCGCAGGGATCGCTCAGCCGACAGGCAAGACCGAAGAGCCTCGCGCCGATATTTCATCACCCGCATGAATGACACAAAAAAAGCCCCACCGGACTTCGCCCTATGGCGAAGTCCTGGGAGCTGCGAAAAGATATCCTCCGTCCGCCTCTGTTCTCGCCTTCCGACTGCCTAAACAGCGAGCGGGGCGCCTGTCAGGCACCCGCCCTTGACTGTTTTGGCACCGCCCCGGCGAGGGAAGACGCGACTACTTCTTGCCGGCCTTCGCGGGCGCTGCCTTCGGCTTGGCCGCAGGTGCCGCTTTCTTCACCGGTGCTGAAGATTTCGCTGCCGCTGCCTTCTTTGCCGGTGCAGCCTTCGCAGCCGGCTTCTTGGCAGGTGCAGCCTTGGCAGGTGCAGCCTTGGCAGCCGGTTTCTTTGCAGGCGCTGCCTTCTTCGCTGCGGGTTTCGCGGCGGCCTTCGCTGCAGGCTTCTTGGCTGGTGCCGCCTTCGCCGCCGGCTTTGCCGCTGCCTTGGCGGGTGCTGCCTTCTTCACTGCCGGTTTCGCAGCAGCTTTCGCTGCCGGCTTCTTGGCCGGTGCTGCTTTTGCCTTGGCCGCCGCGGCCTTCGGCTTGGCAGCGGGTGCTGCTTTCTTCACTGCAGCTGCGACCTTTGCCGTCGCTGCTTTTGCGGGTGCTTTCTTTGCCGGTGCCTTGGACGCCGGCGCTTTGGATGACTGCTTAGCCATGCGATGCCCCTTCCTTTGTGCCGACGGCCGTAATGACCCGGCGCGCTCATGCATATCTGACTCGCGGCTTGCTAGCCAGCGAAGCAATAGACTGATTTTCGCAGCTTAAATTTCGGTTACGATCGGCACATGGTCGTGCTGATCGTCGCAGAAATTCACTGCTGATCTTCGACCAATGGCTAGAATGTGTCGCCGACATTCTCCGCACTCCGCGGGACCGCTCCTCTCGTGAAGCTCCCAAGATCAGTGAACAGCTTTGCGTGTCGATCGTCGGCCGCCGATATCATGACCGCCGCCTCATCGGTGCGATCATCTCGTGCAGGCGGACGATCTATACTGCAACGCGACAGCCGGTCGATGCATCGTCTTGTCAAGCACGATCGCAGACCGGCTTGCTCGTGAATTGACAGATAACTCTACGTAACAGAGTATTCTGCACAGCATGGGGAGTACTTCGATGTCGATCGCACAGAGGCAAACGGCGCTGCCGCCGTTCCAGATTGCCAAGACGGTCCGCCACGGCGGCAGCATGGTTGTCCGTGGCCTCCGGCTTGGCTGCGCCGGAGCCAATCGATGAGTGCCGACGAAATCATCCACCAGAGCACTCGGCTCAGGATCATGGCCGCGCTGAGCATGCTGGAAAGACGTCAAACGCTGGACTTCACCGGGCTGAAGGCCATCGTGGACGTCACCGACGGCAATCTCGGCGCGCACCTCGATACGCTGGCCAGGGCCGGTTATGTCGACATCGAAAAGCTGTTCGTCGGCCGCCGGCCGCAGACGCGCGTCAGGGCGACGATGAGTGGACGGCGCGCGTTCCGCGGCCACGCCGCATTCCTGCGCAAGATCCTCGACCAGGCCGAGGCGGCGCCGCGCAGGAAATAGCGTGGTGACCGGGCAATCCTGCGCGATCCGCAGTTCCGTCACGGCTGATAGCCGAGGCAGATGGCGCCGAGCGCGACGATGGCGCAGGCGCCGACCCGCCGCGGCGTCAGCACCTCGCCGAGGAACAGGCGTCCGATGAAGGCCGCGAAGACGACGCTGGTTTCGCGGATCGCGGTGATCGGACCTGCTGGTCCGAGCGCGAAGGCCGCGACCACGACACCGTAGGCCAGAAGTGCAAACAGGCCCCCGCCCAGCGCCTTCCAGGTTTCCGGCGCCCGCAGGTCGACTATGAGCCGGCCACGGCAGGCGACGAAGGCCGCCGGCAGCAACGCGCCGTAGATCAGCAGGACCCATGCAGTGTAGGCGCCGGCGTTTCCCGCCGCCCGAACGCCGAGCGCATCGACCGTCGCATAGGCGGCGATGATCGCTCCCGTTGCCAATGCATAGAATATCGATGTCGTGGCGGCCCTGCCCCGTCCGAGTGAAAGGCCCATGATGCCGCCAGCGACCAGCGCGACGCCGACGGTCTGCGGCAGAGTGAGCTGCTGGTTGGCCAGGAAGAACCCGCCGAGCGTGACAAGCAGCGGCACGCTGCCGCGAACGATCGGATAGACCTGCCCCAGTTCGCCATATCTGTAGGCGGCCACGAGAAACAAGCTGTAGCCAACCTGCAGGCAGGCCGAGAGCACGATATAGGACCAGGCCGGCGCGGCCGGAAGGTCGTGGAAGAAGGCGAAGGGGATGGCGAGCGCCGTGCTTGAAAAGCTCATGACGGTGACGGTCCACAGCCTGTCGGCCCCCGTGCGCAGGAACGCGTTCCAGCTTGCGTGCAGGATCGCCGCAAACAATGCGAGCCCGATGACCAGCGGGCTCATTGCGGCCTGCGCGAAGCAGCGACGATGCCCATGGCCGCCTTGCGGGCGTCGCGAATGGCGGCGTCGGCCTGCCCCATCTGCGCCAGCAAGGTCGCACCTTCGATCAGCATAAGCAGCGTCGCCGCCACGCTCTCGGCGCGGCCGCGCGGCATCATATCTTCGAGGATAGACCGCATGCGCCGCTTGAGGCCGTTCTTCTGCCTGACAACGGCCTTGAAAACCGGATGCCCGGGATCGCCGAACTCGGCCAGCGCATGTGCGAACAGACAGCCATGGAAATCCGGGCTGCGGAACCAGCGCCCATGCCAGTCGAAGATTCTTCCGATTTTCTGCTCCGGCGGAACGTCCTCTTGGGTGAGCCGGGCGAGTTGGCGGTCGAAACGCATAGCGCGATAGTCGAGCACCTCGACGATCAGTTCATCCTTGCTGGGAAAGTGGCGATACATCGTCATCTTGGCCACATCCGCTTCGGCGATAATCCGGTCGATACCCGTGGCATGGAAGCCGGCGCGCTTGAACAGCACGTAGGCCGTTTCAACGACGTGCTGGCGCTTGCCGGAAGCGGACGATGGCGTCATGGAGGCTACCTAGTAGTGAGACAGGTCTGTCTCATACCTATGCGACGGATCGCACCTGCTGTCAACGCGGCACGAAAAACGCCTGCAGCCATCAAGCCACAGGCGCGAAAGAGATTGGAAGGGGAGACCGGGTTTAGCGCAGAATGCGGCAGCGGCCGTTGTAGACCATCCAGCGGTCGAAGCCCGAGACGCAAAATTCGACATTGTCGCCGATCGAGGCAAAGCCCTGGCCTTCCTCGATCAGGTACCAGATGGTGCGATCGCGGCCGTCGGACAGACTGACGGTGGCGCCGCAATAACGGCGACCGATCGGCCAGGTATCGTTGGCCGCCAGATAGCGATGCTGGTGGATGCGCCGGAAATCGGTGATCTGCACGTCAGGCAGATGCGGCACGTGATGCACCTGATAGGAAAAGCGGCTGGTGATCTTGTTCAGTACCCAGGGCTGACCGCAGACTCCGCTGTCTTCATCGGAATAGACCGTAAGATCGGCGGCCTGCACAGTCTGGGTGATACCGAGAGGCGCGGCAAGCGGGGTGCAGAGCGAAATCAGGGCGGCAAGGGCAGATTTGGCGAAGCGAGTCATGGCAGCCTCTCAAGGTCGATTGCGCGCACTGTGCGGATTCGCTCGGCGGCGGTCAAGCGGTTGCGTTGACAATGGTTTCCCAGTTTGAAACCGCTTTTTGACCAAAGCCGAGTTTGCACGCACCGGAATGGCTCTGGCACGTTCATATCCAGACCCAAGAGAGCACGGTCCCTGGGTCATCGATGAGCCCGCCTCAAGCCTGCTCGCCGGCCAGCCATTCCAACGACCAGTGCGCCGGCCGCCCCACCGCAAGCAGCCCGTGCAGGGCCGGCAGCAGCATCCGCAGCTCGCCCTCCAGCGTGAACGGCGGGTTGACCACCAGCAGACCGCTGCCGTCGAGGCTGGGTTCCGAAGAGGCCGGCCTGATCTCGAATTCGATGTCGAGCAGCTTCGGAATGCCGGATTGCTTCAGCGCCTTGCGGAAGGCGATGATCGCCTTGCGGTCCTTGATCGGATACCAGAGCGCGTAGATGCCGCCGGGCCACCGCTTGTGCGCCCTTATGAGCCCGTCGACGAGGCGTTCGAACTCACCCGCTTCCTCGAATGGCGGATCGATGAGGACAAGGCCGCGCTTTTCCTTCGGCGGCAGATGGGCGCCGAGCGCCAGCCAGCCATCGAGCTCGGTGATCCGGGCCTGGAAATCGCCGGCAAAGAACGTCCTCAGCCTCGCGGCATCCTTGGGGTGCAGCTCGATCGCCGTCAGCCGATCCTGCTTGCGCATGAGATGGCGCGCAATCAACGGCGAGCCCGGGTACTTCTGGATGCCACCCTCGGTGTTGAGCGACCGTATTGTCTCCAGATAAGGCGCGAGCAGCACCGCCACCGGCGCGGCAAACGAGGCATCGATCAGCCTGCCGATGCCGCCTTGCCATTCACCCGTCTTCTGCGCCTCGACGGACGACAGGTCGTAGCGGCCAATGCCGGCATGGGTGTCGACGACCCGAAACGCCTTGTCCTTCTGCTTCAGATACTCGAGCAAGCGTGTCAGCACGACATGCTTGACGACGTCAGCGAAATTTCCGGCATGATAGGCGTGGCGGTAGTTCATGGTTTTGTGCCGTTATGCATGTCGTTGTCCCAAAACCGCTGCACACTTTTGGGCGACATGCATCAGCCCCTGCCCCAGCGCGGCGGTGGCGGCTGCGAGTTCGGATTTTCCGGCCGGCCGCCACGAGTGCGCAAGGTCAGCAAAAATCCGATCAGGCCGATCGCCATCAGCGCGAAGCCGACCGGCCGTGCACGGCTGTCGATCTCCCCGGCGCCGGAGCGCAGGATGAGGTCGACCGCCCGCATCGGTATGTCGTCGGCATCACCAGGTCCAACGGTGAAGGTATAGGGGCCTGGGCTGACGGTCGCGATCACGCCGGCCTCGTCGCGAAAGATCTTGTCGGGCAGTTGCGGGCTAGCCTGGCGAGGATTGTCGGAATGGTTGAACTGCAGCGTCGAGGCGAGCACCGTGCGGCCATTGCTTGCAGCGGTCAGCGTCAGCACGGTGCGCTGCTGCGAGACGATGCGCTCGGCTCTTGCGGTCAGGTCGACCAGCACCCGCACCGGCGCATCGCGGCCGGAGAGCGGCACCGTCAGCGGCTTGAAGCGGCCCTGCTCATAGACCCGCCAGGTGCCGATCTCATGGCCGGAGAAGTTGCTCATCGCCCAGGGATAGACGACACCGATGCCGGCGCCGGCGAGCAGGATCAGGACAAACAGAAAGCGCATTCACATCACCACATTCCATCGTGACCTTGCCAATAGCGCCCCGACGATCAAAAGGCGATGGCCAGCCGAGTCGCCACCCCAGGCGATCGAGCCAGACGTGCGCAAGCAACAACCTGGTGGCGGCGTGGCCGCGCAACAATGCGGGTTCTACCTATGCGCTTAAAATTCGTTGCCGAAATGACCGCTCCTCCACTATTGAATGAAGGCGCGCATGCGCTTTTCGGCGGAATGGGCCATCGGCGCGCCTTGCGAACCAGAGGCCTTAATGCGCAAAGATCATGAACAGCGGCACCAAAAGAAGATAAAGTCAAAATTCGTCCCTGTGAATGAATTTGCTTACAAAGCTTTAGCCCTTGCCCTTCTTCCCACTATAGCCAGCTGCGGCGTGCCTACGATAGGTCAAGCCCTATGGTATGAATATTCGCGCCCTGGAATTTATATTTGCACTCCGAGCGGTTTCGGGCAGCAATCTCGTTGCTATCTGAAATTTTCCCGTCGCTCGGATCGTTGAATTTCACCTTTCGGCTGGATACATCCCGACCTCCCCCTGAATCGCGCAACCCTCATTTCATGGCGATCGCTGATTCGACATAGCGAACAGCTTGTGGCGCCGACTGCCAGCGGCCGGCCCAATACCCTGATTCAAAATGAGGAACTGCCCTGGACATCTCCTGGTTCAGCTTCGAGGCCGATGCCGGCCCGTGATTAACCATTCGCAAACAGATATGGTTAAGAAATATCTAATTTAGTTGACTATGATTTCCACAGGTATATTTTCGATGTGTTGGGATGTGCAATTTGGGCGAGCAATCGACGATGGTGACACCGGGCGTGTGATCGCGATTTCGGGGCGCAGAGAATGCTGAGCGGCAGCACGGAGGTTGTGTAGTCGCACCAGCTTCGCGAAAGCCAAAGAACAATTGACGCACATCAGTGATGGCGGTTCCGCAGATGCGGAGGTTTGCCACGTTCTGAGGAACGTGGCCGGGCGATGCTTTGTCCCGGCCCGGCGGTAGCGTGTGCGGTGCGTATGAGGAAACCATGAGTAAGCTTGTCAAGGTTCTGAAACTGGAATCCGGCAGCCAAAGGGGCGCCAACCAAAGCCGACGACGCGCCCTTGTCGCCGGAGGAGCGGGATTTTTAGGATCGCATCTGTGCGAACGTCTTTTGCGGGACGGATACGACGTTGTCGCGCTGGACAATTTCCACACCGGCAAAAGATACAATCTCAATACCCTCCTGCATAATCCGCGCTTCAGCTGCATCGAGCACGACATCGTCGATGCATTGCCTTCGGATCTTCAATGCGACGAGATCTACAATCTCGCCTGCCCCGCCTCTCCGCCGCACTATCAGGCAGACCCGATCCACACCTTCAAGACAAGCGTACTTGGATCGCTGAACCTTCTGGAACTCGCGCGACAGAACAAGGCCAAGATATTCCAGGCCTCTACGTCCGAAGTCTATGGCGATCCCTTCGTGCATCCACAGCCCGAGAGCTACTTCGGCAACGTCAACACGCACGGACCGCGCTCCTGCTACGATGAAGGCAAGCGCTCGGCCGAAACCCTGTTCTTCGATTATTCGAGAACCTATGGCCTCGATATCCGTGTCGCTCGCATTTTCAACACCTACGGTCGCCGCATGCAGCCCGACGATGGGCGTGTGGTTTCGAACTTCATCGTTCAGGCGCTGCGCGGCGAGGACCTGACCGTCTATGGCAGCGGCCAGCAGACACGCTCCTTCTGCTATGCCGACGACCTGATCGAGGGCTTTATCCGGCTGATGAACGCACCGATTGCGCCCGCCCACCCGGTCAATCTCGGCAACCCTGCCGAATTCACCATCATGGAACTGGCGACGCTGGTCGTCGATTACACCAACGCCCGGTCGAAGATCGTGCATCGGCCGCTGCCCGTCGACGATCCCAGGCAGCGCAAGCCGGACATCTCCTTTGCCAAGGCCAATCTCGGCTGGGAGCCGAAAATCAGCTTGAGCCAGGGGCTCGCGCGTACCGTCGAGTATTTTGATGCCCTGCTTTACGGAAGTCACATCGCCAGGGGAGCTGCCGCTTCATGAGCCGGCCGGCAGTCCTGGTGACGGGTGGAGCCGGTTTCATCGGCAGTCACACCTGCAAGCAGCTGGCCGCCGCCGGCTACATGCCGGTGGTTTTCGACAATCTGAGCCGCGGCAATGAGAGATCCGTCGGCTGGGGTCCGCTTGTCGTCGGCGATATCCGGGATCAGGATGCACTGCGGCGGGCTATGGAAACGTACCGGCCGACGGCCGTGATCCATTTTGCGGCGCTGGCCTATGTCGGAGAGTCCGTTCGCGAGCCGGCCGAATATTATTCGACCAATGTGACAGGCACCATCGCGGTGCTCGATGCCGCACGCGCGAGTTCGATCGAAAACATCATCTTCTCCAGCAGTTGTGCGACCTACGGCGTGCCGGAAGCGTTGCCCGTTCGCGAGACCTCCTCGCAAAATCCGATCAGCCCCTACGGGCGCTCCAAGCTGATGGGTGAACAGATCATCGGCGACTATGCATCCGCGTATGGAATGAAATTTGCGATCCTGCGCTATTTCAACGCTTGTGGCGCCGATCCCGACGGCGAGCTCGGTGAGTGGCATTCGCCGGAAACCCATCTGGTTCCCAGAGTGCTCATGGCCGCATCGGGCATCATCGACGCGATCGAGGTTTTCGGCACCGACTACGACACGTCGGACGGCACCTGCGTAAGGGATTATATCCACGTCACCGATCTGGCCCGCGCTCACCTGAAAGCGCTCATCTATCTCGAGGGTGGCGGGCGAAGTCTTGCGGTCAATCTCGGCACCGGGCGGGGCATCTCCATCAAGGAGATCGTCAAGGCGGTCGGCCGAATGACGTCGAGGCCGGTTCCGGCAGTGCTCAGGAGCCGACGCCCTGGGGATCCGGCGGAGCTCTACGCCGATCCGGGAAGCGCACGCGAACATCTTGGCTTTGTGCCGGAGCTTTCAGACATCGACACCATTGTCAGGACGGCCGCTCCCTTTTTCGGACTGAAGACCAAGCCAATGAAACTGCCGCCAGCCAGGGTGGCAGCGTCGGTCGTCGCTCGACGAGTCAGAGATAGCGGGGGTGACAGCTCGCGCGCTGGCCAAATCCGCTAGGGCTGCAGATATAAGGCGAGCCGCCCGAGAACGTGCTGCCATCGCCCGGATTGAACGAGATTTTCACCGGCGCCGGCGTGCTGGCTTTGATCCGTTGCGGTGGTGCAAAGGCGTAGGCACTTTCAGTTGCTATTGTGCTTGTCATCTGGATCGGATGGTCGGCACGGAGCGAGCGCACGAGAAATGTGGCCTGCACGGGCTGGACCGCGGGCTGACTGCGGACCGGGTGGACTATGGGCCTGATAAGGACCGAACCGGTTTCAGTTGCGTCCATACCTTGACAACCTGCAACCATAGAGCTCAACGCTACGGCCGCGGCAATAGATACGACATTTTTGCTTGAGCAAAATACGCTCGCGGAATTTCTCATCCTCTGTCCCTTGCTATCAAGTATAAGCCAAGGGCGCGTTGCGACATACTATACTTGGGCCGCTTTCACGCCGCATGAGTGACCACTCGCACATCACACGTTATATTAGATATCACTAATTATTAAATTTCATCAAAACCGTATGGCAGGCCATCGTCTCGTCGTCTGGCTGATGCAATTGAATGCGACTAGATGCGATCGGCGCGCCGACCGCGCCTGCCGAGCCGCTTAAGGCTTAACCATAGGCGATTCGCGGGTTCCGCGACAGGCGCACGGCAAGAACAGCCAGGCCACTGGCTCAGCGTGGCTGGAAGCATGGCCTACTTCTTGGCATCGACCAGCTTGCGGGTCTCTTCGAACTGCGCGCCCTTGGTGTCGCCTGCTTCGAATTTCTTGTATTCGTCGGAAGGATCCTCGGGAGATCGCTTGAAACCGTACCATTCCCCGTCCGGATCCTTGCGTTGCTCGATGTTCCGGCCCTGAATGCGATGGCTGTAGCAGGTGCGGTGGGGTTCGCCGGTGTAGCTCTTCGATCGCCAGGCGAGCTCCATGCACATCTTGCCGTCCTTGGTCACCAGCCATCTGCCCTCCGCGACGGTTGCCGTGTCCTGCCCGGACGTCCAGGCCCTGAGGTGTCGATTGTCCCGCGCGAAATAAGCTGCTCCGTCCTTCCATATCCATGTGCGGCCGGCATACAGAAGCTGTAGTTCGTAAGCAGTCGGAACAGCGGCGGTAACGGGTTCCGCCGTGCTTTTGTCGTTGGCGGCGGCCGCTTGCGCCGCTCCCGAAACAGCCACCTGACCGCAGAGAGCCAGGAGCAGCACAAGTTGCTTGACACTGGCACCCCGGCGAGGCCCCTTGCGATACCGACGGCCGACATCAAGCGGCAGCGATCTGATCAAAGCTGTCGGCATAGTTGGCACTCGCATGTCTATTCGGTCCAAGGCGGCTGCGTCAGCACTTTGACGGCCACGCGAACCATTTAACAGTCGTGAGAAAGGCGGTGTCAACCGCCGCAAAGCATGCGGGCAACAACTATTCGCGACACGCGCATTGTCCATCAAGACGGCAACATCGCGATTGCGCATCGGGCTTATGGATCCGGACAGCCGGCCGACCTAAATCAGCAGCCATCGATGAAACCGAGGCCATAGTCGGGTTGGAAAGCAGGCCAATGCCGGAGGTTCCGCGGCCGCCTGAAGTTGCGCGGATGCGCGCTCGCAAGCCAGGCAATGCGATCGATCGGAAAGGCTTGGGCCGCTACCAATGCTGTGGATTTTGAGATACAGCACGCCGCGGCCGACGGAATCCGATAGCGCAAGCCTGCGCAGGAATTGTTGAATTGTTGAAACGAGCTGCCTCAATAATCGTGAGCCTGGCCCTGCTGGCGTGGGTCGTCAGCGACTCGCGCTGGAAGATGGTGGGCGATGCTTTCGCGAGCATCACGCCCGGCGCTTTCGCGGCCGTGGCGCTTGCGTTGTTCGTCACCTACGTGCTGCGCGCGCTGCGCGTCTGCGACGAGTTCCGCGACGAGGTGCATGGCCGTTTCGGTGCCTGCCTGCGGATCATCCTGATCCACAATGCAATGATCAACGTCGTGCCCTTTCGCGGCGGCGAGACGGCCTTTCCCCTGCTCCTGCGCCAGGTCTTCGGCATACCGATCATGCGCGCCAGCGCCTCGCTGCTGTGGTTCAGACTGCAGGATGCCTTCGTCGTCGGCGTGCTGGCCCTGGCTGTGTGGCCGGGCCTGCATCCGGCGACAAGGATCGCGGGCGTGGCCGCGGTGATCGCTGCCGCCTGGTGTCTGCCGCGCTGGGCGCGTGCGCCGCATGACTGGGCAGGCCGCGGCAAGATCGTGGCGAAACTCGGCAGGCTGCGCGATGTCTTCACCGAGGCGACCGGCCGATCGCGCTATGGCTGGTGGTGGACGATCGCCAATTGGTCGCTGAAGCTCACCGTACAGGGATGGTTGCTGGCAATGCTGCTGGGGACATCCTTTTCGACCGCCTTTCCAGGCGTCGTCGGGGCCGAAGGCGCCGCCATACTGCCGGTGCAAGGCATCGCCGGCTTCGGCACCTACGAAGCGGGTGCAGCGGCGGCGCTGCTCACCTCCGGCATTGCCATGAAGAGCGGCCTTCAGGCAGCGCTGGCACTGCATCTGTTCATCTTCTGCTCGGCAATCGCCACGGGTGCGATCGCCTGGCTGTTTCCCTCGAAATCGACGCTGCCGGGGAACCCGGCCGTCGGCCCTGCAAGGAAACCATCCCTATGAGCGTATTGCCCATCCCTGCTTCGGGACTGCCTGACGGCGCGGTGATGCCGGAGCATACACTGTCCATCGTCGTGCCCATGTACAACGAGGCTGAAAACGTCGAACCGCTGCTGGCACGGGTTCATCAGGCGGTGGAACGCTACGGCCAGCCGTGGGAGGTCGTGCTGGTCGATGACGGCAGTACCGACGCGACGGTGAGCGAGATCAGGCGCCTGGCGGCGCATTACGGCCCGCATGTGCATGCGGTCGAGCTGGTGCGCAACTACAAGCAAACCGCCGCGATGCAGGCTGGTATCGACGCAGCGCGCGGCGACGTCATCGCCACGATCGACGGCGACCTGCAAAATGATCCCTTCGACATTCCGCGTATGGTCTACCGCCTGTTGAGCGAGGATCTCGACCTGGTGGTCGGCTGGCGCAAGGATCGCCAGGAAGGGTTTTTCATGCGCAGGCTGCCCTCGCGCATTGCCAACGCGCTGATCGCGCGCGTCACCGGGGTGCGCCTCAAGGACTATGGCTGCAGCCTCAAGGTCTATCGCGGCAACGTCATCCGCAGCGTCAAGCTCTATGGCGAGATGCACCGCTTCATCCCGGCATGGCTGGCCACGGTGACGACACCCAGACGCATCGCGCAGGAGGTGGTGACGCACCATGCCCGCATCCACGGCCAGTCCAAATACGGCATTTCGCGCACCTTCAGGGTCGTGCTCGATCTGGTGTTCATGTATTTCTTCATGCGCTATCGCACACGGCCCGGGCACTTCTTCGGCGGCATCGGCATCGTGCTTGGCGCGCTGGGTTCGCTGATCCTTGCCTACCTGCTTTGCCTGAAGCTGCTTTTCGCCGAGGACATCGGAACACGCCCGATGCTGTTCACCGGCTTCTTCCTGCTCATCGCCGGGGTGCAGATGGTGACGTCGGGCGTGCTGGCTGAAATGCTGGCACGGGTCTATCACGAAGCGAATGGAGCATCGGCCTATGTCGCGCGGCCACAGCCGGCGCCCAGTGACAATGACGGCTGGCTCCGCCCGGGCCGGCCATCATGAGCTGATCGGGACTTCCTGAAGGTTCCCGCCCAACAGACCGATGGCGCCCGGAGGGCAAGAGGCAAGGCGCAACGCGCCAAACCTCTCGCCCTCGACGGCGCCCCCCGGCGAAGACCAGACGGCGATCAAATCGGCCGCCACTTCAGGTCCGATGTTCCAGTCTAGTAACGCGAACGGCAGCTGGCGCGCTGGCCGAAACCGCTCGGGCCGCAAATCCAGGGCGAATGACCCAGGAACGGGCCGCCATTGCCCGGGCTGTAGGAGACCTTCACCGTCGCCGGCCTGCCGACCCGCTGCGGCCGCACGAAGGCCGCATAGGTCTCCTGCCTCGTACGCGTCACCATGGTCGTCTGTGTGAGCGGCTTGCGGTAGAGAACCTTCTTTCCGACGCGATCGAGCTTCCTGACGTGCTGGACCTTCTTGCCAAAACCTTGATCAACGATCCGTCCGTTGATTGAGCTGGTCTTGGTCGTGTCCATCGTCTGGCAGCCTGACAACATCGAGGCCAATGCGATTGCAGCAACAGCATAGGCATATTTTCTGCCGGTCAGATTTTCCATAAACTGTCTCATCATCTGCTCCCTGCCCTGTAATGCAACGTGATTGAAAGCGAAGAATATACTTCGAATCCGTCGTTTCTAATCGCTCGTGAGTGGTCGTTTTCCACTCACATCGTTCCGTCATATTAGAAGAGACTTATTAAAATTCGTGCAAACGTCATAATGAACGCAGCCTTTCACTCTTCGCTCGAATTTGAAGGAAATTCGATTGTCGGATCGGCTGGCAGACGGAGCCTTGCCAAACGGCACACCGGCATACGCGACGGACTCGCGCCCGCGGCAAACAGAAGCCGGCGCTCGGGCTGTCAGGGATGTTGCGATGTATAAAACGCTCAGCGCCGCAACCGGCGCCGGCAGGGCCGACTGCCCCAGGCTCTCTCCAGCCGACAAAAAGGGCTGGCGATCCTTATCGCCGGAAGTGGCTGGATGTGGCGGCCCGCTCCAGAGTGCCTATGCCGCTATATGCACCCCTCGACAAATGGACCGCTGACCCACAGCGAGCCGCTGTTGAACATGCTGGTCCCGCTGTCATCGATGAACCCTACAGTCTTGTTGTCGACATGCAGCTTGCTCTTCGGCACCACTCGGCCGTCTATCTTGATATTCTTGACGAACAGGTTGCGATCGCCAGCCTTGCCCTGCCCCGCCCACAAGTCGTTGGCATAGCGGAGTTCGATTTTCCGCGGATTGGGCACGGCGCTTAGATTGAAGCGAAATGGTACGGTATGAGCGGACGCTGCCTTCAACTCCGCGACGATCGATTCTGCTGTGATCGCCGTGCTTTCCGTCCCCAGGACGTCCGCCTGTCCAACCGGCTTTCCGTCGACAAGCACGTCGAGCCGAGGGGAACCCTCGAAGCTGGTACCGGCCGCGTCGATCTCGAGGCTGGCAATGCTGCAACGCGCCGCGTCTTTCGTCGCATCGGCGATCATATCGGCAACGCGGCGCTTCTGCGACTGTACCCATCCCGCGATCGGCTGCAGGATGGCGGTGCGATCGCCGGTGCCGGCCTTGATGAGGTTGACCTTTTCCGTAGGATCCGTCTTGAGGTCATACGCCTCGATGCTGCCGGTGGTCGCGTTGAAGGTGACCTTTCGATCATCTTCGCGGTAGCCGAATTGGAAACCGCTCCAGGGAATGAAGAAGAATGTCTTGTTCGGCCGCTGCTCGCTGAACAAGCTGTGACCCTGCCAGGATCTTGGAAGCGGAAGGCCGAGTATATCGAGGATGGTCGGGGCTATGTCGATAATCCCACCGACAGCATGTGCGACGTCATCATGGAAAAGCTGCTTGTTGATCATGATAAGCGGGATATGGATATTTTCTTCGTAGAGAGCACTGGCATGAACGTAGTTCCCATGCTCTCCAAACGCTTCACCGTGGTCGCCGAGTATGACCACAAGCGTCGAATCGAGTTTGCCGGACTGCTTGAGTGAATCGAGTATCTGTCCCAGCGCCTGGTCGCCGACCTTCAGCGCGTTGAGGTAGGCGTTGAACTTCTCGTCATCGGAATAGTGAACTTTCGAGCCGTCAGAGAGGTCGGGGATCTCTTTCATCGCCGTAAACAGCGGGCTGTCGATGAGATACGGGTAATGGGTCATCGCCGTAAACATCACCGCGAAGAAGGGATTTTCGGCATCCTCATTCACCCAGTTGATGACGGATTGAGCGGTACAGAGATCGCTGTTGTAGTCGAAATTCTTCCATTCCTTGGAACTGAGCTTGAATGTGGGAATATCGCATTTCTGCCCACGGTAGTCCTGAATGACATCAAGCCCCTTGTTGAGCAGAAACTCATCCACGCGCTGGAACCGTGAATCCGCACTCCAGAAAAATCCGGTGCGAAAGCCGCTTGCGGTCAGAGTGTTGGATATTGAACTCAGCGGCAGATCCGGATGGCTCGCGGTCATTCCATAGTAAGATATGTCATTGTACATCGAGCTGAACAACGAAAATATCGAATAGTTTGTAGAGGGAGTGTGCGCATATATATTGTCGAAGCGTATCGAGTCACTTGAGTAGCTCTTTATGTTTGGTGTAACAGTATACTTTCCACCAAACGTCTCGACGTATCGGGATGGCACCGATTCCATCATGAAAACCAGCACGTTCTTTATCGGATTTGGTGATTGCACCTTGAAGCTGGACGTCTCCGCCGGACGTTCCCCAACGCTGGCGACGTCAACGTCCACCCCGGTATTCACGGCGAAAACGACGGGGGTCGGACTGAACAGAGCCGATTCAACAAAGTACACGATAGGGTTGGCAACCTTTGCCTCTGGCAAGGCCGTCGCCCGAACATGGTACCCGGTGCCGACCAGTCCAGCACCGACGCACAGGAAAAGCGTCCCCAGCAATACCGCTCGAGCAGTTCCCGCCAGCCGCACGCACAGCCCTGCTGTCGCATAACCCAAGACCAGCGCCAGAACTATGGACAACGACGAGAATGCGAAATCCCTTGGGTTGAGCGCGTCACCTATGGCGTTCTTGGCGTCGGCATTCTGCAGGAAGTCGCCATAGATCAACCACTGGAAAGTAAACGGCTCGCTCAGCATTTTGACGAGATTGATGTTGGCAAACCCCCAACATAGCGAAATCAGGATGGCGAGATAGAAAGTGATGACCACGACGACGCCGAAGAGGCGGCTGGCCTTTGCCAGGAAAAGCAGGAGCAGGGCTGCTGCCGTCAGCGACGAAATGAAAATCAGATCGTGGTAGCTTGACGCTATCCCGCTGGGGATAGAGGCCAAGCGACCCTGGAGCGTCGATTGGGGATCGATGATGAAGCCGCGGTAGACACCCAGAAGCACCCAGGAGAAAAACCCGGTGCAAGCGATCAGCAGGCCTGCGCGGAGGAAGCGCTTGGAACCTTGTGAACCGGGCTGTGTCTTCAATTCCATCTGACCGTTCCGTGCATAACCGCGATGACAACCGAAAGAGCAAAGGGCCTGATGCTACGTTGCAATCTCAAAGCCGCTGCCATTTTCCAAGTGCCAGGTTCACTCGCCCGGCGAACCGACAGATCTCGAATTAGCCACCGCTTCCACCCCTGGGGTCGAGAAATCCCCGTGCCTTGGGTGTTTTGTCATGGCAATTCCTGAGTTGGCGGGCGCCAGGCTCTTCCAGACTATCTGACGATTGGCCGATCCCAGGCGGGGTCAAGATGGAATGTGCGGGTTCCGCTCCCACCACGCCCGGCTCCGGAAACCGGGTAGGCCACGCTGACGATGCGCACACCGCCTGCTCCCTGCTGGAGCCCATATATGCCTTCCAGGCCGCGGTCATAAAACGCAGCGCCCGGGACGAAGAGCGCAACGCCAGCGAGCGAGGCCTGCAAGGCGAGTTTCGCGACGTTGCGCCGCAACGAAATTCTGTTCTCCGCCAGGTGCCTGGTGATGATTACGACCACAAGCAACCCGTAGACGAACGCATTGAAGGCAGCGAACCAGTAGAAGCCGGTGGCATCCGACGCGCGGTCCACCAGAAGGACCGGCAGCGAAGCTCCGATTGCAAGTGCCACATACGGAACGATGACGCGGGCAGGCAGCAGATTTTTCGGGCCACTGCCCTTGGGGGTAACACGAAAATCCACGAACGACTTGGTCACATAATCACGGATCGACGACAGCGTGCCCGCCAGCACCCACGGCCAACGCGCGAAGAATGAGAACAACATTCCCTCCCAACTGATCGTCCTGGCAGTGAGCGGGCGCGACAGGTCGAATGCCTTCAGCAACATCACCAGCATAATCAGGGAAATAGAGTTCGGAGCATAGTATAAAAGGAAATCAACATATGTCACATTGGCGAAGCTCTTCGCCGTCAGAAGCGCGTACATAGGCATGACGTACATGACAAGCGAAAACACGGCGAAAAGCGGATACCAGAGCTGGCGAAACAGGAACTGGAATTTCAGCCGTGGCGATAGCTTGGAAAGGTATATGGGCGAGTATTCGAGCATGATCGTCATCAGGCTCCGCGACCACTGGAACTCCTGCGTGACAAGATCGGCAAAGGTCTGCGGGCCATCGCCATGGGCAATGGCGTCTATGGCATGCACACCGCGCCAACCAGCCGCAATGAACAGCATGGACGTCGAGTGATCTTCGGCCAGTTCCGGGCCAAGGCCGCCGACCTGCTTGAGCGCTGCGGTTCTCACGGCATAGTGCGAGCCGATGCAGAGCGGCGTTCCGTCGCCCGTATGGCCGGACTGCAAGGGTCCGTGGAACATCCCTTCCGGGAACAGTCGGCCGCGTGCCGACCAGCTTTCAGCGGCATTGTTGTCGCATATGCTCGGCGCCGATACATAGCCAACCGCCGGGTCGGCAAAGGCGACCAGGATTTCCCTGAGATAGGTTGGTGTCGGGACGTGGTCCGCATCCATCTGAGCGACGAAGTGGTAGCGCTCATAACCATAGTGGTCGTAGAAGAACGCCAGGTTTCCCTCTTTGCAGCGCGTCCGGCGGGGCCACACCTTGCGGTGATAATCTTCCCGCCCGCGCCGCGTCGAAATCATGACGTTATGGGCATCGCACCAGGCAATCGTTTCCTCTGACGGGTCCTCGTCGGCCAGCCAGGTATCATGCGGACAGTCCTGCGCCAGCATCGCTTCGAGCGTTCGCGCAACCACCGAAAACGGTTCGGACGGAGCCTTGGTCACCACCATCGCGACCCGCGAACGTTCCGGGATCGTGTGAAGACTGGACGGCTTTTTCATCGCATGCACGTTCAAGAGAAAATACATCGGCATGAACGTCAGCCATACGAGCGTCAATGTCGCCAGCATGTATGGAATGACATGTTCGATGTGCCCGGGCTGCAGCCACCAGAACCAGAAAAATCCGAACGTTACCGACCAGCAGGCAAGTCCCAGCCTCCAGATCCGCCGCTGGGTGGCCGACAGCACCGGCACCAGAAAAGGAGGCTTCTCCGCCGCCTTCCCCGGAGCCGCCCCACGCCCCCGTTTCGGCATGGTCTTGCCGCTGATGATCCCCACGTCCGCGGAAACACTCATACACGTACCGCCGCCACCCGAGCATCAGCCGAACGACGGCAGACGCGCCTTGAAAACCCGCCCTTAGAATCCACTTGGGTGTCTTAGAGTCAACTAAATTAAGTGTTGGTTAACTATACTTCTTGCGAATTGGTTAACTTAACATCTTGAATCGGGAGGGTAATTCCGTGGACGCCTCCCCCGACCAGCACTGCAATCACAGCCGGCAAAAGTTTCAGCGTCGGAGAATCCGTCGAAGGGGCCGAGGCTGTCCGCAGGAAGAAGCGCCCAAGGCAGCGTTAACCATGTTGCGAACATCATGGTTAAGCAACCATTAATTGCGCTTGACTCTTTGGTCCGCCCGGCTCTTAAATTAGACCGGGATGATATATCGGAATATTGACGCGAATTTGTGAGTATCGCGGCGAAACTCTCTCGACGGCTCCTTCTGTGTTGGCGCCTTGAGAAGTAATTTTGGGTGGGCTTCGTGCGAAGGTTCGCACAACCGCCAATGATCGCTCCGAAATCCCGCAGATTCCGCCAATGGAGCCGACAGGTTTTTTGGGTAGCCGTATCGATCAGGCATCGATGCGCACGGGCGAAGCCTTAACTTCCGCGAGAAGTCGAGGCCATGGGAGAATCTATGATGACACACTCCGCGGCAAAGGCACTTGCAATCGCGCTGGTATTGGGCGGAAGCGCCGCCTTCCCTACTGCAGGAGGGGCCGGCTCCGTAACCGCGACCGACCCCGTTCAGACGAGCAGCGCTGCGTCGGCGTTCGGTTCCTATGATCCCTACGGGGACTTCAGCACCGACAAGAGCGCCAGCATCGAAGAGCTGTTCCTGCCCTGGGAAGACGTCGATCTGTCGACGCTGCCGCTTGCCGACGCTTATGCGCTGCAGCGCGGCCGTTCGCTTCTGATCACGATTGAGCCGTGGACATGGTCCAAGGACTGGCGCATCACCCCGCCCGAATTGCGCGACGGCATTTTGAGCGGCAAATATGATGCCAACATGCAGGCAATCTGCGGCCTGGTGGGACAGATGAAGAGCCCGGTGACCATTCGCTGGGCTCAGGAAATGGAAGACAAGAACGGCCGCTTCACCTGGGCCAACTGGGCTCCCAAGGACTGGATCTCCGCTTACAAGCGCGAAGTCGACATCTGCCGCAAGGCTGCCCCCGCCGCCAAGTACATGTGGTCGCCCAAAGGCGAAGAGGGTTTGGAAAAATACTACCCCGGCGACGACTATGTCGACGTCATCGGCCTGTCGGTGTTCGGTCTGCAGAAAAAAGACGGTGACGAGACCGGTCGTGACCGCACCTTCGCTGAACTGCTGAAGCCCGGCTATGACCGCGTTGCGGTGTTCAACAAGCCGATCGTCGTTGCGGAACTCGGCTATGTCGGAAAGCAGGACTATGTCTCGAAATGGCAGGAAGATTCCCGCAAATCCTACGCGGAGTTCCCGGCTCTGACTTCGGTCGTCTACTTCAACCAGAAGGAAGTGTGGCCGTGGCTGGGCGGCTATGGTCTGCCCGACTGGAGGGTGACCCAGCATGTCTTGCCCTAGAGCATGATACTGAAAAAGTGAGAAAGCGGCTTTTCGGACAAACGGGGCACCATCTGTCCAGGCATCATGCTCCATCTCTTTGATTTAGTGGCGGATTCAGATTTCAGGATTCACCTGAAATCATCTCAAGCGTTCTCATAAACTGGGCGTGGCGTAACAGTAGGGGTAGGGGTTGTGAAACGAGTACTGGGCAATTGTATCGGAACGGCACTTGCCTGTTCCATTGGTCTGTTTGCTTTCCAGATTCCCGCAACAGCCAAGACGGCGACGAAAATCGCCGAACAGGCCATGCGGGCAGAGGTGGTGCCGGACAAAGGCATCTACCAGATGTACCAGAACCGCTCGTGGCTCTGGGGTCGGGAGGGTGCCGGATATTTTGCCGTCCAGCGCCGTCAGTTCAGTGCCTGGACCTCGGACAAGGCGCGCAAGCTGGGCTACGGTGACGGCATCTGGTTCATTCCCGGAGGAGGCAAGCTGTGCTTCCGCGCAAAATGGCACGGAGCCGGAGGCGACTCCAACGCTCTTTCCTGTTTCGAACATCGCCAGGCAGGCAGGATTCTCTACCAGCGCCGGGTTCCAGATGGAGAATGGTACGTATTCAGGAGTTCGCACCGCAACCTTGCGGACGCGTTCATGAAATTGAAACACGGCGACTACGTCAGCCGCAAACAGAGCCGGATCAAGGCAAAGTAGTAGAGACTTTCATCCGGGACAGGGCACTGGTCCAAAAGCGGGTCGACTGAACGGTCAGCGACCTGCCTCAGTCACGTTCAGGCGACCTGCCTTAAGCCTTGCGCTCCCAGCGGCGATCTGGCGTCTGTTGCCAATAGGTGACGGCGTGGCCAGCGCTCTTCATCACCTTCCAGTGCCCTCGCGCCGCCTCGAGCTGGGCGGCATCGTGGCCATCGAACAGGAACACGGCGCGCTCGTAGCCGCCAAGGTCAGGCGGCACCGCGCCGTCGACCAGGAACCTTATCTTTGCGTCGTTGGGATTGCTGTCGCCGGTGGTCAACAGAATCGGCTGTTCGCCGGGATGAGCCTCACGATCGGTCGCGTGCGCCAGGAACGAATCGTCCCGGAAGGTCCAAAGATGCTGGTCGAGCGCATCGCGGCGTTCCTCGGTGCCTGTCTGCACCACGGCGCGCCAGCCACGGTCGACGCTGCGCTCCAGGAGGCCTGGCAGCGCATCCTCCAGCGTCGATTCGGTCAGGTGGTAGAACAGGACGTCGGCCATCGCTTCAGCCTATAGTGATTGAACCCGTTCACTGCTCATAATTGTCGCGCACCAGCCGGTCGAGCAGCCTGACGCCGAAACCGGAACCCCAGGACTGGTTGATCTCGTTCGACGGCGCCCCCATCGCCGTGCCGGCAATGTCGAGATGGGCCCATGGCGTGTCCTTGACGAAGCGCTGCAGAAACTGCGCCGCGATGGTGGCGCCGCCAAAACGGCCGCCGATGTTCTTCATGTCGGCGTTCTTGGAATCGATCAGCTTGTCGTATTCGGCCCCCAGCGGCATGCGCCACAGCCGTTCCTGCGTCGCCTGCCCCGCCGCCGCCAACTTTTCGGCCAGTTCGTCATTGTTGGAAAAGAGGCCGGCATAATGTTGACCGAGCGCCACCATGATGGCGCCGGTCAGCGTCGCCAGATTGACCATGAATTTCGGCTGGAAGCGGTCGTTGCAGTACCACAACGCATCGGCCAGCACGAGGCGGCCCTCGGCGTCGGTATTGAGCACCTCGATGGTCTGGCCCGACATCGAAGTGACGATATCACCGGGGCGCTGGGCATGACCGTCGACGGCATTTTCGACCAGTCCGATGATACCGACGACATTGGCTTTCGCCTTGCGGGCCGCCAGCGCATGCATCAGGCCGGTAACGGCGGCGGCACCGCCCATGTCGCCCTTCATATCCTCCATGCCCGAGGCCGGCTTTATGGAATTGCCGCCAGTGTCGAAAGTGACGCCCTTGCCGACGAAGGCGATCGGGCTGTCCTTCGGCTTGCCGCCGTTCCACTGCATGATCGCCATGCGGGCGCCGCGCGGCGATCCTTGCGCGACACCGAGCAGCGAGCCCATGCCGAGCTTCTTCATTTCCTTCTCAGCCAATATCTCGACCTTGACGCCTAGTGCCTCGAGTTCCTTGGCGCGGGCAGCGAACTCGACCGGCCCAAGCACGTTTGCCGGTTCGTTGACGAGGTCGCGCGCCAGTAGGACGCCGTCTATCACCGCCTCGGCATCGGCGAAGGCCTTCTTCGCAGCGGCCGGATCGGCGGTGTGGATGGTCACCTTGACCGGCTTCTTCGGCTCTGCCTTGCCGTCGTCCTTGTCCTTCCTGGTCTTGTACTTGTCGAAGGAATAGCTGCGCAGGAGAATGCCCGCGGCAAGGCTTGCCGCGTCTTTCGCGCTCGGCGAGGCGCCGGCCACATCGAGGACCACCGCCACTTCGGTCGCCTTGCGCAGCGACGCGGCAACGGTGCCGCCAAGCTTCAACCACGCATATTCGTCCAGTCCCGATACCTTGCCGGCGCCTATCGCCACCAGTCTGTCGAGCGATGCTCCCTGCGGCGCCAGAACTTCCACCGTGCTGGCGAACTTGCCCGTGAACTCAGCCACGGGAAAGGCCCGCTCCAGTGTCTTGCCGGGATCACCGGCCTTGGCGACGTCGCTCAGGCCGCCCTCATCCGCCGCGAGCACGAAGACCGTGCCCTTCTTGTTCACCGCGCTCTGGGACCCGGAAAATTTGGCGAAGGCGATCGACGGTCTTTGATTCATCATGTCCTGCTTTCAGGGAATGCGCGACTTTTGGGGAAGCGGTTCGAAACGATGCGCGACATTTGGTCGTTTTCCGGCATTTGGCAAGACTTTGCCGAATTGGCATCCCATATGACCTATGGAATCGATGACGATTCGTCGCGGCACGGCCCCGCTTTTTGCCGCAACCTGTTGTTAACCATCGATGTTCGCCCTTTCTTATCCATTCCCGCCGACACTCCGCCCAGCCGGGGGGCGTGATGTGGGACAGAACCCGGATAGACCATCTGATGAGCCAGTTGTGCAGGCGCTGCCGGACAGCTACCTTGTTCGGTGGCATGATGCCGTTCGAAAAAATCGAGAAAAGCCTTCATGAAGGTCGTTGAACGCTACATCATGCGCCGCGCTTTCGTGGTCTTCATGGCCGCTCTTGTGTGGACGCTGGCGATCGTATGGACGACGCAGGTGCTGGCAAAGATCGATCTGGTCACCGACAGCGGCCAGTCGGCGCTGACCTTCTTCGAAGTCGCCGCCCTCATCCTTCCGTCCATCATCCCGATCGTGGTGCCTTTTGCCCTGGTGGTAGCGGTCGCACAGACACTCAGTGTCATGAATTCGGATTCCGAACTCGCCGTCGTCAACGCCGCGGGGGCCTCGCGCTGGACGATCGTGCGGCCGATCATGTTGCTGGCGCTCGCCGCCGCCGTTTTTTCCTTTGCCGTCGACAACGGCATCGACCCTTACGCACGGCAGAAGAACCGGGCCCTGGTGGCGTCGTCGCGCGCGGATCTGTTGTCGCTGATCATCCAGGAAGGCACCTTCCGCAAGATTGACGACGGGTTGTTCCTGCAGATCGGCGAGCGCCTTCCGAACAATCGGCTGGGTGGCATTTTCGTCGCCGATTCGCGCGAAGAAGGCGTCAACCTCGTCTACTACGCCAAGACCGGCAGCATCGTCGAACGCGGCGGTGAAAAGGTGCTGATGATGAATGACGGCGTCATCCATCGCAAAACGCTGACCGGCGATCTCTCCGTCATCCGCTTCACCTCCTATGCCTTCGACATGTCGGCCTTCATGGCGGCGGCTTCGGCGGTGACGCTCCTGCCCAAGGACCAGACGACGCAGTACCTGCTCAACCCGGGTGCCAACGACAAGTATTATCAGCAGAACCCCTACGAATACCGGGCCGAGGTCAACCAACGGTTCTCGGAATGGACCTATTCCATGGTTTTCGCGCTGATCGCGCTTGCAGTCGCCGGCGATGCGCGCTCGCACCGCGAGGCGCGCGTCAATCCGCTGATCACGGCGATCACGATATCGCTGTTCGTGCGTTGGCTGGGCTTTTTTGCCGCCAGCAAGGCGGATGAGGTCCCGCAATATGCGTATATGGTCTATGGCGTGCCGATCGTGGCTTCCGCGGTGGCGATCTGGTTCATCGTCTCCAACCGGACACTGGAACTGCCCGTGACCTGGGCGGACTGGATGACAAACTTCGCCACGCGCATCGCTGACAGCTGGAATGCTTTCAAATTGCGTTTGTCCAGGCGCGGCGCATCAGGCCAAGGGGTCGGCTGATGGGCTGGACACTGGGCCGCTATTTCTTTTTCCGCTATGTGACGATCACCATCTGGTTCTTCATCGGCCTCCTGGCGCTGGTGTTCCTGATCGATTTCACCGAGCTGTCCGGACGCACCACCGGCCTGCCCGGCTTCACCTACGGCACGGCGGTAGCCATTTCAGGCCTCCGTATGCCGATGATCATGCTGCAGACGGTGCCGTTCGTCGGTCTCTTCTCGGCGATGGCGACGCTGGTGTCGCTGAACCGGCGCTACGAGCTGGTCATCGCGCGTTCCGCCGGTGTTTCCGCCTGGCAGTTCCTCTTGCCCTGCTGTATCGGAGCCTTGCTGTTCGGCGTCCTGTCGGTTGGCGTCATCAATCCACTCGCCGCGCACGCATTCTCCTGGTCCGAGCAGATCGAAACCCAGCTGCGTTCGGGCAAATCGAATACGGTCTCGGCCGATGCCGCGCCCTGGATCCGTCAGAAAACCAGTTCGGGCGACACCATCATCGGTGCGCGGGCCATCCTGAACCAGGGCCTGGAAATGGCCGATGTCGTATTTTTCATTCTCGACCCGCAAGGCAACATCGTCGAGCGCAAGGACGCCGCCCGTGCCTTCCTGCGCGACGGCTATTGGGAATTGCAGGACGTCAAGACGTTCCAGAACGGCACGATCCAGGCATCGGCAACCGATCGCGTACCGACCAATCTGAAGCCCGAATTCGTGCAAGAGCGGCTGGCTCGCCCCGAAACCATCCCGTTCTACGACCTGCCCGGAAAGGTCGAGGTTGCCCGCTCCTTTGGCCTCAAGGCAAATGCCTTTGCCATGCAGTTTGATTCGCTCGTGGCGTTGCCGTTCCTTCTCGTCGCCATGACGCTGATCGCGGCAACGGTTTCAATGCGATTTGCCAGGATGGGACAGTCGGCGACGATGATTCTGGGTGGCATCATCGCTGGCTTTCTGCTTTATGTCGTTTCGGTGCTGGTGAAGGCATTCGG
Source organism: Mesorhizobium sp. M0848 (assembly GCF_040319805.1). NCBI lineage: Bacteria > Pseudomonadati > Pseudomonadota > Alphaproteobacteria > Hyphomicrobiales > Phyllobacteriaceae > Mesorhizobium > Mesorhizobium sp. M0848. Next base: position 284,921 of record NZ_JAMYOM010000003.1, on the reverse strand, counting down.
CGTGGCGGGATTCGTGCCGACTGTCGTAGCCGCCTGGGTACCGGTCATGGTGGCTATGTTCTTCGGGGTGACTTTCCTGCTATACAAGGAAGACGGCTAGTGAGGGAGGCGTTTTTGCCCAGCAACAGGCAGGCCGGTTTGGCGCGCCTCTATGCGGCGACCGCCTTGGCGTGCGTGCTTGCCTACGCCGTTCCGGCACCGGCGCTTGCGCAGGACGTCGGCGACATGGCGACATCGGTTCCGGCCGGCTCGCAAATGCTGCTGGCGGCCGATACGCTGGTCTACAACAACGACAACCAGACCGTGACCGCCGTCGGCGGTGTGCAGATCGACTATGGTGGCAATCGCCTTGTCGCCCAGCGGGTCGAATACAACCGCAACACCAAGCGGATGGTCGCGAGCGGCAACGTCGAAGTCATCAACAGCGACGGCACCAAGATCAATTCGCAACATATCGACATCACCGATGACTTCGCCGACGGCTTCGTCAACGCGTTGCGGGTCGAGACCATCGACAAGGCCTATTTCGCCGCCGAAAGCGCAGAACGCATGGGCGGCGTGCTGACCACTTTCCACAATGGCGTCTACACCGCCTGCGAGCCGTGCGAGGATAAGCCGGACAAAGCGCCGACCTGGCGCGTCAAGGCCAAGAAGATCATCTGGAACGGTGAGAAGAAGACGGTTCGCTTCGAGAATGCGAATTTCGAATTCTTCGGTTTTCCGCTTGCCTATCTGCCTGCATTCGAAATTGCCGACCCGACGGTGAAGCGCAAGAGCGGCTTCCTGATCCCGAGCATCATCTACAAGAGCGATCTCGGCGTCGGCGTGAAAGTCCCCTATTATCTCGCATTGGCGCCGACCTACGACCTGACCGTCACCGGCACCGGCTATACCAGGCAGGGTTTCCTCGGTGAGGCCGAGTGGCGTCAGCGCTTCGACAATGGCGAGTACAGCTTGAAGATCGCCGGGATACACCAGCAGAATCCCGACGCCTTCCTCGACACCACTGCCTTCCCATCCAGCTCTGGCCACAACGTCAATTCGGGCAGCGCCGGCGATCCCAACAAATTCCGCGGCATGATGGGTACCCAGGGGCAGTTCGCCATCAACTCACGCTGGAACTTCGGCTGGGACGTGCTGCTGCAGACCGACAAGAACTTCTCGAACACCTACGGCATCGACAAGTACAATAGCAGCGTTCACCAGTCGTCAGTCTACTTGACGGGTCTCAACGGCCGCAATTATTTCGACGTGCGCGCCATGCATTTCGATGTGCAGGAAGATACGCCTGACGACAATATCTCTGCGCGAAGTGGACAACAGCCGTGGGTGCTGCCGTCGCTCGATTACGCCTATATTCCTGATGCCTCGGTGGCCGGCGGCCAGCTGTCCCTCAATGTCAACGCGCGTGTCATCCGCCGCGACGATGTCGATGAGACCTTCGTCCAGCCCTACAATGCCCTCACTCCGACGCAGCGCGTCCGCGGCATCGAAGGCGAATCGGGCCGTCTCACCGCCGAGGCCGAGTGGAAGCGGAGTTTCGTCACAGATGACGGACTGGTGCTAACGCCGTTGCTCGCGCTGCAGGGCGATGTGGACTACCTCAACGCATCGTCGGCTTCGCTAGACGCCATCGACCGAATGGCAACGCATTTGGGCGAGCAGGACGATATGCGCTCGTCATTTGCCCGTTACATGGCAACCGCGGGCCTCGAGATGCGTTGGCCGGTGCTGTTTTCCATGGCCAGCGGGTCCAGCCATGTCATCGAGCCAATGGCGCAGGTCTTCATGCGTCCGAACGAGCAATATGTCGGCGGCCTCTCAGTGCCCAACGAAGACGCCCAAAGCATGGTCTTCGACGCGACCACCTTGTTCGAGCGCGACAAGTTCTCCGGTTACGACCGCGTCGAAGGCGGTTCGCGCGCCAATGTCGGCTTCCGCTATTCCGGCTCGTACAATAATGGCTGGGGCACCAATGCGATTTTCGGCCAATCCTATCAGATCGGCGGCGAGAACTCCTTTGCCGCGCCGGATCTGGTCAATGTCGGCGCCAATTCCGGCCTCGACACGACCAAGTCCGACTATGTCGGCCTGTTCGGCATCAACAGCCCCAACGGCTTCGCGGCCTCGGTCAGCGGCCGTTTCGACGAACAGAGTTTCGAGGTCCGCCGTGCCGAGGTGAAGGCCGCCTATTCCGGCCTGCCTGTGTCGCTGAGCGCCAAATACGCCTTCATCCAGGCCCAGCCGCTGTACGGTTTCACGGAAGACCGCCACGAAGTCACACTTGGTGCATCCACGCATCTGGCCGAAAACTGGCGCGTCTTCGGCACAGGAACCTACGACCTGCAGCAAAGCCTGCTGGTCAAGGACGGTGTCGGCTTCGCCTACAACGATTCCTGCTTCACTTATCTGATGACCTACTCGCAGTCGCGCGATCTGAACACCAGGGAGGTGTCGCAGACCATCGGCTTCAATCTGTCGTTCCGCACCCTCGGCGATTTCGGCTCGTCGACCAGTGGCGTCGACACGATCCAGTAACAATCGGCGACATCGTTTCGCCGCATAGGGCTGGCACGGATTTCGCGCACCTGGAAAGATGAAATTGGGCGGGACCGGGATAGAATTGGGATACCAACGATGAGGAAATACCTCTTTTCAGCAGGTTTCGCGTTGCTCGTGGCGGCGACGTCCGTGTCGATCACTGCAATGACGCCGCCGGCTTTCGCCAGCGAGATCAAATACGTCGTCAACGACATTCCGGTCACCAGCGGCGACATCGCCCATCGCGCCGCCTTCCTGAAGCTGCAGCGCAAGAAGGGCGATGCCGGCCAGGAAATGATCGACCAGACGCTGCGTATGGCCGAGGCCAAGCGGCTTGGCATCCGCATCAGCGACGCACAGGTCGAGGCGGCGTATCAGCGCTTTGCCTCGAGCAACAAGATGCAGCTCAGCCAGCTTGACGGCGTCATGGAGAAGTCAGGTGTCACCAAGAGCCACTTCAAGGAATTCATCCGCGCCCAGATGGCCTGGAACCAGGCTTTGAGCGCACGCTACCGTTCCGGCGACGGCACAGGTGCCGTCAGCGAGCAGGATCTCGTGAGGAAGATGCTCGAAAAAGGCGGCGCCAAACCGAGCGCCACCGAATACATGCTGCAGCAGGTCATCTTCGTGGTGCCGGCGGCTGAACGCAGCGCGACGCTGGGCAAACGCAAGCGCGAGGCCGACGCCATGCGCGCCCGCTTCAACGGCTGCAACACGACGCGCGAATTCGCCAAGGGCTTGATCGACGTCACCGTTCGCGATCTGGGCCGGGTGCTCGCGCCGCAGCTGCCGCCGGACTGGGCCGAGCAGATCAAGGCTACCAAAGTCGGCGGTGCCACCGCCACGCGCGAAACCGAGCGCGGCGTCGAATTCATCGGCATCTGCTCGTCGCGCGAAGTGTCCGACGACAAGGTCGCCCAGATGGCGTTTCAGGCCGAAGGCTCCGGCGGCGACAAGGATGCCGACGCGCTCAGCAAGAAATATGTCGACGAGCTGAAGGCAAAAGCCCGCATCGTCAAGCGCTGACGTGGGCAACACAGTGAGTGCGCTCGCGTTGAGCGCCGGCGATCCGTCCGGCATTGGGCCGGAGATCGCCATCGCCGCCTTTATGGCGCGCGAAGCTGCCGCCCTGCCCCCCTTCTACCTGCTCGCCGATCCGGCGCTGATCGCCTCCCGGGCGCGCCTGCTCGGCATTTCGCTGCCGGTCGTCGAAACGACATCAGCGCAAGCGGCGCAGGTCTTTGCCCGCGCCTTGCCGATCGTTCCGCTAGCCGCCGGCTGCATCGACAGCCCCGGCCGGCCGGATCCGGCCAATGCGGCCGCCACCATCGAGGCCATCGACCGCGCCGTCGCCGATTGCCTTGCCGGCGAAGCCTCGGCCGTGGTCACCTGCCCCATCGCCAAGAAGCCGCTCTACGATGCGGGCTTTCGCTTTCCCGGCCACACCGAATATCTGGCGCATCTGGCAGCCCGGCACAGCGGCGTCGAGGCGATGCCTGTGATGATGCTGGCAGGACCCGACCTGCGCACCGTTCCCGTCACCATCCACATCGCGCTGGCCGAGGTGCCGAAGGCACTGACCACCGAACTGATCGTCGCCACCGCGCGCATCACCGCCGCCGACCTTACCGGCCGCTTCGGCATCGCCAAGCCGAGGCTGGCGATTGCCGGGCTCAACCCACATGCCGGCGAAGGCGGCGCCATGGGCCTCGAGGACGAGCTGATCGTGCGCCCGGCGGTCGACATCCTGCGTGCCGAAGGAATCGACGCTTTCGGCCCTTTGCCGGCCGACACGTTGTTCCATGTCCGGGCGCGGGCGGGCTACGACGCGGCCCTTTGCATGTATCACGACCAGGCGCTGATCCCGGCCAAGGCGCTGGCTTTCGACGAGGCGGTCAATGTCACGCTCGGCCTGCCCTTCATCCGCACCTCGCCCGACCACGGCACGGCCTTCGACATCGCCGGCAAGGGTGTGGCGCGGCCCGACAGCTTGATAGCCGCGCTGAAGCTTGCCCGGCGGCTGGCCGACACGAACACGAAGGCAATCGCCGTATGAGACCTCGGGCATGAGCATCGACGGGCTGCCGCCGCTACGCGAGGTGATCGAGCGTCATGGGTTGCAGGCGAAGAAGGCGCTCGGCCAGAATTTTCTGCTCGACCTCAACCTCACCGGCAAGATCGCGCGCACCGCCGGCGACTTGTCCGATGCAACAGTAATCGAGGTCGGTCCTGGTCCCGGCGGGCTGACCCGCGCCTTGCTCAACAACGGAGCGCGCCATGTGGTCGCCATAGAGCGCGACGAACGTTGCCTGGCTGCTCTTGCCGAAGTGTCCGACCACTATCCCGGCCGGCTGGAGGTTGTTTCCGGCGATGCGCTGAAGACGGATTTCGCAGGCCTTGCCAGCCGAGCGACCGGGAACGGCGGTCCGGTCAAGATCGTGGCCAACCTGCCCTACAACATCGGCACGGAGCTGCTGGTGCGCTGGCTGACGGTCAGCGACTGGCCGCCTTTCTACACCTCGATGACTTTGATGTTCCAGCGCGAAGTGGCCGAGCGCATCGTCGCGCCCGCCGGCAGCGACAGCTATGGCCGGCTAGGGGTTCTTGCCGGCTGGCGGACGGAGGCGAGGATCGCCTTCGACGTACCGCCACAGGCATTCACGCCGCCGCCAAAGGTCACCTCCTCGGTGGTGCATCTGGTGCCGCGCCCGACCCCTCTGTCCGCCGAGGTAAAAAAACTCGGCCGCGTCACCGAAGCCGCGTTCGGCCAACGTCGCAAAATGCTGCGGCAAAGCGTGAAGAACCTCGGCGGCGAGGCCCTGCTCGAACGCGCCGGCATCGATCCGACACGCCGCGCCGAAACGCTGAGCGTCGAGGAGTTCGTGCGGCTGACCAATGCGGTGTAAGAAGCTGCCGATCTCCCACCCCTCGTGGGGGAGATTGGCGCTTCACCGCCTCAGCCCGTCTTCTCGTCCAACAGTCCAGAGACGAAATCGAACAGGCCTGGCCGGCGGTCGCGTCTTAGCCGCTCGGCGACGACGATACCGCGCACTTCGGCGAAGGCGCGGTCAAGGTCGTCATTGACGATGACGAAATCATATTCCTTCCAGTGCTCGATCTCGTTGCGGGCGTTTTTCAGCCGCGTCTCGATCACCGCCTCCTGGTCTTCAGCGCGACGTTTCAGCCGCGCCTTCAACTCCTTCATCGATGGCGGCAGGATGAAGATCGAGACAATGTCGGCGCGCATCTTCTCCTTGAGCTGCTGGGCACCTTGCCAGTCGATGTCGAACAGCATGTCGCGCCCCTCGGACAGCGCCAGTTCGGCCGGTTCGCGCGGCGTCGCATAGCAATTGCCATGCACCTCGGCCCACTCCAGCAGTGCGTCGGAATCACGAAGCCGCTCGAATTCGCGCATCGTCCGAAAATGATAGTGGACGCCTTCGATCTCGCTTCCGCGGCGCGGCCTGGTGGTGACCGAGACCGACAGTTCGAGGCTGGAATCGCTTTCCAGAAGATTGCGCGCGATCGTCGACTTGCCGGCGCCGGATGGCGACGACAGGACGAGCATCAGGCCCCGGCGGCGAATGCGGGACCCCAAATCCTTGGCAACCATCGGCTACTCCAGATTCTGGATCTGTTCACGAAATTGGTCGACCACCGCCTTCAGGTCCAGGCCGATCGCGGTGACGGCTGCGGCATTCGATTTGGAACACAGCGTATTCGATTCGCGGTTAAATTCCTGTGCCAGAAAATCGAGCTTGCGACCGACCGCACCGCCGCCCAGCAGCAGAGCCCGGCCGGACGCGACATGCGTTTTCAGCCGGTCGATCTCTTCGCGAATATCGGCTTTGGTGGCCAGGAACGCCGCCTCCATGTGCAGTCGGGTGGCATCCAGATTGGCGGAAGCGTCCATCAGCAGCCTGACCTGCTCGGCGATGCGTTCGCGAATCACCGTCGTCTCGCGGGATGGATCCGCCTCGGCTCGCAGCGTCAGCACCTCGATCGTGTCGATATGACCCGACAACAGCAAAGCCAGCGCGGCTCCTTCGCCCTGACGTGCCTGTTCGAGCCCGTTCAAGGCCACTTCGAGCGCGACCATGATCGCGGCATCGAGCGCGGCCCTCGCCTCCTCGGTTTCGACGGTTTCAGGAATGTCGAGCACGCCGCGCAGCGAAAGCAATCCATCTGACGTCGCCGCAGCAACGCCGAATTGCTCCTGCAGCCGTTTGGCGAGCCCAGCAAGGTCCTTCAGGAAGGCTTCGTTGACGACCGGCTGCGCCTGCGCGCCAACGGCACGGCCGATGGTCAGCGTCGCCTGGAAATTGCCGCGTGCAAAACGTTTCTGAAGTATCTGCCGGACAGCAGGTTCCAACCGTTCGAAGCCTTGCGGCAGCCGCAGCCGTACCTCGACGCTCTTGCCGTTGACGGACTTGACCTCCCAGGCGATCGAAGTGCCTTCGTGCTCGGCGACGGCACGTGCAAAACCGGTCATGCTCTGCAAATTCATATCGCCCACACGTCCCTGGCACATCGCCCTGAACCGGCTTTCCGGACAGGAGCGAGTGCGGCTTGAAAAAAGACTGCGCCGCAGGCGCGTCGAAATCGGACGCGCGGCGCTCTTCCAAATGTCAGGGCGTTGCCTGTCGGGCAACGCCTTTCTTCATTTACTGGGCAGCGCCCGCGTCACCGCCGCTGGCATCGCTGTCGCCGGTGCCAGTCGTCTTGGCGGCTTTGGCGGCATCATCGGCCTGCTTCTTCAGCAACGCGCGATAGCGGGCGACATTCTCGTTGTGCTCGTCCAGCGTCGCGGCAAAGACGTGCCCGCCGGTGCCGTCGGCAACGAAATAGAGGTCGGCGGTTTTCGACGGATTGGCCACCGCCTCCAGCGCTGCACGACCCGGATTGGCAATCGGCGTCGGCGGCAAGCCATTGATCACATAGGTGTTGTAGGGAGTCTGTTTCTGGATGTCCGACTGGTAGATCGGCCGGTCCGCCGGCTTTCCCTTGCCGCCGAACAGCCCATAGATGATGGTTGGATCGGATTGCAGGCGCATGCCCTTGGCAAGCCGGTTCAGGAAGACGGCGGCAACTCGCGAACGCTCGTCACCCTTGCCCGTCTCCTTCTCGACGATCGAGGCCAGCGTGACGAACTCCTCGACGTTGGCCAGCGGCAGGTCAGGCGCGCGCCGCTCCCAGACATCGTCGACCAGCTTCTTCTGATCCGCCAGCAGCTTGTCGACCATCTGCTGGCGTGTCGCGCCGCGCGTGAAGCGCAGCGTGTCGGTGGCGAGGCTGCCCTCCGGCGGCGTGGTTGCCGGCATGTCGCCGCTCAACGCAGTCTCCTCGGCGATGCGCTGCAATGCCTGGTCGACCGTCAGTCCCTCAGGAATGGTCAGCGAATACATCACCGACTTGCCGCTCTTCAAAAGCTCCATGATATCGCGCATGGAAGCCCTGGGCTTGATCTCGTACTCGCCGGCTTTCAGCGCGGAATCATTGCCGAAGGCCCGCACGCCAAGACGGAATACCCGGGCGTCGCTGATCAGTCCGCGGCGTTCGAGCTGGTCGGCGATATCCTGGACGCCGGTGTTCGGCTTGACCAGGAAGGTGTCGCCATTAGCCGAAGGTCCGGGTTCGGTGAATTCCTGCTTGCCGAAATAGACCGCGACGCCGGCCGCCAGAACCACCAGCATCACCGAGGAGATGACGAAGTTCATGAACACGACGACCTGGCTGCGTGACGCACGCGAGCGCTTCGGCGGTGGCGTGCCAGCCTCTGGCCGCAACGCCTCGCTGGCCGTTTTCGGCACGATCGGGCCGGATGTCGGCGGCCGTTGCCCGAATTCTCCGTTGCCTGCCGGATTTGTGTTCATTTCGCCCTACCGTTTGATCGCCCAACGAATCCCCAGCGGCAGAGTAGGGGCGAATATGGCAAAATTGACGGCACGCCAAAGCGCCGCCCGGCAGCCGGACGATCAGCCATTGTAGCGCTGGAAGACCAGCGACGCGTTGGTCCCGCCAAAGCCGAAGGAATTGGACAGCGCCACGTCGATCTGGCGGGCACGCGGCTTGTTCGGCACCAGATCGATCGCGGTTTCGCGTTCCGGGTTATCGAGATTGATGGTCGGCGGCGCGACATTGTCTCTGATGGCAAGGATAGAGAAGATCGCTTCGGCGGCACCCGCCGCTCCAAGCAGATGGCCGATCGACGACTTGGTTGACGACATCGAAATCTTCGATGCGGCATTGCCGACAAGCCGCTCGACGGCACCGAGCTCAATCGTGTCGGCCATGGTCGAGGTGCCGTGCGCGTTGATGTAGTCGACATCGGCCGGCGTCAACTTGGCCCGGTTCAGTGCCGCCGTCATGCAACGGAAGGCGCCATCGCCATCCTCGGCGGGCGCGGTGATGTGATGCGCATCGCCGGTGAGACCATAACCCGTCACCTCGGCATAGATCTTGGCGCCGCGCGCCCTGGCATGTTCGAGCTCCTCGAGCACGACAACGCCGGCGCCCTCGCCCATGACGAAGCCGTCGCGGTCCCGATCATAGGGTCGCGACGCCATTTGCGGCGAATCATTGCGTTCCGTCGACAGTGCCCGGCATGCGGCAAAGCCGGCGATCGACAGCCGCGTCACCGGCGCTTCGGCGCCACCGGCGACCATCACGTCGGCATCGCCCCACATGATCAACCGGGCAGCATCGCCAATAGCGTGCGCGCCGGTCGAACAGGCCGTGACGACGGCATGGTTCGGGCCTTTCAGCCCGTGCCGGATCGAAACCTGCCCGGAGACGAGATTGATGATCTGGCCCGGGATGAAGAAAGGGCTGATGCGGCGCGGGCCGCGCTCCTTGAGGATCGTCGCGTTCTCGGCGATGCCCTCGATGCCGCCGATGCCGGAGCCGATCAGGACGCCGGTGGCACACCGCTCTTCATGCGTCTTGGGTTCCCAGCCGGAATCCTTCAGCGCCTCGTCGGCGGCGGCAATCCCATACAGGATGAAGTCGCCGATCTTGCGCAGTTCCTTCGGCTCGAGCACGGCCTCCGGATTGAAGGTGGCATTGCTGCCGTCACCACGCGGAATGACGTGGGCGATCTTGCAGGCAAGATCCTCCACCTCGAACTCAGTGATGCGCTTGGCAGCGCTGCGGCCGGTCAGAAGTTCCTTCCAGCTGTGCTCGAAGCCCATGCCGAACGGCGACAGCAACCCAAGGCCCGTGACGACGACACGCCTCATCGCAGGTCCTCCCCGGTGATGACTGCGGAAAGCGTCAGGCCGAAGCCTTGTCGATGTACTTCACGGCATCGCCAACGGTCAGGATGGTCTCAGCCGCATCGTCGGGAATCTCGACGCCGAATTCTTCTTCGAACGCCATGACGAGTTCGACCGTGTCGAGGCTGTCGGCGCCCAGATCATCGATGAAGCTCGCCTGCTCCGTCACTTTGTCGGCATCGACGCCAAGGTGCTCGATGACGATCTTCTTGACGCGCTCTGCGGTGTCACTCATTTGGGCATCCTCGTCTTTTGTTTGTCTGTCTTCGTTAGCGGGCAGAATGCCGCTAATCAAGCTGAAAGATGGTCCTGCCGGAAACGCAACGACTACGGACCGGTTTTTGCCCGAACCGCCGGGTTGCGGGCCGCATTACACGAAAAATAGCTGAGGTCCAAGCCGAAATGGTCTCTTTTCACAACCCGCCGGCGTTGCTGCCGAACCTCGTTAGATCATCGCCATGCCGCCATTCACGTGGATGGTCTGGCCGGTGACGTAGGCGGCTTCGTTGGAGGCGAGATAAGCGACGGCGGACGCGACTTCAACGCTGGTGCCCATGCGCCGCGTGGGGATCGCCGCCATGATCGCCTCTTTCTGCTTGTCGTTGAGCTTGTCGGTCATCGCCGATTCGATGAAGCCCGGGGCGACGCAGTTGACGGTGATGTTGCGGGTGGCGATCTCCTGTGCCAGCGATTTGGAAAAGCCGATCATGCCGGCCTTTGAGGCGCAATAATTGGTCTGGCCGGGATTGCCGGTGACGCCGACCACCGAGGTGATGTTGATGATGCGGCCATGGCGGCGGCGCATCATCGGATGGGTGAGTTCGCGGGTCAGCCTGAACACGGCGGTCAGGTTGACTTCGAGCACGGTGTCCCAGTCGGCATCCGACATGCGCACGAACAGCCCGTCCTTGGTGATGCCGGCATTGTTGACCAGGATGTCGACGCCTTCGAGATCGGCCTCGGCTTTCTGGCCGAGCGCCTTGACCTCGTCACGGTTCGACAGGTTGGCCGGGAACAGCTTGACCCGGTCGCCAAGCTCGCTAGCCAGCGCTTCCAGTTTCTCGACGCGGGTGCCATGCAGGCCGACGATCGCGCCCTGCGCATGCAGCATCCTGGCGATCGCCTCACCGATGCCTCCCGATGCGCCGGTGACGAGCGCCTTGCGGCCAGTCAATTCGAACATGTGTTTAATCCTCTTTCAAATCGGACAGCCCGCGAATTGGCTATCTGTAGACGTCGCCGTTCCAGAAGTCTTCGGCTCTCAGAATGCCTTCTTCGCCGCTCCTGATCCGCCCGAGCACCTCGGCGGCAAGGTAGTAATCCTCTACATCCTCAAGGCCCCGCTCAATGAATTCGCGCAGATAGTAAGCCTTGCTGCGACCGGTTTCGGCCGAAAGCGAATCCAACCGTCGCTCGACTTCAGAAGAAAGACGGATCGATGTGGGCATGCCGCACCTCGTTGCGATGCATGTATGTGGTCATGCGCCGGTGAATTCAAGTTGCGCAGCTCAACGAAGCGCCACCAGCACTGCCTCGACCTCAGCCGCGGAGCCGACCGACGCGGTGGCAATGTCGCGGTTGATGCGCCGCGCCAATCCTGAAAGCACCTTGCCGGCGCCGATTTCGTAAAGCGTGGTGATGCCGTTCGCGCCGAACCACTCCACCGTCTCGCGCCAACGCACGCGGCCGGTTATCTGTTCGACCAGGCGGCGGGCGATCTCGTCCGGATCGCTGGTCGGGCTAACCGTGACATTGGATAGGACGGGAACCACCGGCGAATTCTTTGTCACGCCGGCCAGGGCTTCCCGCATGACGTCGGCCGCGGGCGCCATCAGCGCGGAGTGGAAAGGCGCGGAAACCTGCAGCATCAGCGCTCGCTTGGCGCCCTTTTCCGTGCACAGTTTCGCCGCCAGTTCGACCGCAGCCTTGGTTCCGGAAATAACCAGCTGACCGCCGCCATTGTCGTTGGCGATCTGACAGACCGACCCTTTGGATGCCTCGGTGCAGGCTGCTTCGACATCGGCCTGTTCCAATCCGATGATCGCCGCCATGGCGCCCTCGCCGGCCGGCACCGCCGCCTGCATGGCATTGCCGCGTATGCGCAGCAACCGGGCGGCATCGGCAACCGAAACGAAGCCAGCAGCGGCCAACGCCGAATATTCGCCCAGCGAATGACCGGCGACATAGGTGACCTTGCCTTTCAGCGAGAAGCCGCGCGATTCCAGCGCCCGGACCACGGCCAGGGACACCGCCATCAGTGCCGGCTGCGCGTTTGCGGTCAGCGTCAACGCCTCTTCCGGCCCTTCCCAGATCAGCTTCGACAAGTTCTCACCAAGTGCGTCGTCGACTTCCTGGAAGACCCTGCGCGCTTCGGGGAAGGCGTCGGCGAGATCCTTGCCCATGCCGACCGCCTGGCTGCCTTGTCCGGGAAAGGTGAATGCGACGGCCATGCGAGGGCTCCCAAGGGCTGGTTTTGCTTGCCTGAAGACGGGTTTTTCTTGCCTGTGAGGCATGGCGGGGCGCCAAGTCAAGCCCGGTTCGACCCTGCCCGACGGCCGCCTCATCCGCCGAGTGCCTGTTCCGAAAGGCTTTTTGGCGATCACTCCTGATGAAAACCGCTCACGATTCGTTTGCTGGCTCTTCTTATTTTGGCCACAGGCGCTAGCTTTGCGTGACAATTCCATGACAATCGAGTGACGTGTTTGTCGCTGGGTGGGGAAGTTTAAGTGGCAAAGAGTTACAAACGCGCCGGCAAGCCCGCGCCACAGTTCCTGGAAGACGACCCCTCCACCGGCTATCTGCCGGGCAGGAGATGGCCGGTCGTGCGCTATGGGCTTGTCAGCCTGGCGATCGCGGCCGTCCTGGTGTTTGCGATCGAACTGATCGTGCGCGGCGATTTTGCTGGCACCGTCTCCTTCTTCCTGCAGCCGCTGAAGCCCGGCTGGACCACCATCGTCGTCTTCGCGCTGATCCTGATCGGCCTCGATGCGGTGCTCGGCCGCAGCCATCAGAGCCTGATGATCGTCGCGCCGCTGACGCTATCCCTTGCCTTCGTCGGCCACCAGAAGTCGCATTATCTCGGCGATCCGCTCTATCCCACCGATTTCCTCTATGCCCGCCAGATCTTCGCGCTGCTGCCGCTTTTGGTGCGCGACCGGCCGATGACCGCGCTCGCCATGGTCGTCGGCATCGTCGCCGGCCTGTCACTGCTCGTCTACGGCTGGCGGCTGTGGCGCCGCAAGGTTCCCGCGCTCAGCCGCAAGGGCCGCCTTGCCCGGCTGACGCTGGCCGTGCCGCTGCTCGCCTTCTTCGTTTCGATCATGGACTACGCCACCTTCTCCTGGACCAGGGACCGGCTGCAGATCATCCCGATCATGTGGGACCAGAAGGAAAACTATGCCTCCAACGGTTTTGCGCTGGCCTTCGCCCTCAATGTGCCGATGGCGCATGTCTCGGCGCCGCCAGGCTATACCGACAAAGCGATCGCGGCGATCGGCAGACCTGATGTAACCGCCTCGGTGCCGGCCGAGAAGCCCGACATCATCATCGTCATGAGCGAATCCTTCTGGGATCCGACCAAGCTGCCCGGCGTCACCATCACGCCCGATCCGATCCCCAACGTGCGGGCGCTGCGCTCGGGCTCGATGTTCTCGCCGGAATTCGGCGGCATGACCGCCAACATCGAGTTCGAGGCCCTGACCGGCTTTTCCAACGCCTTCCTGCCGGCCGGCAGCATCCCCTATCAGCAATATGTGCGCACGCCGACGCCTTCGCTGGCAACCTTCCTCAAGAGCCAGGGTTACCGGGCGCGCGCCATCCATCCCGGCACCAACTGGTTCTGGAACCGTGGCGCGGTCTACGCCGATTTCGGCTTCAACGACTTCAAGTCGGAAGAGACGCTGCCGCCCATGCAAAAGCGCGGGCCGCTGGCATCGGACGCGGCGATGACCGACGAGATCATCAGCGAGGCCGACGCCAGCGACGAGCCAGTGTTCTTCTTTGCCGTCAGCCTGCAAAACCACGGTCCTTACGAGCCGAACCGCTATTACAATCCGACGCATACGGTGAAGGCGCCGATCAGCCAATGGGCGCGCGAATCGCTGCTTAGCTATGCCGAGGGTTCAGCCGATGCGGATCGCGGCCTTGAACGCCTGGTCGAATGGGCGAAGAAACGCTCCCGTCCCACCGTGATCGCCTTCTTCGGCGATCATCTGCCGCCGCTGGGGCCGGTCTACGTCGAAACCGGCTTCCTCAAGGACAATGTCGCGCCGCGCAAGGAAGCGTCGCCCGAGGCCGCCCTCGAACACCACGAGACGCCGCTGGTCATCTGGTCGAACCGCACCGGACCGGCTGAGCACATGGGTGCCGTCAGCCCAGCCTTCCTGCCCTATCATATCCTGAAAACGGCCGGGATCAGCCATCCCTACTACACCGGCTTCCTGGGCGAGATGAGCGAACGCTACCGTGTCGTCGACCGCAATCTTCTGCTGACGCCGGCTGGCGAAGCCACGCCCGATTGGGCGCGACAAAAGGAGATCGATCCGGCGATCCGCGATTTCCGCCTGCTGCAGTACGATATGATGTTCGGCAAACGCCACGCGGCACCCGACTTCTTCCCCGAAACGGTCGACAAGATTGTCGCCGCCCATACGAGTTGAGACCGCCTTTAGTTCGTCAATTGCAGCTTTGAGAACTTGTTGGCAATCTGCTGGAAGACGTCCGGCAATTTGGTCGGATCGTTGACTGCATAATAGCCGCTCGGATCAGAGGCGCAGGCGCTGTAAAGCGCACGGTTGGCTGCGGTGTCGGACTGCAGCACCATGGTGTAGATCTGCACGCCCTGGTCCTTCAATTGGGTGCAGACGCTTTTGGTCCAGCCATCGACGTTGCGTGCCGCCGTCGTCTGGTTATCCGATCCGAAACGACCGCCGGCCAGATAGCCATATGATGTGTAGTCAGACTTCGTCGGCTGTTGGCTGGCGCCATAGACGACGTTCTCACCGTCGGTGAGCAACAGCACGATCTTGCTGATGCCGGGCGTCTTCCACGGCGCTCCATCGGTGTAGGGCGCGGCGGGCGACAGCACCCGCATACCCCATGACAGGCCCTCGGAGACATTGGTGCCCGAACCGTTCCACTCGGTCATCTGACTGGCTGCCTTGCGCAGCTTGTCGAAATCGTCGGTCAGGGCGACCACCGGGGTCGGACACGCACGGTTCGGGCCGATAGTGATGGGAGAGCCGGTCTCGGTGATGAGTTCCTTGGCGGGCGCAACATATTTGGCGATCTTTTCCCTGGCAGCCCTGTCATCGGGTGACAAAAGGTCGATGAGGTTGCCGAGCAGGTTGCTGAGATCGATGCCCAGAATGTTGATGCCCGACTGGGCAAGCCTGGTTTTGTCGCTGACATCGTTGAGGTAGGAGTTGTTGTAGTATTTGTCCGAATTGCCATAGGCGCCAGACGGCTTTTGGGCGTCTTCGGGATCGTCCGGCGCAAAGTACGGCACGAACAGCGTGTCGGGCTTGGCCGTGTCGGGTGGCGTGTCGGAGATATTGTAAGCGCCTGGCCGCGCCTCGACACAACCCTTCCATCCGGTGCCATTCCATCCGGCATCGGTCCATCCGGTCTTCTTGAGCTGTTTGAAAAGCGCCATGTGGTTCGGTCGCTTGCCGTCGATGACGGGAAAATTGACGCCGTTGGTCGAGGACTTGCCGTCCATGTCGATCCAGGACGGATCGAAGCCGTCGCCATTGACGTTGACAGCGGTTACGAAAGGAACCAGCGAGGCGCGGATCTTGCGCGTCGGCGATTTCGCCGCTTCGAGCGTGTCGAGCAACGATTTTGTCGCCGTCCTCAACGCCGTCATGCGCGCGCCGGCCATCGAGCCGGTGTTGTCCAGCACCAGCACGACTTCGAGCTGGTTGTTCGATTCGACCGCCGAGGCATCGACGACGATGCGCTTGCTGTCGCCGAACAGGAAGGCGAAGTTGAGATTGACGTCCGCCGAGGCAACCGCCTTTGTCTTGACGAAGTTGACGCCCTTGTCGACAGTCAACGTCGCCTGCGCATTGCCGAGCTCGCCATGACCGACGATGTTGGCTTGGAAATAGCGGTTGAAAGCGTCATTGCGGGTGATGTCGAGATCGCCAAGGTGCGAGGAAGCAAGGTTTGCCGAATCGAGAGCGTTCTGCAAATTGCTCTTGGCCCGCATAAGGGTCGAGACATCGGTTGCGAAAGCGACTGCTGTCAGGATGACCGGCAAACCCAGTGCCAGCACAAGCGTGAAATTGCCGCTCTTCGAGCGCCAGAATTTGTCGAGAAGCATCCTTACCCCCGGAAATGCTTGCCGCTTTTGTGCGGTCGTCCGGGCTTTTGCGCCTTCCATGATGAATCGACCGTTGACGGCTGGGCTTCAACTCCACACAACCTTCTAGTGTGGTTAAGACGTGGTTCCCGGAAACCACAACTTCCGCCGTTGCTGCTCCCCGATCGTCACGTGGGACACACGGGAATGCCGCTTGCCCTTGCTTTACGGTCGGATTGCTATATAGACGCCCGCAATCTGCCGGTCCTTGCTGGGGGCTGAACGGAGGGCCGGAGGTTTTTTAGAACCTTCGTGTGAAGCCGGAAGTGCTTCCGCCTCCCGTGTCTCCGCTCTCGACCGTCTCGTTATGCTCCTTTCTTCCCCCTGCCCCTTCGAGGGTTTGCGGGTCAGAGAAGTTGCAGAGGCTTTTGCCGCCGGGAACCGGGAGAGAAACGAAGAAAGGCATAAGACATAATGGCTCTTTACGAACATGTGTTTCTTGCCCGGCAGGACCTCTCGCAGCAGCAGGTCGATGCTCTTGTCGAACAGTACAAGGGTGTCATCTCCGCGAATGGCGGGTCCGTCGGCCGGGTCGAGAATTGGGGACTGAAGTCCCTCACCTACCGGGTCAACAAGAACCGGAAGGCTTACTACACGCTGATGGACCTGAATTGCCCAGCGGCCGCGCTCAACGAGATGGAGCGCCAGATGGGCCTGTCCGAAGACGTGCTGCGCTTCCTGACCATCAAGGTCGAGGCGCATGAGGAAGGCCCGTCGGCCATGATGCAGAAGCGCGAAGAGCGCTCGGAACGCGGCGGCTTCGGCGACCGCGACCGTGGCGATCGTGGCCCGCGCTCGTTCGGCGACCGTGATCGCGGCGACCGTGGCGATCGTCCGCCGCGCTCGTTCGGCGACGCCGGTGCCGATCGTGGTCCGCGCCGTCCGCGCGAAGGCTTTGAAGGGGGTGCAGAATAATGGTCGACATCAATCAGATCCCGACCCGGCGCCCGTTCCATCGCCGCCGCAAGACCTGCCCGTTCTCAGGCGCCAACGCGCCCAAGATCGACTACAAGGACGTGCGTCTCCTGCAGCGCTACATTTCCGAGCGCGGCAAGATCGTGCCGTCGCGCATCACCGCCGTCAGCCAGAAGAAGCAGCGCGAACTCGCCAAGGCAATCAAGCGCGCCCGCTTCCTCGGCCTGCTGCCCTACGTGGTTCGCTAATAGCGTCAATGCGGGCGGCTCGCCGCCCGCTCCTCTCCCACGGCGACGGGCGCCGCAGGGTTGGACATCAAATCCCGGGTTGAGGTCAAAAACCTCTAACTGCCGCGACAGGCAGGACAGCGACACCAGCGCCCCCGGGCGCTCAAGCTTCCTGACCTGTTCCAGAGACATTCGGCGTCGATCTCATCGATTGATTGGCGCCCAACCGAAGGAACAAAACCATGGACGTCATTCTTCTCGAACGCGTTTCCCGCCTCGGCCAGATGGGCGACACCGTCAAGGTCAAGGACGGCTTTGCCCGTAACTTCCTGCTGCCGCAGGGCAAGGCGCTGCGCGCCAACGAAGCCAACAAGAAGAAGTTCGAAGGCCAGCGCGCCCAACTCGAAGCCCGTAACCTCGAGCGCAAGTCGGAAGCGGCCCAGATCGCCGAAAAGCTCGACGGCAAGAGCTTCATCGCCGTCCGCTCCGCCGGCGAAACCGGGCAGCTTTACGGTTCCGTTTCGACCCGCGACATCGCCGATCTGCTGACGGCGGAAGGTTTCTCGATCAACCGCAACCAGATCCTGCTCAACCAGCCGATCAAGACCATCGGTGTCACCAATGTGGCGATCGCGCTGCATCCGGAAGTCGAGGTCACCGTCACGCTCAACATCGCCCGCACGGCCGACGAAGCCGAGCGCCAGGCCAAGGGCGAGACACTGACCACTGCCGAAGCCATCTATGGCGACGACATCAACGACAACGCCCGGCCGGAGAACTTCTTCGATCCGAACACCGAGTTCGAGGGCGGCGAAGACAACGCCTGATCACACTTCGCAAGACGATTGGAGCCATGGGCTGATCACGACTTAAAGCCAAGCTCCGATCACTTTGCCGTCATCCAGCCATGCTGGACCAATGCCCGGGTCTCTCGCCCGGGCATTTTTGTGCCAAATGGAACTTTTCGAACCCCTATATATTGTTGCAGACTATGGCGTAGCGCGTCCTTTGGCCGCGCAAAGCACGCTGTGCAACTTTGGTTCGGCGCAAGACCCCCGGCGAAATCGATACCGATTTTCGCGGTCACGCGCCAAGGCAGCCTGTCTGGCCGAGAGGGGACATTTGGTCATGAATATTCTGTTGAAGCGCGTTCTCGACCGCCTGGTGCGCACCGGCAATCTCAAGGTGACCGGCCCCAAGGGCTCGGCTGTGATTTTCGGCGACGGCAGCGGCGAACCGGTGCACATGCATATCAAGACGGCGCATGCCGAGCGCGCCATCACCTTCGATCCGATGCTGGCAGTGCCAGAGTCCTACATGGACGGCGAACTCGACATCCTCGAAGGCGGCGTGCTGGGCGTGATGCGCATCGCCTTCCAGAATATGGGCAGCGGCGGCATCGACGCCACCTGGTCGAAGGCCATCGAAGGGCTGCGCCACGCCTTCCGCCGCCTGCAGCAGATCAACACCGCCTCGCGCTCGCGCCGCAACGTGCAGCGCCACTACGATTTGTCGGGCGACCTCTACCGGCTCTTCCTTGACCAGGACATGCAGTATTCCTGCGCCTATTTCGAGCAGCCGGACATGACGCTGGACGAAGCGCAGGCCGCCAAGAAGCGCCACATCGCCGCCAAGCTCCGGCTGAAAGCCGGCCAGACGGTGCTCGACATCGGCTCCGGCTGGGGCGGGCTTGGCCTCTACCTCGCCAAAGCGTTCGACGTCGACGTGCAGGGCGTGACGCTGTCGACCGAGCAGCATGGCGTCGCCACCGACCGGGCGCACGCGCAAGGGCTGGAAAGCCGCGTGCATTTCGAGCTCAAGGACTACCGCGAACTCAACGAGCGTTTCGATCGCATCGTCTCGGTCGGCATGTTCGAGCATGTCGGCGTCAACCACTACCGTACGTTCTTCGACAAGAGCGCGACGCTGCTCAAGCCCGATGGCGTGATGCTGTTGCACACGATCGGTCGTTCCGGCGTGCCGTGGGCGACCAGCGCATTCATCCGCAAATACATCTTCCCGGGCGGCTATATCCCTTCGCTCTCGGAAGTCATGCCGGCGATCGAAAAGTCGGGCCTGGTCGTCACCGACGTCGAGATCCTGCGGCTCCACTATGCCGATACGCTGAAGCACTGGGGCGAGCGCTTCGCTGCCAACCGCGACAAGGCCAAGGCGATCTATGACGAGCGCTTCTGCCGCATGTGGGAATTCTATCTGGCGGCCTCGGAAGCCGCCTTCCGCTGGCAGGACCTGGTCATCTTCCAGATCCAGATCACCAAGAAGAACGATACGCTGCCGATGTCGCGCGACTACATGGCCAAATGCGAAAAGGCGCTCGAGATGCGCGATATGGGGCATCGTGAAACGGCTCCCGTCAAAAAGAGTCCGACCGCCAAGCCGGCTCGTCGCCGCAAGGTTGCGGACCAGGAATAGCATTGCCGCTTGCCATTGCCGGCGCCTGCACTGAAAAAGGTCCCGTGACCGTCGCGGGACCTTTTTCATGACCTACGTCCTCTATGCCGCCGCCGCTCTGGCCGAGATCGCCGGCTGCTTTTCGTTCTGGGCCTGGTGGCGGCTGGATAAGTCGCCGCTTTGGCTTCTTCCCGGCCTCGGCTCGCTTGCCCTGTTCGGCCTCCTGCTGGCGCTGGTCGACACGTCAGCCGCCGGTCGCGCCTACGCCGCCTATGGCGGCATCTACATTGCGGCATCGCTTGGCTGGCTGTGGCTGGTGGAGGACGTGCGCCCCGACCGCTGGGATTTTGCCGGCGCGGCGCTCTGCATTGCCGGCGCTTCCGTGATCCTTCTCGTCCCGCGGGGCGCGTGAGATGGAGTTGCCGGCATCCCTTCGCCAAGGTGTCGAGCGCTTGCTCGAAAACGTTCCGCTGGCTGTACTCAAACAAGCGGCAAAAACGCTGTCCGACCGTTATCGTGCCGAATTGCGCGACGGCCGTCTGCACATGGCCGAGGATCTGGCGGTGAAAGCCTATCTGGCGACGCGGCTGCCGGCGACCTATGCCGCGATCCGCACCAGTCTCGATGCGCTGAGCGATGCCAAGCCCGCCTTCCAACCCAAGAGCCTGCTCGATGTCGGCGCAGGTCCTGGTACTGCGCTTTGGGCCACGACTGAGCTGTGGCCCGATCTCGAACAGGCTGTGTTGTTCGAAGCCAGTGCGGCGGTACGCAAGGTCGGCGAGACACTTGCCGCCGGTGCGATTGCCGCCCAGACGAGGTGGCTGGCGGGTGATGCCACCATCGACCTTGCCGACCTCAAGTCGGCCGATCTGGTCACTTGCGCCTATGTGCTCGATGAAATCGCTCCCGCATCACTGCCGAAGCTCATCGACCGCCTCTGGCAACTCACCGCCGACACGCTGCTTGTGGTCGAGCCGGGCACCCCTGCCGGCTGGCAGCGCATCCTTGCCGTGCGCCGGCAGTTGATCGAGGCGGGCGCGCATGTGCTAGCGCCTTGCGCGCATCAGGCGCCCTGCCCGCTGATCCAGCCCGACTGGTGCCATTTTTCCCGCCGCGTCGCCCGCTCGCGCCTGCATCGGCTGGCCAAGGATGCCGACGTGCCGTGGGAAGACGAGAAGTTCATCTATGTCGCGGCTTCCCGAGAACGGCCCACTTCGCACCAGGCGCGGGTTCTTGCGCCGCCGAAATCCGGCTCCGGCAAGGTTCTGCTCAAGCTTTGCCAGGACGACGGTACCGCCGCCGAGCGCTTGTTCACCAAGCGCGACGGCGCCGACTTCAAGCTCGCCCGGCGGCTGGACTGGGGCGACAGGCTGGGTTCCGAATAGGCGGCAGTGGCGTTTCGAACCGCTCCGAAGAAAAATTCGGAGCGATGTCGAATCCAGGCCGTGCCGTTCGACCATTGGCGTTCTCGGATCTTTCGAGACGCCAAGAGTGTCAAACGGCATCAGCCAACAGGAGAGACGCAATGAGCTATATCGCAGGATTTGTCGCCGCGGTGCCCGCCGCCAACAAGGAAGCCTATCGCAAGCATGTCGCCAAGGCGGCATCGGTGCTGAAGGAGTTCGGCACCACCCGGATGGTCGAGGGATGGGGCGACGACGTGCCCGGCGGCAAGATCACCGACTTCAAGGGAGCCGTGAAGGCAAAGCCGGATGAGGTCATCACCTTTTCGTGGCACGAATACGCGGACAAGGCGGCGGCGGACGCTGCCTATCAGACGATGATGAGCGACCCGCGCATGGCGGAGATCGGCGCGTCCATGCCCTTTGACGGCAAGCGCATGATCATCGGCGGTTTCACGCCGTTCATCGACCTGAACACGACCGGCAAGACCGGCTATATCGATGGCTCGCTGGTGCCGGTGCCGGCCGCCAACAAGCAAGCCTACCTTGCCGTGGCGGCGAAGCAGGCCGCGGTGATCAAGGAACATGGCGCAACCCGCGTCGTCGAGGCGTGGGGCGACGATGTTCCCGACGGCGAGATCACCGATTACCGCAGCGCCGTGAAAGCGACGGGCGATGAGGTTGTCGTCTATGCCTGGGTCGAATGGCCGTCGAAGCAGGTGCGTGACGACGCCTGGAAGAAGGTGATTGCCGATCCGCGCATGTATGCCGACACCATGCCCTACGACAACCAGCGCCGGGTCCACGGCGGCTTCGCACCGATCCTCGACGCCTGATCCCAAGAACCCTAGACAATCCTGGAAAAGGAAACCCACCATGCGTTATGCCTGTCTCATCTACTACCACCCCAAGACGCTGTTCGGCGGCAGCCCGCAAGCCAACGCCGTGCTGGCCGAATGCGCCGGATATGACGAGGTGCTCAGGGCCAGCGGCCACTTCGTAACCGCCGAGGCCCTGGTGTTGCCGGAAGAGGCGATGACCGTGCAGGTCCGCGACGGCAAGATGTCTTCGGTCGACGGCCCGTTCATGGAGACCAAGGAAATCCTGGGCGGCATCATCGTCATCGAAGCCCGTGATCTCAATGAAGCGGTGCGGGTGGCGAGCGGCCATCCGCTGGCAACGATCGGCTTTATCGAAGTCCGTCCGGTCGTCGACTTCAGCCAGCCGCCGCCGGTCCTGTGAGCACCGCCGGCCCGCGCGACGCCCTGGAGGCGGCCTACCGCACCGAGGCGCGGCGCGTGCTGGCGACCTTGATCCGCCTGCTCGGCGGTTTCGACGCGGCGGAGGAGGCCTTGCATGAGGCCTTCACTGCTGCCGCCGAACAATGGCCGCGCCAGGGTGTGCCGGCCAATCCCTATTCCTGGCTGGTCTCGGCCGGCCGCTTCAGGACCATCGACCGCTGGCGCCGGGAAGCGCGGCTGGCCGGGGCTCTGCCCGAGCTCACGGCTCTGGCCGAGCCGACACCGGAGCCGGCCATGCCGGAAGACATCCAGGACGATGAATTGCGGCTCATCTTCGTCTGCTGCCATCCGGCGCTGGCGCCGGATGCACGCATCGCCCTGACCCTGCGCGAAGTGGGTGGTTTGACCACCGAAGAGACCGCCCGCGCCTATCTGACGCCGGCACCGACCATTGCGCAACGCATCGTGCGGGCCAAGGCGAAGATCCGCGACGAGGCCATCCCTTACGAAGTGCCGGACCGCGACGACCTGCCGGCGCGTCTCGAGAGTGCGCTGCAGGTGATCTACCTGATCTTCAATGAGGGTTACGCGGCAACCGAGGGGCCGAACCTGACGCGGGCCGATCTGTGCGCCGAGGCGATCCGGCTCGGCCGGCTGATGGTCGAACTGCTCGACCAGCCGGAGGCGCAAGGGCTGCTGGCCCTGATGCTGCTGCACGAGGCGCGGCGCGCGACGCGGGTCGACGCCAGCGGCGACCTTGTCCTGCTAGAGGATCAGGACCGCACGCTGTGGGACCGTTCGCTGATCGCCGAGGCCGACGGCCTGATCGGTCGGGCGATCGCCTCGCGCCGCATCGGACCTTACATCCTGCAGGCGGCCATTGCTTCCGTCCACGCCGAGGCGGCAGGCACGGCGGAGACCGACTGGGTACAAATCGTCGCGCTTTACGATGTGCTCGGCCGCGTCGACCCCTCGCCGGTCGTGGCACTCAACCGCGCCGCGGCCATAGGCATGCGCGACGGCCCGCAGGCCGGACTGGCGGCAATCGAGGCGGCCATGGGACAAGGCGGGCTGGACGGCTACCATCTGGCGCACGCGGCGCGAGCAGAAATGCAGCGCAGGCTTGGCTTGACCGAAGCGGCAAGGACCTCCTACCGGCGGGCGATCGAGTTGACCCGGCAACCGGCGGAACGCCGGTTCATCGAGGGGCGACTCGGTCAGCTTTGAGCGGGATGGCTGCACAGGGCACCATTCTTGTTTTCCCGTTTTGTTCTCCCTGTAGATGCGCTACAATCGTTCTTTCGATTCGAGTCAATTGTGATTCTTTCCACCGAAAAAACTCGGCTGTGAATCGCGGGTATCAAAGCTGATTGGACAGGCACTGGTGCAGATAAGTCAGCATGGACTTGTCACGTTCTGATATCGAGAAGCCGGGATCGAAATCGGGGACATCATGGCAGAAGCAGCGCGAAAATTCGGCGTCGCGGAAACACCGCTTTATCGTGAAGCGCCAAACAACATCGAGGCCGAGCAGGCGCTGCTCGGCGCGATCCTGGTCAACAACGATGCCTTCTACCGCGTCTCGGACTTCCTCAAGGCCAGCCATTTCTACGAGCCGCTGCACCGCAAGATCTTTGAGGTGGCGTCCGAGTTCATCCGCATGGGCAAGGTCGCGACGCCGATAACGCTAAAAACCTTCCTGCCGGCCGACGAGAAAGTCGGCGACATGACGATGGCGCAATATGTCGTGCGGCTGGCGGTGGAGGCCGTTACCGTCGTCAACGCCACCGACTATGGCCGCGCCATCTATGACCTTGCGACGCGCCGCGCGCTGATCACCGTCGGCGAGGACATGGTCAACATCGCCTATGACGCGCCGGTCGACATGGCGCCCGGCGAACAGATCGAGGACGCCGAACGCCGCCTGTTCGAGCTGGCCGAAAACGGCCGCTACGATGGCGGCTTCGAGAGTTTTTCCGATGCGTTGAAGAACGCCGTCGACATGGCCAGTGCGGCTTACATGCGCGACGGTCACCTATCCGGCATTGCCACCGGCCTGCGCGATCTCGACCACCGCATGGGCGGCCTGCAGCCATCCGATTTGATCATCATCGCCGGCCGCCCAGGCATGGGCAAGACGTCGCTGGCCACCAACATCGCCTACAACATCGCGGCCGCCTATGAGCCTGCCCAGCAGGCCGACGGTTCGGTCAAGGCGGCCAATGGCGGCGTCGTCGGCTTCTTCTCGCTCGAAATGTCGTCGGAGCAGCTGGCCACCCGCATCATCTCCGAGCAGACCGAGATACCATCTTCGAAAATCCGGCGCGGCGATTTGACGGAAGCCGATTTCGGCAAGCTTGTCGCCTACACGCAGGAGAACCACAAGCGCCCGCTCTACATCGACCAGACGGGTGGTATCTCGATCGCCCAGCTCGCGGCGCGCGCCCGCCGCCTCAAGCGGCAGCGCGGGCTGGACCTGATGGTCATCGACTATATCCAGCTGATGCAGGGTTCGTCCGCCAAGGCATCGCAGAACCGCGTCCAGGAAATCACCGAGATCACCACCGGACTGAAGGCACTCGGCAAAGAGTTGGGCGTGCCGATCATCGCCCTCTCACAGCTCTCGCGTCAGGTCGAAAGCCGCGACGACAAGCATCCGCAGCTGTCCGATCTGCGCGAATCGGGCTCGATCGAGCAGGACGCCGACGTCGTGCTGTTCGTGTACCGCGAGGAATATTACATCAAGAACAAGGAACCGGAGAAAGGCACGCCCGAGCACCTCGCCTGGGAAACGAAGATGATCGAGGTCCAGGGCAAGGCCGAAGTGATCATCGCCAAGCAGCGCCATGGCCCGACCGGCACCGTCAGCCTTGCCTTCCAGGGCGAGTTCACCCGCTTCTCCGACCTCGCCGAGGAGCATCATCTGCCGGAAAGGTTCGAGTAGCTTTTTGACCTACCGTCGCGCTCTGTCACACCCCCCTCTGTCCTGCCGGACATCTCCCCCGCAAGGGGGGAGATTGGATGTCGTTACCGATTTCGCCAATCGCCGACGTGGCAGAGATGGTGCTGTAGTCAAAACTGCCAATCTCCCCCCTTGCGGGGGAGATGTCCGGCAGGACAGAGGGGGGTGTGAAGGAACGCCCCGCTTTCCCAATTTTCAGCCTGCGGCGACGTAATGGCAAAGTCACGCGTCCAATTCATCTGCCAGAGTTGCGGATCGGTGCATCAGCGCTGGGCCGGCAAATGCGATGCCTGTGGCGAGTGGAACACGCTGGTCGAGGAAGGCACGTCCGGCGGCATCGGCTCGGGACCAGCCAACACGCGCAATGCCCGCAAGGGCCGCGCGGTGGTGCTGACCACGCTGTCCGGCGATATCGAGGACGCGCCGCGCATCATCTCGGGCATTGGCGAACTCGACCGCGCCACCGGCGGCGGTTTCGTGCGCGGCTCGGCGTTGCTGGTCGGCGGCGACCCCGGCATCGGCAAGTCGACGCTGCTCACCCAGGCGGCCGCGGCGCTGGCATCAAAAGGCCATCGCATCGTCTATGTTTCCGGCGAAGAGGCGGTCGCGCAGATCAGGCTGCGGGCGCAGCGGCTTGGCGTCGCCTCTTCTCCGGTGGAACTTGCCGCCGAGACCAATGTCGAGGACATCCTGGCGACGATCGCCGACGGCAAGCGGCCTGATCTCGTCATCCTGGATTCGATCCAGACGCTGTGGACCGACCTTGCCGATTCGGCGCCTGGGACCGTCACACAGGTGCGCGCCGCCGCCCAGGCGATGATCCGTTATGCGAAATCCACAGGGGCGGCGATCGTGCTGGTCGGCCATGTCACCAAGGAAGGCCAGATCGCCGGGCCGCGCGTCGTCGAGCACATGGTCGACGCCGTGCTCTACTTCGAAGGCGAAGGCGGCCATCACTATCGCATCCTGCGCACGGTGAAGAACCGTTTTGGACCGACCGACGAGATCGGCGTCTTCGAAATGTCGGACAAGGGCCTGCGCGAGGTCGCCAATCCGTCCGAGCTTTTCCTTGGCGAACGCCATGCCAAATCGCCGGGGGCGGCGGTTTTCGCCGGCATGGAGGGGACAAGGCCGGTGCTGGTCGAGATCCAGGCACTGGTCGCACCCTCCTCGCTCGGCACGCCGCGCCGCGCCGTCGTCGGCTGGGACGGCGCCCGGCTGTCGATGATCCTGGCGGTTCTCGAAGCCCATTGCGGCGTGCGCTTCGGCACTCACGATGTCTATCTCAATGTCGCCGGAGGCTACCGGATTTCGGAGCCCGCGGCCGATCTGGCAGTGGCGGCCGCCCTGGTTTCCTCGCTCACCGGTCTTGCCCTTCCCGCCGATTGCGTCTATTTCGGCGAAATCAGCCTTTCGGGCGCCGTGAGGCCGGTTGCGCATGCGCAACAGCGCCTCAAGGAAGCCGAAAAGCTGGGTTTTGGAAGCGCGGTTCTGCCCTCGGGCAGCGGGGAACTGGCCGGGGGGATCGGGGCCGGTTCTTTCCAGCCGACCGAGCTTGCCGACCTCGTGGCACGCATAGCCGGCTCACGCCGAAGCCGCGTGGACGAAGAAGATTAGAGCATCGGACCCAGAACCCGATGCTCCGCGCTATAATGCGGCTCATGGAGTGGGGCGAAAGACATGCCGATTACGCTGCTTGACGGAATTCTCGTCGGCTTCACTCTGGTCTCGGCGATGCTCGCCATGGTTCGCGGCTTCTCGCGCGAAGTCCTGTCCGTCGTCTCCTGGGCAGCGGCGGCAGCGGCGGCGTTCTTCTTCTACAAGCCGGTTGTGCCTTACCTCGCGCCCTACATCGAGAATGAAAAGGTCGCCATGGCGGCGGCCGCCGGCGTGGTTTTCATCATCGCGTTGATCGTCGTCTCGGTCATCACCATGAAGCTAGCCGACTGGATCATCGATTCCAGGATCGGCGCACTCGATCGTACGCTCGGTTTCCTTTACGGCGCCGCGCGCGGCATCCTGGTCGTTGCCGTCGCCCTGCTGTTCTTCAACTGGCTGGCCGGTGCCAAGGCACCAGCCTGGGTCACGGAGGCCAAGTCGCGGCCGCTGCTCGAACAGATCGGCGCCAAGCTCGAAAGCCTGCTGCCCGAGGATCCGGAAAACGCGATCCTCAAGAAGCTCAATCCGAATCAGCCGGCCGCCGAGACACCAGCTGCTCCGGACGCACCGGCGGCGGATGCTCCGGCGGGCGGCGACGATGCCAACACGCCGGCGCCTGACGACAATGACGCAACACCACCGGCCAACAACGCTCCGGCACCGACGGCACCGGCAAACTGACGCCGAAAACGACGTCAGGATCTGACGATGGTGTGAACGACCGCACGGCCCGCGTTGCTTTCGGCGCGAACCCGCATTATATGGCGATTTTAGCGGAGCTTAAGATGGCAGACGCAGACGACGTGCTTTCCGCCGAGGCCGACGACCATTTCCACGACGAATGCGGTGTGTTCGGCATTTTCGGCCGGCAGGACGCGGCAGCCATCGTCACACTGGGCCTGCATGCGCTGCAGCATCGTGGCCAGGAAGCGGCAGGCATCGTTTCTTATGACGGCAGCCAGTTCCATGTCGAACGCCATGTCGGCCTGATCGGCGACACCTTCACCAAGCAGCGCGTCATCGACAGCCTGCAAGGCAACCGCGCCATTGGCCATACCCGCTACGCCACGACTGGCGGCGCCGGCATGCGCAACATCCAGCCCTTTTTCGCAGAATTGGCCGATGGCGGCTTCGCCGTCGCCCACAACGGCAATCTGACCAACGCCATGACCGTGCAGCGCGCGCTGCAGAAGCAAGGCGCGATCTTCTCCTCCACCTCCGATACCGAGACGCTTTTGCACCTTGTCGCCACCAGCAAGGAGCGCGATTTGAACTCGCGTTTCATCGATGCGGTGCGGCAGGTCGAGGGCGCCTTCTCGCTGGTGGCGATGACGGCCAAGAAGATGATCGGCTGCCGCGATCCGCTCGGCATCCGGCCGCTGGTGCTCGGCGATCTCGACGGCGCCTGGATCCTGGCCTCCGAAACCTGCGCGCTCGACATCATCGGCGCTCGTTTCGTTCGCGACCTGAAGCCCGGCGAGATGGTCGTCGTCACGTCCAAGGGTATTGAAAGCCTGTTCCCCTTCGAACCGCAGAAGACCCGCTTCTGCATCTTCGAATATGTCTATTTCGCGCGGCCGGATTCCTCGGTCGAAGGCCGTAACGTCTATGAGGTGCGCAAGCGCATCGGCGCCGAGCTGGCGGTTGAAAGCCCGGTCGAGGCGGACATCGTCGTGCCGGTGCCGGATTCGGGCACGCCGGCGGCGATCGGCTTCAGCCAGGCCGCAGGCATTCCCTTCGAGCTCGGCATCATCCGCAATCATTATGTCGGCCGCACCTTTATCCAGCCGGGCGATTCGATCCGCCACATGGGCGTCAAGCTGAAGCACAATGCCAACCGCCGCATGATCGAGGGCAAGCGCGTGGTGCTGGTCGACGACAGTATCGTGCGCGGCACCACCAGCCAGAAGATCGTGCAGATGGTGCGCGACGCCGGCGCCAAGGAGGTGCATATGCGCATCGCCTCACCGCCGACACGCGCCTCCTGCTTCTACGGTGTCGACACGCCGGAGAAATCGAAGCTCCTGGCATCGCGCATGTCAATCGAGGAGATGGCCGAGTTCATTCGCGTCGATTCGCTCGGCTTCCTCACCATTGACGGGCTCTACCGCGCCGTCGGCGAAGCCAGCCGCGACAACGACCAGCCGCAATTCTGCGATGCCTGCTTCACCGGCCAGTATCCAACCCGCCTGCTCGACTTCGAAGGCCACGACAATGTGCGCACGCTGTCGCTGCTGGCGACGAGCGGGACGTAGGCCGGACCGTCATCAGCGTTAGTCAAATTCCCGGAATCCATCGCATGACCCTCGACCTTACCGGCCGCGTTGCGGTCGTCACCGGCGCCTCGCGCGGTATCGGCTATTTCATGGCCAAGGAATTGGCTGCCGCCGGCGCGCATGTCATTGCGGTGGCGCGCACTGTCGGCGGACTGGAAGAGCTCGACGACCAGATCAAGACGGCCGGCGGCCAGGCGACACTGGTGCCGCTCGACCTCGCCGACATGGCCGGCATCGACCGCCTGGGCGGCGCCATCCACGAACGCTGGGGCAAGCTCGACATTCTCGTCGCCAATGCCGGCGTTCTCGGCGTCATTTCGCCGATCGGTCATGTCGAAGCAAAAACCTTCGAGAAGGTGATGACCATCAACGTCACCTCGACCTGGCGGCTGATCCGCTCGGTCGACCCTCTGCTGCGGCTCTCCGATGCTGGACGAGCGATCATCCTATCTTCCAACGCAGCGCACTCGGCGCGTGCCTTCTGGGCGCCCTACGCGGCGTCCAAGGCCGCGGTGGAGACGATGATGCGCTCCTGGGCGCATGAGACGCAGAGCCTGCCGCTCCGGGTCAACGCCGCCGACCCCGGCGCCACCCGCACCGCCATGCGTGCCCAGGCAGTGCCGGGCGAGGATCCCGAGACGTTGCCGCACCCCGCCGAGATCGCCAAACGCATCGTGCCGCTGGCCAGCCCGGAGCTGAAAGAGACCGGATTGATCTTCCAAGCCAAGCACAATCGCTTCGTCGCCTATCGCCAGCCGGAATAAAACTAGAGCCTTTTTGACGCATGTCGGTTTCCCAAAAACCGCTGCACACTTTTAGGCGACATGCGTAGGGATTAAACAGGCCTCCGGCAACGTTTCTTCTGATGTAACCCGTCGAAGACCAACCGGAGGACCGACATGCGTAGACTGCTTCTCGCCACCGCCGCCACCCTGATCGCAGCCGCGGGCGCCGCTTACTCGCAAGATGCCAAGATGAGCTTCTTCGTTACCAGTGTCGGTTCCGGCAAGGGTGCCGACCTCGGCGGCCTCAAAGGCGCCGACGCGCATTGCGCGTCGCTGGCGGAAGCCGCTGGCGTCACCGGCAAAAGTTGGGCCGCCTATCTGTCGACCAGCGACACCGACGCCCGCGACCGCATCGGCAAGGGGCCATGGGTAAACGCAAAGGGCATCAAGATCGCCGACGATGTCGCCTCGTTGCACAGCGATGCCAACGGCATCACCAAGCAGACAGCGCTCAACGAGAAAGGCGAAGCGGTCAACGGCCGCGGCGACACGCCCAACCGCCACGACGTGCTGACCGGCTCCAAGCCCGACGGCACCAAGATCGCCGACCAGACCTGCGGCGACTGGACGATGAGCGGGGCGGAAGGCGCCGCTATGATGGGCCATCATGACCGCGCCGGCCTCGACGATTCGGCAGCGGCCAAATCCTGGAATTCCTCGCACGCTTCGCGCGGCGGCTGCAGCCAGGAGGCGCTCAAGGGCACCGGGGGCGACGGCTTGTTCTATTGTTTTGCCACCAACTGAGCCGATTTCGCTTCGAAATCGGGCTGCGAAACCCCCGTCACATCACGCGGCTGTGATGTGACGATGGAAGGCTGCGCCGCCGTCATGCTTTCGTCATTTCCGTGGAGTTGGTAAGGATCACAGCGACTCCCACAACAAGCGCCCACTGGCAGAATGAGGAAATCCCCATGGCTACGACCGCAGCAGCGTTGGTCTGGTATCTGGTAATCGCCGGCCCGCAAGGCGGCATGGTCGTGCTGCCCAGCACCTTCGACAAACGCGAACAGTGCACCGCCGCCATCACCGAATATCAGAAGCAGCCGACACCGGCCGGCTGGTCGGTGCAATGCGTGCCGAGCGCCTCGCCCTTCACTGACGAGGGCGACGCCGAAGAACCGTCAGCGCAGTAAGCGTCAGCGGCGCGCGCTCACCGTCAGCTCCGGCTTCTGGCTGATGGTCTGGAATACCACGCAATAACGCTCGGTCAGCTTCAGCAGCGAGTCTATCCGCTCCTGCGGCTCATCGGTGTCGAGGTTGAAATTGAGCCGGATGGCGCGAAAGCCGACCGGCGCATCCTTGGCGACACCGAGCGTGCCGCGAAAATCGAGATCGCCTTCGGCTTCCACCGTGGCGGCGCCGAGCTTGAACTCGAGCGCCGTCGCCACCGCCTTCAGCGTCACCCCGGCGCAAGCCACCAAGGCCTCCAGCAGCATGTCGCCCGAGCAGAGCTCAAGCCCTGAGCCGCCTGTTGCCGGATGCAGTCCGGCGATGGCGAGCGCCCTGCCCGTCTCCACCTTGCAGGCAACCGACTGGTCGTCGATCGAGCCCTTGGCGCGAAGCGTGATCAGGGCCTGCGAAGCATCGTCACGATAGGCCTGCTTCAGCGGCGCCTGCATGGCCTTCAGTTCGATCGCATCCATCCGCTTTCCCCTTTCGTCGACTGCTTGCGTCACCGGCATACGCCGTCCGGTCGAGATTTGCGCCGATCACCGTGGGAAGGCAATGCCGTTCCGCAACAGGAGACAGCCGCCGACACCGATATCCCAAATGGGACATTGACGGACAAGGTCCCAAAACGTCTGATCCGGGCAAGTCATCACTCCATTTCCCGGCGGTCCCAAGATGCCCCGTACCCTCTCGACAAGGCCGAAACAGGATGGGTTTCGCGCGCCCGGCGAATTCGAACCCAAATCAGGCTGCTGGATGATCTGGCCGGAGCGACCGGACACCTGGCGCCTCGGCGCCAAGCCCGCGCAAAAGCTGTTCGCGGATGTCGCCGCGGCGATCGCGCAAAGCGAGCCGGTGACGGTGGCGGCCTCTGCTCGCCAGTGGCAGAATGCCCGAGCGCGATTGCCAGGCCATGTGCGCATCGTGGAGATGTCCACCAACGATTCCTGGCTGCGCGACAGCGGCCCCAATTTCGTCGTCAACGATCAAGGCGACGTGCGTGGCGTCGATTGGATCTTCAACGCCTATGGCGGTTTCGACGGCGGCCTCTATTCGCCATGGGACCTGGACGACCTGGCGGCGCAGAAAGTGCTCGAAATCGAGAACATGGATCGCTACCGGGCGCCGCTGATCGCCGAGGGCGGCGGATTGCAGTGCGACGGCCAGGGCACCCTCATCACGACGGAGCAATGCCTCCTCAACCGAAATCGCAACGCCCATCTCGGCAAGGCCGAAGTGGAACGCCAGCTCGGCGACTATCTCGGTGTCGATACCGTCATCTGGCTGCCACGCGGCCTCGCTTTCGACGAGACCGACGGCCATGTCGACGACGTCTGCTGCTTCGTGCGCCCCGGCGTGGTCGTGCTGAGCTGGACCGACAACCGGGAGGACCCACAATACGAGATTGTGCGAGAAGCCGAAGAGGTGCTGCGTTCGGCCCGCGATACGCGTGGCCGCGCGCTGAAAGTTCATCGGCTGCCCCACCCCTTGCCGATCGAGATGACGCCGGAAGAAAGCGACAGCGTGGACCGGCTGGATTCGACCTGGGCGCGACCGGCCGGAAACCGGATCGCGGCGAGCTACATCAACTACTATCCGGGCAACAGCGTCGTGGTGGTACCGCAGTTCGGCTGCGATCTCGATGTGAGGGCCAAGCAGACGCTGGCCGAGCTGTTTCCCGACCACAAGATAGTCGGCATCGAAAACTCACGCGAGATCCTGCTGGGTGGCGGCAATGTCGCCTGCATCACCTTGCCAGTCTATGCCCCGCAACGGCGTTGAGGGAAGGGCATGCCCAAAACAGATAGCGAAAACGGAGGACATTTATGCGCGCTCTGATCTTCTCAACCCTGCTTGCCTGCGGCA
This sequence comes from Mesorhizobium sp. M0848, assembly GCF_040319805.1. Classification (NCBI taxonomy): domain Bacteria; kingdom Pseudomonadati; phylum Pseudomonadota; class Alphaproteobacteria; order Hyphomicrobiales; family Phyllobacteriaceae; genus Mesorhizobium; species Mesorhizobium sp. M0848. The sequence goes on along the minus strand of NZ_JAMYOM010000003.1, from coordinate 251,826 downwards.
TCTGCGCAAATGCGGCTTCGGCTGACGAGGAAAAGATCGTCAACGTCTACAACTGGTCCGACTACATCGCGCAGGACACGGCCGAGAAATTCGAGAAGGAGACGGGCATCAAGGTTCGCTACGATGTCTATGACGGCAACGAGGTGCTTGAAACCAAGCTGCTCACCGGCGGCTCGGGATATGACGTGGTCTACCCCTCAGCCTATCCGTTCCTGAAGAACCAGGTGAAGGCGGGGGCGTTCCTGGAACTCGACAAATCGAAGCTTGCCAACCATTCGAAGATCGATCCGCAGGCCCTGGCGCTGATCGCTGGCGCCGACCCGCGGAACCTGCATGCCGTGCCCTATATGGCGGTCACCGACGGCATTGGCTACAACGTCGCCGCGGTGAAGCAGCGGCTGCCGGACGCGCCGACGGATTCCTTCGCCATGGTCTTCGACCTCGAAATGGTCAAGAAGCTGTCCGATTGCGGCGTGGCCATGATCGATGCGCCGGCGGAAGTCATCCCGATGGCGATGAACTATCTTCACATCGACCCCAAATCGACCAGTCCCGACGACCTCGCCAGGGTCGAGGACCTGATGGGCAAGGTGCGGCCCTACATCCGCTATTTCCATTCGTCCAAATACATCAACGACCTCGCCAACGGCGACATCTGCGTGGTGTTGGGCTGGTCGGGGGACATCCTCCAGGCAAGGACTCGTGCGGCGGAATCCGTGAAGAAGCTGGAGATCGCCTATTCCATTCCCAGGGAAGGCACGCTCATCAACTTCGATACGATGGCGGTGCCGAAAGATGCGCCGCATCCCGACAACGCCCAGGCCTGGATCGACTTCAATCTGCGGCCCGATATCGCCGCGGCCAATTCCAGCTATGTCTCCTACGCCAATGCGATACCGGAGTCCCTGCCGCTGATGGACAAGGCCATAGCCAGCGATCCCGGCGTCTTTCCGGCTGATGCCGTAAAGGCCAAGCTGTTCGTGGTCGACAACAACGACCCAAAGTGGCTGCGATCGCAAAACCGCATGTGGACGCGCATCGTGACGGGGCAATAGAGCCGGCGGGAGCCGTCAGGCTCAAGCGACGTCGCGGAGGGTCGCCAGCAGCTCGACCTGGGAGTGCACGCCGAGCTTGCGGTAGATCTGCTTGATGTGGTTGCGGACGGTGCCGGGCGAGACGGCGAGACTTCGCGAGATGGTCTTGGCGTTGCCACCATCGACCAGGTGCCGCGCAATCTCGGCCTCGCGCCTGCTCAGCCGCGAGCGAGCGTCACCGATTGCGGCGCCCTTGTGCCGGAAGCGGCACAGATGAAGCAATCTTCCCAAAATGAGCCTTGTCGCGCTGCTTGCCGCGCAAGCCGTTGCCAGATCCTGCTCGCCAAACGGTTCTGCCCCGTTTCGCCTGAGAAAAGTGACATAGCCAGCGGTCAGCCCGTCGAGATTGAACACGCCGGTGATCTCGTCGAAACTGTCGGAAGGGCCGAAGAATTCGCGATAGTAGGGGGTGCGCTGGAAGTCGCCATTGCGGAGTGCCGACAGCGGCAACAGGAAATCCTGCCTTGTGCTGGCGAACCTCTGGAAGAAGGGATCCTGGCGATACAGTCGTGCATCGTAGTCGCGGTTCCAGCGATCGGGGCCGGCATCGTCGATGGTCAGGGACGTGATATCGCGACGGTAAAAGCCGACATAGGCGCGGTCGGAGCCAAGCAACTCGCTCGCCGCTGCCGTGAAGCGAGCCGACAATTCTTCGGGAGTCGCGGCAACGGCCGCAGCGGCCACACCGCCGCTCCAGCGTCCAAACTGATCGAGGGAAACGTTCGACTGCATTCCGGCTCACAGTAGCGCAAGCCGTTACAAGTTCAAAACAGCCATTTCCTTTGACTTCGAACCTCTCGGCCATACCTATGCGGGAGTCGTTGTCGCGGAGCCATCATGCCGGTCAAGCTGAAACTGATCTGCCTTATCCTGCCGATGCTTGCCGTCCTGGCGCAGCCCGTCCTGGCTGAAACAGCGGAGCGGCCGGCGCCCTCGGGCGGCGTTCTGTCCCTGCTGCCGCCGCCGCAGACAACCAACCATTCGATCACGCTGGCCGGAAGAAAGCTGGATTACCAGGCAAAAGCCGCCACCCTGTCGCTGCTTTCCGGCAAGGGCGACGTCACGGCGGAGATCTTCTATGTCGCCTACACGCTGGAGCCGCCGGCAAGCGGGGCCAAAGACCCGCAGCGGCCGATCACCTTCGTGTTCAACGGCGGCCCTGGAGCAGCGTCCGCCTATCTGCATATCGGCGCTCTCGGTCCACGGATAATCGCGACGGGAGCCGACGGCGAATTCCTGCCGTCACCGCAAAGACTGATCGACAATCCGGACAGCTGGCTCGACATGACCGATCTCGTCTTCGTCGATCCGGTCGGAACCGGCTATAGCCGCGAGGCACCGGGGCAGGACACGCGCGATTTCTGGGGTGTCAACCAGGATGCCAGCTCGATTGGCGCCTTCATCCGGCTCTATCTCTCGCAGAACGGCCGCACCGGCTCGCCGCTGTTCCTTGCCGGTGAAAGCTATGGCGGGTTCCGCGCGGCGCTGCTCGCCAGGACATTGCAGGAAGATATCGGCATCAGTCCGAACGGCATCGTGCTGATCTCCCCGGCGCTGGAGTTCACGCTGGTGCAGCCCGACGAATTCGAGCCGCTGCATTGGGCGCTCGAACTGCCTTCACTGGCGGCGGTGCGCCTGCGCGCCGAAGGCGTCAGCGGCGATGCATTGCGGGAGAAGCTGGCAGACGTCGAACATTATGCGATGGGCGATTACCTTACGGCGCTCACCAGCGGACTGGAGCAAGGCAGGCGGCTGGCCAGTCAACGCGTGGCTGACATCACCGGCCTGCCGCTCGACCTGGTGCAGCGGAACTCCGCCCGCATTCCCACCGGCCTGTTCGCAAGGGAGTTCGCCCGCGCCAGCGGCAAGGTGCTCAGCCCCTATGACGCCACGATCGGCACGGCCGACATCGCGCCCGAGAGCGCTCGCATCGCCGGCCCGGATCCGGTGCTCGACCGCAGCGTGCCGGCGCTGACGTCGGCGTTCGTCGGCTATATCAGCGACGAACTGCATTTCCGCACCGATGTCAGCTATCGGCTGCTCAATGGCGAAATCAGCCATAATTGGGACTACGGGACCAGCGCGTCACGGCAAGGCTATGCCGGGGTAATGGACGATCTGCAGCGAGCACGCTCGCTGAACCCCTCGCTCGGCGTCGTGATCGTCAACGGCTACACCGACCTGGTCACGCCTTACCTCGCCTCGCGCTACCTGGTGAACCAGATCCCGTCGCTCGCCAATGCCAAGCCTATCCGTCTCGATGTCGTCGAGGGCGGGCACATGATGTATTTCCGATCCGATGGTCGGCGCGCCCTGAAAGAGGCCGCTTCGGAGCTTTACCAGGCGACGCAATAGGCTTGGCGACAGTGCAACTCGCCATGGACCCCTGCCCCAACATAAGCACCGGGCTGGCGTAGCGCCGCAGCGGTTTTCGCCCGTATAGCTTGGTGCCAAGGGAGCTGAATTCACAGTTCCCTTGTGTCGCTCCTCACAGCATTTCTGCCGCTCCGGCAATTTTGGTCCCACGCGCCTTATGGCCGATATCGCCATTCTCGAAACACGCGAGCGGGTTCTTGCAGGCATCCTGCTGACCGGTGCGGCCTATCTGCTGTTTTCGACACAGGATGCTTCGATCAAGCTGTTGGTCGTCGGCATGAGCGTCTGGCAGATCATGTTCTTCCGCAGCATCACCATTCTGGGTGCGTGCGCGGCGATCGGCGGACGACAGTTGTTTGCTGACACGATGCGCTCGCCGATCGTGCGGCCGATGCTGGTGCGCAGTGCCTTCACGCTTGCTGCGTGGCTCTGCTACTACAACGCGGCGCGCAGCCTGCAGCTCGCCGAACTGACCACCGTCTATTACGCGGCCCCAATCATTGTCACCGTGCTTTCGGTGTTCCTGCTCGGCGAAAAAGTGCCGATGCTGCGCTGGCTGGCGGTGCTGATCGGCTTTGCCGGCGTGTTCATCGCTTGCGATCCGACTCATCTCGGCCTGTCCGTGCCGGTGCTGCTGGTGCTGGCGGCCGCCTTCTTGTGGGGCATCGCCATCGTACTCTTGCGCAAAACCGCCCTTGCCGAGCGCTCGATGATCCAACTCCTGCTCAACAATTTCTATTTCCTGCTGTTTTCGGCGGTACCGGCGTTGTTGTGGTGGCGGACACCGGACGGGGCTCAGTTGCTGCTCCTTGCCAGCGTCGGCGCACTCGGCGGCCTGGCGCAGTATCTTCTCTTCGAGGGCATGAAGCGCACACCGGCCTCGGTGCTGGCACCGCTGGAATACACCTCGCTGTTGTGGGCGTTCGCGCTCGGCTTTGCGATCTGGGGCGACGTGCCGCGCCGCGAAGTCTTCCTGGGTGCCGCCCTGATCGTCGCCGCCGGCCTGTTGATCGTCGGCACCGAGCATTTCCGCAAACGGCTATGATGTGCATGGCCATGATTGCTGACACTACGATGTCAGGACCAAGCGGCGTAGGCTGGTTGCATGACTGACTTTGCAGCCGCCACCGACACCGCCGCGGAGCGCACACTCGGCATCATCCTGGTGTCGTCCTCAGCTGCCGTTTTCGGCCTGACCGGTGTCCTGACAAAGTCGATCCATGCCGACCCGTTGACCATCATCTGCTGGCGCGGCTTTGTCGGCGCGATCCTGATCAGCTTCTATGTGCTGTGGCGGCGTCACCGTTCCGGCAACCGCGAAACGCTGCGGCTTGGCTGGCGCGGCTGGCTGCTGGCGGTGGAAGGTGCGCTGGCCAGCATCGCCTTCATATCGGCGTTCAAGTTCACCTTCGTCGCCAATGTCGCCGTCATCTATGCCACAGCACCTTTCGTCACCGCACTGCTGGCCTGGGTTCTGACGCGCGAACCGTTCCGGTTGCAGACGATGGTCGCCGCCGCCGTGTCGCTGTGCGGCGTGGCGATCATGGTCTGGTCCGGCTTCGGCAGCGGCAATCTGTTCGGCGACGGACTGGCACTGCTGATGACCATCGGCAGCGGCCTCTACATGATCATGGTACGCGCCTTCCGCGACACGCCCGTGGTGTGGGCCGGTGCGGTGTCGGCCTTCCTGTTGTTCGTGCTCGGCTGGTTCGTCACCGATCCGCTGGCGGTTTCGCCAAGGGATGCGGTTCTGCTCGTCACTTTCGGCGCGTCCTTCGCGCTGTCCTCGATCCTGTGGACGGAAGGCGCGCGGCTCATCCCGCCGGCCGAATCCGGGCTGCTCGGCTCGGCCGAAGTGCCGTTCGCGATCCTGTTTGCCTTCCTGTTCCTGGGCGAGATTGCACCAGCCGCCAGCATGATCGGCGGCGTCATCGTGTTGTGCGCGGTGTTCGCCCATGCGGGGCGGGATTGGCTGATGGCCCGCTCGCAACGCTTGGCCGGCCCGCAACGCGTGGCGTCAAATATTTCTTAAAAAAGTGACGCGGTCACGGAACCATCATCCGGGTCAGGCATTATTGCTGCGACGGGCCATCCCCAAGTCCCCCCAAACCCCTCGGCCCGTCCTACTCCAAGCCGACCGTAAGGTCGGCTTTTTCTTTGGGCATTCAACCGCCCGGCAGGGCAAGGTTGCCACTGAGAAGGGCCGCCAGATCGCCCGCCGGACCATCGGAGCCAGCGAGCAACCGGATGGCGAACTCAGCCATTGGAACATGCGGCAGGCCAAGTTCGCGCGGCGCCTCGACAATGCCGGAATGGGCAAAGCGAGCCGTTCGCAGCGTCAGCGCGACACCGGCGTTCACCGCCGTGCGCAGGCCGGCCAGACTGGCGCTGCCGGCAGCGATGCGGTAGCGGCGGCCGGCAGCATCGAGTGCGGCAAGTGCTGCCTCGCGAAAACCGCAATACGGATCGAGCAGCGCCAGCGGCAATTCCTCCTGCCGCGAAGCCAGCCCTTTTTGTGAGCATAGCCATATCATCGGCTCCCGCAGCACGCCGACTTCGTCCGGCGCTGCCGCCTGGCGCATGACGATCGCCAGATCGAGGCCGCCAGACTGCAGCGCCTGCGCCAGCTCTGCCGAGCGGCCGACCCGCAGTTCGATCCTGACGCGTGGATGACTGACGGCGAAGGCTCGCAGCAGATCCGGCAGGCCGCTGTCGGCAAAATCCTGCGTCGTGCCGATGGCGACGCGCCCGGCAGCGCGCACGCCCTTCAGTGCCAGCCAAGCCTCGCGATGGGCGGCAAGGATCCGCCTGGCATGGCCGACGAGGTCTTCGCCTGCAGGGGTCAAGCCGCGTCCTCGCCCTTGCGGCGCCAGCAGCGGCTCACCGACGATTTCCTCCAGCCGCTGCATCTGGGCGGTCACCGCCGAGGGCGAGCGGCCAACGCTTGCAGCCGCCTGGGCCAGCGAGCCGCTGTCGACGAAAGCAAGGAAGGTTCGGAGCAGATCGGGATCCAGTGTTTCCATACTTCGATCTTATCGAATCTTCAGTTAAAAACAATTCGATTTTTTTGACCTAAAGATGATGGCATGGTTGTTTCAACGGCGATCGGACGCCGCTCAAGCCAAGGAGAAGAAAAATGCCCATCATCAACGTCAGCGTCACCGGCAAGCCTGACGCGGCGCTTTCCGCTCGCATCGCAAAGGAGGCCACGGAAATCACCGCGACGCAGCTGCGCAAGGACCCGACGATCACGGCAGTTGCCGTGTCCTATGTCGATCCGCAGCACTGGTTCGCCGGCGGCAAGTCGCTGGCCGAGCACGGCACCAACACGTTCTGGCTTGATATCAAGGTGGTCGACGGCACCAACACCAAGCTCGAGCTGGAAGCCTATCTGAAGGCGATCTTCGCAGCCTTCGGCCGTCTGCTGGGCGCAGTGCACGAGGAGAGCTACGCCTTCGTGCATGAAGTGCCGGCAGCCGCTTACGGCTATGGCGGCAAGACGCAGGAATTTCGTTTCATCAGTGGACGGCTGCAGGCGGCGTGAGAAGCAGCTTCCCGCACCAAGGGAAGCAAAAGCTCCGCATTGACCTTGCTCCCACATCGTCTAGGTTCTGGCCGACACGGCCGCAAAGAGCCGAGATGCTAAAAACGTTGGGAGAGACGCGGCATGATCCTGACACTGGCGCTGCTTGCGGGTCTTGTTCTGGCCTGGCTGCTGATCGGCGTGGCGGAAAAATTCCGCCTCGGCCTGCGCTTCACCCAGGCGCTGCTCTATGTGCCGTTCAAGCTCGCCTACCGGATCGGAGATAGCCGCATCAGGATCGCCCGCAAGGCGCAGGCCCCAGTCATCTACGTCATCTCGCATCAATCGCGCTTCGAGCCGGCGCTGATGCTGTCGCTGCTGCCGGAAGACACGCTGCATATTCTCGATGAGGTCTCGGCGCGCTCGCCGTGGCTCGAACCTTGGCGCGAGCTTGGCCGCACCATCGCCTTCAACGCCGAACATGTCTTCGTCAGCCGCCGGTTGGTGCGGGTGCTGAAGGGCAAGGGCCGGCTCGCTGTCTATTTGCCGGATGCGGTCGAGCCCGACGTCAAGACGTTTCGGCTGTTTCGTGCCGTCACCCGCATCGCCATGCAGGCCGATGCCAAGATCGTGCCGATCTTCGTCGGCGGCGCGCGCAGCCTGCCGGTGTCGCTGACGCCCGCGGACAAGGCACCACGACACTGGTTTCCGCAGCTGTCGATCAGCGTGCTGGAGCCGATGACCATCGCCGAACTGGTGGCGCGCAATCCCGAGCAGGCCTCGAACACCAACGCGCTGTTCGACCGTGTCGCCGAGGCGCGGCTCTTCGGCACCAACCTCGATCGTGGCCTGTTCCTGGCCATGCGCGATGCCGCCGACCGCGTCGGCGCTTCGCACACGATCATAGAAGACGTCATCTTGGGTGCGTTGAGCTACCGCAAGATGTTCATCGGCGCCCGCGTCCTGGGCAGGCGCTTCGAGGCCGTCACGGCGCCGGGCGAAGCGGTCGGTGTGATGCTGCCCAACGCCAATGGCGTCGTGCTGTCGCTCACCGGCCTTCTGTCGGCCGGCCGGGTGGCGGCGATGATCAACTATACGGCCGGGCCGGCGAGCGTCACCGCGGCCGTGCGCACGGCGGTGATAAGGACCGTGATTTCGTCCCGCGCGTTCGTCGAGAAGGCCGACCTTGCCGATATCGTCGCGGCGGTCGAAAAGGGCGGCGCCAGGCTGCTTTGGCTGGAGGATGTGCGGGAAAGCGTAACCACATTGGACAACCTTGCCGCCGCCTTGCTGTGGCGCTGGCCGCTGCAGCGGCAGGATGCGGCCAAGCCGGCGGTGATCCTGTTCACCTCCGGTTCGGAAGGCACGCCGAAAGCGGTCGTGCTGTCGCACAAGAACCTTTACGCCAACGCCATGCAGGCCGAGGCGCGGATCACCATCTCGCCCGCCGACATCCTGCTCAACGTGCTGCCGGTGTTCCATTCGTTCGGCCTGACGGGCGGCACCATCCTGCCGCTGGTCACCGGGGTAAAGCTGTTCCTCTACCCCTCGCCGCTGCACTACAAGATCATTCCCGAGGTTGCGCGCAAGGTAAAACCGACCATCATGTTCGGCACCGACACATTCCTCGCCAACTATGCGCGCACCGCCAAGGACGGTGATTTTTCCAGCCTGCGCTTCGTCGTCGCCGGCGCCGAGGCGGTGAAGCCGGAAACCCGCCGCGTCTACCGCGAACGCTTCCAAGCCGAAATCATCGAAGGGTTCGGGCTGACGGAGGCGGCACCCGTGGTTGCCGTCAACACCGCAATCCATGGCCGCGACGGCACGGTGGGTCGGCTGCTGCCGGCCATGCGCATGAAGCTCGAGCCGGTCGACGGCATCTCCGACGCCGGCCAATTGTGGCTCGACGGACCGAACCTGATGATGGGCTACATGACCGCGGACCGCCCCGGTGAATTGCAGCCGCTGACCGGCTGGCACGACACCGGCGACATCGTTGCCGTCGACCGCGAAGGCTTCATCACCATTCGCGGACGCGCCAAGCGCTTCGCCAAGATCGCCGGCGAGATGGTGTCGCTGGGTGCGGTGGAGATGCTGGTGCAGTCGCTGTGGCCGGAAGAGCACCACGCGGCTGTGGCCGTGCCCGACAAGAGGCGCGGCGAGCGCATCGTGCTGGTCACCACCGCCGACGACGCCAATCCCGACGAATTGCGCAAATTCGGCAAACAGGCGGGTGCTGCCGAACTGATGGTGCCGAACGACATCGTTAAGGTCGAGGAAATCCCGGTGCTGGGATCCGGCAAGACCGACTATGTGTCGACGAGAAAGCTGGCGATCGACAGGCTGGGGCTCGGCGTCGCGGCGTAAATACCTCGCGGTCGTCATCCTAGGGCGAAGCAAGGAGCGAAGCGACGCGGCGCAGACCCTAGGATCCATTCCGTGACATTCACGTCACGCGCGGCCATTCAGAAGGCGACCGGCGCCAAGCGATTGCCAGTTCTCGTCCGTTGCGCTTTTTGGCTGAGGTCACGGCATGGATCCCAGGGTCTTCGCAACGTCGCTTCGCTCCTGCTTCGCCCTAGGATGACGAAAGCGTAGGTTCTAACCTATATCCGAAGGCGGCACCTTCTCGCCCTCCAGCTTGGCGCGCTTCGAATAGGCGCGCACGCTGAACGGCAGGAAGATCAGGTAGCCGGCGACCGAAGCGGTCAGCGTGTACCAGGGATAGGTCATCAACAGGAGCACGTAGAGGACGACACCCAGGATGATCGGCAACACCTTGTCGCCCGGGATTCTCAGGCTCTTGCCGGAATAGACAGGCAGCCGGCTGACCAGCAGGAAAGCGACCAGGATGGTGAAGCCGGTGGCGACGAAGGCTGCTGGACGACTGGGCTCCAGACCTGTGCGCAGGAAATAGAGATAAAGCGGCAGCATCACCAGCACGGCGCCAGCCGGCGCCGGCACGCCGACGAAATATTCGGACTGCCATATGGGGCGATCGGCCTTCTCGTCATCGAGCACGTTGAAACGGGCGAGGCGCAGCCCGCAGGCGATGGCGAACAGCAGTGCCGCGATCCAGCCCGGCGAACCGGCGCGGTCGAGCAGGAAGGCATAGAGCACCAGAGCCGGCGCCACGCCGAAATTGACGATGTCGGCCAGCGAATCCATCTGAGCGCCGAATTTGGATGTCGCCTTCAGCATCCGCGCCAAGCGGCCGTCAATGCCGTCGAGGAAGGCTGCAAGCAGCACCATCACCACCGCCGGCTCGAAGCGGCCTTCGAAGCCGAAGCGGATGCCGGACAGGCCGGCGCAAATGGCGAGCACGGTGACCAGATTGGGCAGCACCATGCGCATCGGGATTTCGCGGATGCGCGGACCGCCGCTGGCATGGGCCTCGAACTTTTTGTATTGCGTGCCCACCGGTCAGGAAACCCGAACAAGAGGCGTGCCGGCAACACCGCCGAATTCGGCCAGCACGGTTTCGCCGCCAACCGCCGTCTGGCCGACTGCAACGCGCGGCGTCGCGGTCAGGGGCAGGAACACATCGACACGCGAGCCGAAGCGGATCAGGCCAAAACGCTCGCCAGTGCCGATCGAGCCGCCGGCCTCGGCCCAGCAGACGATGCGGCGCGCCACCAGGCCGGCGATCTGGACGGCCGCGACCGTGCCATTGGGGCTCTCGATGACCAGGCCGTTGCGCTCGTTCTCGGTGCTGGCCTTGTCCAGTTCGGCATTGAGGAATTTGCCCGGCCGATGTTCGATTTTCGCAATACGGCCGCGCACCGGGGCGCGGTTCACGTGGCAGGAGAAGACGTTCATGAACACCGAGATGCGGGTCATCTCGACATTGCCGAGGCCGAGTTCGCGCGGCGGCACGGCGGGTCCGACCGCCGAGATGATGCCGTCGGCGGGGCTGACCACCAGGCGGTCATCTACCGGCGTGACGCGCTCGGGATCGCGAAAGAAATAGACGCACCAGGCCGTCAGTATCAGACCGATCCAGAACAGGATCGAGGAGAAATAACCGAGGAAAAGCGTCGCCGCGCCAAAGGCTGCGATGAAGGGATAGCCCTCGCGATGGATCGGTACGAACGCGTTCTTGACCGTATCGACAAGGCTCATCGGTAATAAACAGGCTCCGTTTCAAGTCCGGCCTCAATAGCCGAAAGCCCCCCTCGCCGCAACGCAACAATAGGGAAGGCCGTATTGGGTGCGCCGGCAGGGGTCGCGATCCGCTTGCTAGGTCGGTGTCGTTGTCGGCAGAATTCGGGACACCGACGGTTCAAGGCGCCGGAAAAGGTTGCCCGTCCATGATCCCAAATCCGAAGGCTTCTGAAGCCCGCACCGGCCAGGTGCTCAGCGTCGAAGCGCCGGCACCTGGCATCGGCTGGCGGTAGCAGCCTTGCTACAGCCCGGGAACCCTCTGATAGTTGGCGATGTCGGCGCGAACGCCGAGCCGGGCGATCGTCTCCTGCGGGTTGAAGGCGATGCGCTCGTGCGCGGCTTTGACGATCGGCACGACGTTGTCGACGGCCGCCTGGCTCTCCCATTCGACGATGGTGACGAGGTTGAATTCGCCTGGGCCTGAGAATTGCTCGAGCAGGAAATCCTGCACAAAGCCTTGTTGCAGGCGCAGCAATTCATGCGTCGTCCGGACCTTGGCGAGTATCTCCTTGCGAGCGGCGGCCGGGACGACGAATTTGTCCACCCTGAACACGCTGCCCCCGTCAACAGTCTGATTTGTCTCGCTCATTCGATTGCTCCGTTTTTTAAACACGCTAGTTGGCGGGCTCCAAGAACGGCCTACGATCTCAACTTAAGTTGAGGTCAAGCGGAAATTTTCTCTTTTCCCCTCGTTGGAGAAGGAAACGGTGTCAATTCACCTCCGACGTTCGTCGACGAACGACAACGCCAAGCTCGTCGCCCTCGCGGGCGATGCGTAGGCGCTCCTCGGCCTCGGTCGCCTCGCGCTGGCGGTCCCACATCGAGGCGTAGAGGCCATGCTTGCGCATCAGCTCGGCATGGGTGCCGCGCTCGGCGATCTGGCCGTCCTGCAGCACGATGATCTCATCAGCGGTAATCACCGTCGACAGGCGGTGGGCGATGACGATGGTGGTGCGGCCACGGCTGACCAGATCGAGCGCGGCCTGGATTTCCTGTTCGGTGTGGCTGTCGAGCGCCGAGGTCGCTTCGTCGAGCATCAGGATCGGCGGCGCCTTCAGGATGGTGCGGGCGATCGCCACGCGCTGCTTCTCGCCGCCCGAAAGTTTTAGCCCGCGTTCGCCGACCATCGACTTGTAACCGTCAGGCAATCGCTCGATGAACGGGCCGATCTGGGCGAGTTCGGCGGCCTTCTGCATATCCTCCTCGCTGGCGCCGATGCGGCCATAGCGGATGTTGTAGGCGATGGTGTCGTTGAACAGTACGGTGTCCTGCGGCACCATGCCGATCGCTCCGCGCAGGCTCTCCTGCGTCACGTCCCTGATATCCTGGCCGTCGATCAGCACCTGGCCGGACTGGACGTCGTAGAAGCGGAACAGAAGCCGCGAGATGGTCGACTTGCCGGCGCCCGAGGGCCCGACAATGGCCACGGTCTTGCCGGCCGGCACCTCGAAGCTGATGCCCTTCAGGATCTTGCGGTTGGGGTCATAGGAAAAATGCACGTCGCGGAACTCGACCTTGCCGGCGCTGACAGTAAGTGGCTTCGCGTCCGGCTTGTCGACGATCTCCTGCGGCACATCCAGAAGGTCGAACATCTGCTCGATGTCGGTCAGCCCCTGGCGGATTTCGCGGTAGATGAAGCCGATGAAATTGAGCGGCACCGACAGCTGCATCAGCATGGCATTGATGAAGACGAAGTCGCCGACCGTCTGCGTGCCGGCCTGCACTTCCAGCGCCGACATGCACATGACGATGACGGTGCCGAGGCCAAAGATGATGCCTTGGCCGAAGTTCAGCCAGCCGAGCGAGGTCCAGATCCGGGTCGCTGCGACCTCGTAGCGTGCCATCGAGCGGTCGAAGCGCTCGGCTTCCATGCCCTCATTGTTGAAATATTTCACCGTCTCGTAATTGAGCAACGAGTCGATTGCCTTGGTGTTGGCATCGGTGTCGCTGTCGTTCATGTCGCGGCGGATCGAGATGCGCCAGTCGCTGGCGCGGACCGTGAACCAGACATAGACCCAGACGGTGACCGCGACGACGACTACGTATTTCCAGCCATAGGTGTAGGCGAAGATGCCGGTGGTCAGCGCGAATTCGAGGATGGTCGGCGCCGTGTTGAGCATGATGAAGCGCACGATCGTCTCGATACCCTTGGTGCCGCGCTCGATGATGCGCGACAGGCCGCCGGTGCGGCGCTCGAGATGGAAGCGCAGCGACAGTTGGTGCATGTGGACGAAGGTGCGGAAGGCGAGCTGGCGCACCGCGTATTGGCCGACACGGGCAAACAAGGCGTCGCGCAATTGATTGAAGCCAAGTTGCACCAGGCGCACGACATTGTAGGCAACGACCAGCATGACCGGCGCCAGCAGAAAACTCGGCAGCGGCGGCACCGATTTGGCGTCGCCGGCCAGCGCGTCGGTCGCCCATTTGAAAAAATAGGGACCGGCGACCAGCGTCAGCTTGGCGACGACCAACAGAAGCGTCGCCCATGTGACCCGGGCTCTCAGATCGGCGCGATCCGCCGGCCACATATAGGGCCACAAATTGAGCAGCGTCTTGAAGGTCGAGGAGTCGGAGACGGTTTTTTCGGCCATTTCTTGTGCCTTCTTCTTATGTCTTTTTGACCATGATCTCGTCCGAGAACCGGGCTCCACTTTTCGGGATCATGGTCTAGCGGCCGGAGCAGCAGGAATTGACGAGCGCGGCCACCGACGCGGAAACATCGGCAAGTGCGGCACGATCGACCTCGTAGCGCGAGCGCTGACGGTCGGGTTCGAACCGGACCAGCCCGGCTTCGACCAGTATCTTCAAATGTTGTGACACAGTGGACTGCGCCAGATCGAAACGGTCGACAACCTCGCGGCAGCAGCAGGAGTTGCTTGCGGACAGGTATTTCAGGATTTCGATCCGAGCCGGGTGCGAAAGTGCTGCCAGCCGGGTGGCAACGGCTCGGCTGTCCGGGGCGCAGCCAGGCATACCTATTTCAGCTAGGGATTCGCTCATCGTCCATCGGCGATAAACGATGGTCGACGCTGCTGCAAGCTACTCTTCTGGGCAGAGCAGATAGCGGCTAACGCTTTGGACTGGACTTCTCGATCCCCGGGATGCCGGCAATCCGCTCAGCCAGGAAGTCGACCATCAGGCGGACCCTTGCAACGCCCGCGCGCTCCGGGACGATCAGCATGTTCAAAGGGGCGGACGGCAGTGAATAATCATCCAGTATCGTCTCGAGCAGGCCCGCCGCCAAAAGATCGTCGACAAGCCATCGGTGAGCCGGTGCGACCCCTCGACCCGCGAGCAAAGCCTCGCGCGCGGCAAGCCCATGGTCGACACGCAGGCGCCCCGCGAAAGGCACCATATGGCGCTCGCCTCCGGCGCCCTGCAAGGCAAGAGTTTCACTCCCCGCCACGTTCGACATCCGGATACCCTCATGTCCAGACAGATCCGACGGGATAGCCGGTCTGCCTCGCTGCGCCAGATAATCCGGCGATGCCACGAGCAGGCGCCGTGACAGGCCGAGGGCCCGCAGCCTCAATGAGCTGTCGGTGAGCGGCCCCAACCGAAGCGCGATGTCGACACCTTCCCTGACGAGGTCGACACGCTCATCGCTGAGGCTGAGGTCAACGCCGATGTCGGGATATCGGTCCTGAAAGTCGAAGATGAGTCGGCTGGTGTGCAAGACCCCGAAAGCGGCAGTACAGGATATCCGGACGGTGCCGGCCGGCGCGCCACGTGCGCCCCGCGCTTCGTCGCCGGCCTGCTCGACAAGGCGCAGGATCTGGACGCTGTTGGCATAGTAGCGGCTGCCCTCGTCGGTCAGCGTGACCCGCCGGGTGGTCCTGCTGAGCAAAGGCGCACCCACTGCCTCTTCGAGTTCCTGCAGATGCCGCGTGACCGTCGATTGTCCGATACCCAGTTCACCGGCAACCAAGGACAGATTGCCCCGTTCCGCGACGCGAACGAAGGTGCGCATGCGTTCGAGGGTGATGTCCGATTTATCCACTATTCGGCACAATCTTATGCATTACGAATATATAGCGGATTGCGTCGATATTGCCTAGCTAAGGGACCAGTTTTTCAATCCCCGGAGTCCCCCGCATGAAAATCCTACTTGTCTTCGCACATCCCGAATCCCGCTCGCTCAACGGCGCGCTCCGCGACGTCGCCATCAGAGAACTCGAGGCACAAGGCCACGAAGTGCGGGTGACGGACCTCTACGCCCAGGGTTGGAAATCAGCGGTTGATCGGGCCGACTTTCCGGTTTTGGCGCCGGGCGCGCGGCTGATGCCTGCCGCAGCGTCAAAAAAGTCTTTCGAGGCCGACGCGCTGACAGAGGACGTCAAGGCCGAGATCGCAAAGCTGCTATGGGCGGATGCCCTGATTCTCCAATTTCCGCTCTGGTGGTTTGCCATGCCGGCGATCCTCAAGGGCTGGGTCGACAGGGTCTTTGCCTACGGCTTCGCTTACGGCGTGGGCGAACATAGCGACAAACGATGGGGCGACCGCTACGGCGAGGGAACCTTGATGGGCAAGCGCGCAATGTTGATCGTGACCGCCGGCGGCTGGGAGGAGCACTATGCCCCTCGCGGCGTCAACGGACCAATTGATGATCTGCTGTTCCCGATCAACCACGGGATCCTCTACTACCCGGGCTACGACGTCCTTCCGCCATTCGTCGTCTACAGCGTCGACCGCTTCGGTGAAGCCGACTTCGAACCCACCGCCGAGCGCCTGCGCGAGAGGATGAGAACGCTCGCGACCACGCAACCCATCCCCTATCGCCGGCAGAATGGCGGCGACTATTTGATTCCGAGCATGAAACTACGCCCCGACCTGGGGGATCCGAACATGATCGGATTCAAACTGCACCTGAGCGGCTCAGCACACCAGTAGATTTCGACCTGGACGGCCTTGGATCTAGTTGGTCTTGGCCGGCGCTGTCGTTGCCTGCTCGCCCATCGTCTTGAGGTCGGCTGCCTCGCCTTCCTTCGACTTTTCCGGGACCTTGAACACCTGCCCCGGCCAGATGCGGTCGGGATCACTGATCTGGTCCTGGTTGGCGAGGTAGATGGTCGAGAAGCGTACGCCATGGCCGTAGACGCGCCGCGAGATCCGCCACAGCGTATCGTTGCGGCGGATGATGACGGCGCCGTCGGCGTGTTCGAGCTTGGGCGCCACGGTCTCGGGCACATCGCTTGGCGGCGTCGCCTCCGCCACAACGGCCGGAGCCTCGGTGGCGGGAGCAGGCGTCGTGGCCGGGGCCGTCCCGGCCGCGGCCGGCGCCTCGGCGGCGGCAGGTGCGGCCGGCTTGGGCTGAACGGGCTTCGGCGCCGAGGGTGCCACGGCGGCGACCGCTTCGCCGGGCTCGCGCTCGAACGGCACGGCTGCGCGGGCCACAACTGTCACACCGTCGGTATCGAGGCCGTCGACACGAATTGTGTAGCTGCCGACCGGAATGTCGCGCGTCGCCTCGACCAGGAAATGACCGTCCGTCGAAGTTTGCGCATCACCGAGCAGGATATCGTTGGCATAGGCGCGCACCTTGCGGCCGGCATCGGCGAGACCGGCGACAAAGATCTTGCTGCCGTCGATCTCGACCGCCTCGACGACGATCTTGGGCTCGGTCACGCCTGCAGCGGGCGGCGTCGCCGGCGCTGCAGGAGCCGGTGCTGCTTCTACCACGGCAGGAGCCGGTGCTGCTTCTACGACGGCAGGTGCCGGGGCGGCTGGTGCCGGAGCAGTTGCGGGCGCTTCGGCTGCGGGAGCAGCCGGCGCGGCGGCCGGAGCAGCCGGCTTTGTTTCGGGCGCCGGAACGGTGAGCAGTTCGGCCGGTTTGCCCGGCTCCTCGACCATTGCCAGCACCTGGCCGGCGGCATCCTTGGGAACCGAAACGACAGCGGTCTGCACCGAAGGGGTGACGACATCGCCCGTGGTCGCGCGCAGTGCGATTGTATAGTCGCCGGGCTTCAGCGGATCGTCCAGCACGATGACAAATGCGCCATCGGGACCGGCAACCGTCGAGCCAAGCACGGTCGTGCCGTTGAGGATCTCGACCTTTGCGTTGGGCGCTGCATTGCCGGCAACGACGATCGAGCCATTGCCCTCGACGCGCACGACGTCAAAGGACGGTGCGACGGGACCGGCCGCAGCCGGCGCCGCCGCGGCCGGTGCCGTTGCCTGGGGCACCGCGGCGGGAGCCGCGGGGACCTCCGCGGCGGGCAGCCGCGCTTCGGTGCCGGGATCGGCCGATTTTGGCGCTGCGGGCGACGTCTGCGCCGCCACTTGCGCCGGCGGCGTGGGATTGAGATACGGGTCGAGTGCGCCCGATACATAGGCGGTTCCCGCGGCAGCAACGGTCCCACCCGCCGCGAACAGGAACGCCTTCAGTGGATTAATTGCCATATTTCCCTACCCCTTAGCCACCTAACGCCGGTCTAGCTTGTTTTGCCAATGCCGACAAGAAAAACGGGCCGACAAGAAAAAGCCCGGGCTTGTTGACCCTTGGGGCTTGACCACGCTTTCAGACCCAATCACCAATCATCGGCATGAACACGATTCGATCCGTCTGCGTCTATTGCGGCTCGTCTCCGGGCCGTGATGAAATCTATATCAAGGCCGGAAACCTGCTCGGACGCTCGATTGCCAAAGCAGGAATGCGGCTGGTCTATGGCGGCGGCACCAAAGGCATCATGGGCGCTGTCGCCGAAGGCGCTTTGCGCGCCGGCGGCAAGGTGACGGGCATCATTCCGCGCTTCCTGATCAACAGGGAGGCAACCGAAACCGCGCTTGACCGGCTCGACGAGTTGCTGATCACCGACAACATGCACGAGCGCAAACACAAGATGTTCGAGAAATCCGACGCCTTTGTGGCGCTGCCGGGGGGCATCGGCACGGTCGAGGAGATCGTCGAGGTGATGACCTGGGCGCAGCTTGGCCATCATCGCAAACCGATCGTCTTCGGCAATGTCGGAGGATTCTGGGATCCGATGCTGACGCTGCTCGATCACATGGCCGCTGAGGGCTTCATCCACACCGCGCAACGGGTCAAGCCGCTGGTTGTCGACGACCCCGAAGCGATCGTCGCCGCCATCATGGTGGCTGGATCCTCCGTAGACGCCCCGACCGAGGGCGTGCAGTCGGTGATAGACAAGATGTAGGGGAATACGGGAGTAAGGCAGTAGGGGAATATGTGAAGTGCCTGGGAACGGCGCCCCCTATTCCCCTATTCCCCTATTCCCCTATTCCCCTATTCCCCTATTCCCCTATTCCCCTATTCCCCTATTCCCCTATTCCCCTATTCCTCAGCTGCCTGCCGCAAATCGGCAATCACCGCCCGTCGGTCATGACGCCGCCAGGCGAGATAGATGGAGACCGTGCGGTCGAACCACGGCAGGTCGCGAAATACGATCCGCGGCGGCGCAGCGACACGCAGGCTGGCTTGCACCGTCGCAAGGCCGAGACCGGCGCTGACAAGGCCGAGCGAGGTCAGCGGGTCCGCCGTCTCATAGGCGATGTCGGGCAGAAAGCCGGCCTTGGCGCAGGCGGCAAGGAACTGGCCGCGATTGGTGTCGTCCGGCTGGCGCACGACGGTGATCCAGGTGCGACCGTCAAGGTGGTCGGGCCCAATCTCTGGCACTTCAGCAAGCGGATCATCTTCGGGGATCGCCAGCACCAGCGGCTCATGCCGCAGCGCTATCGCGGCGACATCCGGGTCATCATCGGCTGGCGGCGAGTAGACAAAGCCCAGATCCAGCGACCGCTGCCGTAGCCCTTCCAACTGCGCCGCCGAACGCAGGCTTCTCAGCTGCAGGTGGAAATCCGGCCGGTCGCGACGGAACTGGCGCAGCATCCCAGCGACAAGCCCGGCATGAACGGCGCCTTCGACATAGCCGATGGCGAGCCGGCCGACGGCGCCGCTGGCCAGGTTGCGGCCGAACTGCTCCAAACGTCGCGCATTGGACAGCAGCGCGCGGGCTTCGACGAGGAAGGCGCGGCCCTCGGCGTTGAGGTGGACCCGCTGCTTTGCCCGTTCGAACAAAGCGACGCCGAGTTGCTCCTCGAGCTGGATGATCTGCCGGCTGAGTGGCGACTGAGAAATATGCAGCATTTCGGCGGCGCGCCCGACATTGCCGGTTTCGGCGACGGTGACGAAATAGCGGAGCTGACGCAGATCGAACATTTTTCTCCGGGCTCCAGTCCCCCCAGGTCTCAACTTTAGCCTAACCAGTCTTGGACAGTCTGACCGGCGGGAGCGATAATTCGGCCATTCCAACCAAAGGAGACCGCCATGCAGTTCTTTGCCCTTCTCACCCGCAACACCGAAAAATTTGCCGATGCCGATTTCGCTCCGCTTCTACCCGGCGAAGCCGAACAGCGGCGCACGCTCTATGCCGAAGGCGCGGTACGCCAGATGTGGAACCGAGGCGACATCCCGGGCAGCGGCATGATGTTCGAGGCAGCCGATGATGCAGAGGTTCGCGCCCACCTCGCCACCTTGCCGTTGGTCAAGGCCGGCATGATGGACATTGCCGCAATCGTATCCCTAAAGCCCTACCCCGGCTTCGGCCCGAAGCACTGACAGGGACACAATCCGGGGGTGGCGAAGGCCGTCACCACCGGATTGACGTAGGTGATCGACAGACCGTGATCGGCTGTCAAGAAACCGTCACACGGAACCGGGTTCGCTCGTGCTAGAAATCAAGGCCAGGCAGCCGCCGTGCGGTGCCATCTTCGGAACATGCATCTGGCACCGCCCCCATGGATATCACTGTCGCCCCGGAAGGCACCGACCTGTCGCCCTACCTGCCCGACGAGCACGGATTGTTCTTCATCTATCACTTCACCGCTGAGGGCGTGCGAACCAGGGACGCCGCCGCCGCGCACTGGACATGGCGCAGCTACCAGCTTTCCGACATGCGCGCTCGCCATGAGATCGGCACCGATCAGGCTTTGCCGGCACCGGTGCGTGAAGCTTTCCTGTCCGCCAGCCATGGCTGCCACATCGACCTCGAGGACGACTGGCTCTATGGCGACCTGCCGGATCTGCGCCATGACTATTCGGCGGAAGCGGGCGGACTTGGCCATTTCCGCTTCGCCCTCAACGACACCATGCTGGTCGGCGCCCGCAAGCAGCCGCTGCAGTCTGTCGATAACATCCGCAAGGCGATCGAGAACGGATCGCGCAAATTCCGCTCGCCGGCCGCGCTGATCGAGGCGGTCGTCGGCCAGTCGTTCGACGGCATGGTGGCCGAACTTGCGGCACTTGGCGACAGTCTCGACGGCATCGAGGATCGCATCGTCTGCGACGCATGGCACAATGAGCGGCAGGCGCTGGTCGACGCGCGCCGGCACCTGGTGGTGATCCACCGGCAGATGGCGACGCTGACCAATCTGTTTCGCCATCTCGACCATTCGCACCGCAACGACCTGCCGGATTCCATCAACGACATGGCGGCGCGGCTGTCGCATCGTGCGCAGACGCTGCACTATGACGGCGAGCAGTTGCAGGCCCGCGCCCGGCTTTTGCAAGACGAGCTGATGGCCAAGCTGACAACGCAGTCGAACCGGCTGCTGTACGTACTGTCGGTGATGACGGCGGTGCTGTTGCCGATGACCATCATCTCCGGCCTGTTCGGCATGAATGTCGGCGGCCTGCCGCTGGTCGACACGCCAATGGGCTTCTGGGTGGTGACGGCGGTAGCGATGGTAATCGCGGGAGCGACCTATCTCTTTGTCAGGCGGCTCGGACAGATGTAGCACCCGCCGGCGGCTATCACGCCGTGGCGCGAAGATCCTCGATGACTGTGCCGGCGGCGGCCACTTCCGCTTCGTGATCGGACTCGCGCCAGATTTCGGCAAGGCCAGCCGCATACCATTCGCGCATCGCCGGTAGAGCAAGCAATTGCGCCGGATAAGCCGCAGCCGCACCCTCGAAGGGGAGCCCATAGGACTGGGCGCGGAACGCCACCGGAGCAAAGAAAGCGTCGACGGCGGTGAAATGAGCGCCGGCCAGAAACGGCCCGCCGAAACGGGCAAGACCATCATTCCAGAGGTCACCGAGGCGGAAAAGGTCCTGCTTCAGCCCATCGGACATCGGGAACGGCTTTACCCGCACGCCGCAACTCATCGGGCATGCCCCGCGCAATGCGGTGAAGCTCGAATGCATCTCGGCGGCGGCCGAGCGTGCCCAGGCGCGCGCCTTGGCTTCGACGGGCCACACGCCATGGTGGCGTTCGGCCAGATATTCGACGATGGCCAGCGAATCCCAGACCGCCCAGCCGTCCTCGATCAGGCACGGCACCCGGCCGCTGGGCGAAAACGACCGGTAGAGTTCCCAGCTCGATGCGGTCGGGAATGGCGTCAGCCGCTCCTCGAATGGGATATCCAGCGCGCGCATCAACACCCAGGGCCGCAGCGACCATGAGGAATAGTTCTTGTTGGCGATATGCAGCAGGTACATCGAAACTCCTTACCGTGCGGGCTGCGGCGCGGCGCGGCGCGCTGTCGTCAACATCGACCAGGAATAGACCGCCAAGGCCGCCCAGATCAGCGCGAACGCAATCGCCTGGGTGGTGCCGAAAGGCTCGTCGAAGATCAGAACGGCGATCAGGAACACCATGGTCGGCGCGATATATTGCATGATGCCGATGGTTGACAGGCGCAGCAGCTTGGCGCCGAAGGCGAACAGCAGCAGCGGTATCGACGTGACTGGACCGCAGCCGATCAGCAGCGCCCTATCGGCACCGCTGCTGGATACGATGTGGTCCTGCCCGGTCGCGATGAGATAAACGATGTAGCCAAGTGCCGGCACCGACAGCAGAAGCACTTCGAGCAAAAATCCCTGGCTCGGTCCGATCGGCAGCGTCTTGCGGAAGAAGCCGTAGGCGGCGAAGGAAAAAGCCAACGCCAGCGACACCCAGGGCAGCTTGCCGCCCTCGATGGTCAGCACCGCGACCGCGACGGCCGCCAGCACCACCGCCGCGATCTGCAGCCGGTCGAGGCGCTCGGCAAGCAGCAGCGCGCCGACAACGACGCTGACCAGTGGATTGATGTAGTAGCCGAGCGCGGTCTCGACAGTGCGGTCGACGGCAATCGCCCAGACATAGATGCCCCAGTTGACCGAAATCAGCGCAGCCGTCAGCGCGGCCATGGCGATGGTGCGCGGCGAACGCAGTGCCGCCTTGAAATCCGCCGTGCGGCCGGCCCAGATCAGGACGGCGGCGGCGATCGGCACCGACCAGACGATGCGATGGGCAATGACTTCGGCGAGCGGCAGATGAGCGACCGCCTTCATGTAAAAAGGCAGCAGCCCCCATAGCAGATAGGCCCCCAGTGCCAGCAGGAAGCCGCGACGGGCCTTGGAATCCGCATCCAGGGTGATTGTTTCAGTGGCCATGGGCCAACGCTATGGCCCAGCCACCTTGGCAAGACCATCGCAAAGTTCTGATGGATCAATGGACTTTCGCTGATGGTTCAACCCTATTCGGCGGCCACCAGTCCGGCCATCTCGCGGTTCTTCATCAGCTTGTAGACGATGGAATCCATCAGCGCTTGGAACGAGGCGTCGATGATGTTTTCGGAAACGCCGACCGTCCACCAGCGCGCGCCGGTGCCGTCATGCGATTCGATCAGAACGCGGGTGATCGCCTCGGTGCCGCCATTGAGGATACGCACCTTGAAGTCGGCCAGTTCCATGTCGGCGATCTCGCTCTGGAACTTGCCAAGGTCCTTGCGCAGCGCGATGTCGAGTGCGTTGACCGGGCCATGCCCCTCGGCCACCGACATCTTCTCCTCGCCGTCGACCACCACCTTGACGATCGCTTCGGAGACCGTCTTCAGCTGGCCGTTGGCGTCGAAGCGGCGCTCGACCATGCAGCGGAACGAGGTGACGTTGAAGAACTCCGGTAGGCCGTGCAGCATCTTGCGTGCCAGGAGCTCGAAGCTGGCATCGGCGCCCTCATAGGCGTAGCCCTCGGCCTCGCGCTCCTTGACCACTGATATCAGCGCGTCGAGCCGGTGATCATCTTTCGGCACGTCGATGCCGCGCCGCTTCAACTCGGCGAGGAAATTGGCCTTGCCGCCCTGGTCCGAAACCATGACGCGGCGGCGGTTGCCGACCGTTTCCGGGGGCACATGCTCATAGGTCGCCGGCTCCTTGGCCAGCGCGGAGGCATGGATGCCCGCCTTGGTGGCGAAAGCAGAGGCCCCGACATAGGGCGCTTGCGCTTCCGGGGCGCGGTTCAGGAGTTCGTCGAAGGCGCGGGACAGGCGCGAAATGCCGGTCAGCGCCTCAGCCGAAATGCCCGTCTCGAAACGATCGGCGAAGGCCGGTTTCAACGCCAGCGTTGGTACGATCGAGATCAAATTGGCGTTGCCGCAGCGCTCGCCGATGCCGTTGAGCGTGCCCTGGATCTGGCGCACGCCGGCCTCGACAGCGGCGAGGGAATTCGCCACTGCCTGGCCGGTGTCGTCATGAGCATGGATGCCGAGATAATCGCCTGAAATACCTGATGAAATAACCTTCTCGACGATGGCGCGGACTTCCGAGGGTTGCGTGCCACCATTGGTGTCGCACAGCACCACCCAGCGCGCGCCGGCATCACAGGCGGTCCTGGCGCAGGCCAGCGCATAATCGGGATTGGCCTTGAAGCCGTCGAAAAAATGCTCGCAATCGACCAACGCCTCCTTGCCGGCGGCGATCGCCGCCTCGACGGAGGCCTTGATGGCGTCGAGGTTCTCCTCATTGGTGCAGCCGAGCGCGACACGGACATGGTAGTCCCAACTCTTGGCGACGAAGCAGATGGCATCCGACTTGGATTGCACGAGTGACGCAAGGCCGGGATCGTTGGAAGCTGACACCCCAGCCCGTTTGGTCATGCCGAAGGCGACGAATTTGGCGCGCGACGTACGTTTCTCCTGGAAGAAGGCTGTGTCGGTCGGGTTGGCGCCGGGATAGCCACCTTCGACATAATCGAGGCCGAAAGCGTCGAGCAGTTTCGCGATAGCGATCTTGTCCTCGACGGAAAAGTCTATGCCCGGCGTCTGCTGGCCATCGCGCAAGGTGGTGTCGAAGAGGAACAGTCTTTCCTTTTTCATGACAGCAAGGTGCTTGAGCACCCCCCTGTGGCCTGCCGGCCATCTCCCCCGCAAGGGGGGAGATCGGCAGCTTTGACGATAGCGCTGGTCCTGCATCGTCGGCGATTGGCGAAAGCGAAGGCGACATCCAATCTCCCCCCTTGCGGGGGAGATGTCCGGTAGGACAGAGGGGGGTGTGAAGGATCGCCGTGCATCGACTATATCTTCCCTGCAAACCGATCCGTCGCCCGGATCAGTTGATCCAGAATCCCCGGCTCCGAATAAGCATGACCGGCGCCCTCGATCAGATGGAAATCCGCCTTCGGCCAGGCCTTGTGCAGCGCCCAGGCATAGCGCGCCGGGCACGGCATGTCGTAGCGGCCATGGACGATGGTGCCGGGAATGTCGCTCAGCTTGTGCGCGTCGCGCAGCAGCTGCCCTTCCTCAAGCCAGCCGGCATGGACGAAATAGTGGTTTTCGATGCGGGCGAAGGCAATGGCATAGTCGTCCTCACCAAACGGTCCACTGGTCTCCGGTTCCGGCAACAGCGTGATCGTTTCGCCCTCCCACAGGCTCCAGGCGCGGGCGGCTTCGATCTGCGCCTTGCGATCCGTGCCGACCAGCCGCTTGCGGTAGGCAGCCATCATGTCGCCGCGCTCGGCCTCCGGGACCGGCGCCAGAAAGCGCTCCCATTTGTCCGGGAACATTTCCGAGACGCCGAACTGATAGTACCATTCGAGTTCCGCACGTGTCAGCGTGTAGATGCCGCGTACCACCAACTCACTGACGCGTTCGGGGTGCGTTTCGGCATAGGCGAGCGCCAGCGTCGACCCCCAGGAGCCGCCGAACACCAGCCATTTGTCGAAGCCGGCCATTTCGCGCAGGCGTTCGATGTCGGCGACCAGGTGCCAGGTCGTGTTGGCTTCGAGCGAGGCATTGGGCGTCGATTTTCCGCAGCCGCGTTGATCGAACAGGATGACATCGTAGAGCTTCGGGTCGAACAGCCGCCGGTGCTTTGGCGAGATGGTGCCGCCCGGCCCGCCATGCAGAAACACCGCCGGTTTGGCGCCTTTGGTGCCGGAACGTTCCCAGTAGACCTGATGGCCGTCGCCGACATCGAGCATGCCGGACTCGAAGGCCTCGATCTCGGGATAGAGGGTACGCAATTGACTGCTCATAGTTGCAAACCTTTGGTCGGCCAGTCCGCTGTTTCATGGTCGGGGTGCTGGAAGGAGATGATGGATTCCTGCCTGTTATAGTAGTCGGGATCCTGGTGGACGGGCTGATCGAAGATCGTCTCCACCCAGGGCAGCCGCGCGGCGTAGTTGACCTGGATCTGCGGGGCGAGATCTGAGCGGTCGTCGAAGGCACCGATAGCGATCTCAAGTCCACCGGGCTGCCGGTAGGTCAGCGGCGTCCCGCAGCGGGCGCAGAAACCACGATCGATGTTGACCGACGACTGGAAATAGCTTGGCTCTTCATGGGTCCATTTGACGCCATCCCTGGGCACCGTGACCAGCGCACCGAAGAACGAGCCGAACTGCTTCTGGCACATCCGGCAATGGCAGATCGAGGGACGGCCGAGCGCCCCATGAATGCGGAAACGCACGGCGCCGCATTGGCAGCCGCCAGTTCTTACTGTCTCGGTCATGGTCTTTCCTTCGGCGGCCATTGTTCGGTGTCGTGGTCCGGATGCTGGTAGGAGACGAGATCGGCCAGATAAGAGGCCGACGACACGTCGGCCATCGTCTCCTCGCCCGGCAATTGCGGGATCGTATCGACATAAGGCAGCTTTGCCTCGACACCCCATTGGATCAGCGGCACGATCTCCGCCGGATTGTCGAACGCGCCGATGGCGAGGCCAACGCCGTCCGGCGCGGTGAAGGTCAGCGGCGTGCCGCAATCGGCGCAAAAACCGCGATCGACATGGTTGGAGGAGCGGAAGTATTTCGGCTCGCCGCGCGTCCAGTCGAGCCGGGCGCCACGCACCGAAACCAGCGGCGCATAGAACGAGCCGAACGCCTTCTGGCACATGCGGCAATGGCAGACCGAAGCGTCGCCGAGCGCGCCTTCAACGCGAAAGCGCACCGCGCCGCACTGGCAGCCGCCGGTGTAGATCGGCCGGTTGTCGAGGCTCATCTCGGCTCACTCCGGCGCATGGCAGACGGCTTCGACATTGTTGCCGTCGGGATCGAAGACGAAGGCGCCATAGTAGTTCGGGTGATAATGCCGGCGCAGGCCCGGCCCGCCATTGTCCTTGCCACCGGCAGCAAGTGCCGCTGCGTGGAAGGCATCGACCTCGGCGCGGCTGCGCGCGGTGAAGGCGACGTGCTGGTGATCCCTGGGCTTGTCCTTGGCCGAACTCAGCCAGAACACCGGCCGGTCACGGCCATAGCCGCCGACCTTGGCGCCGCCGGTGTATTCCAGCGGCACCATGTAGAGGAGCGCTGCACCAAGCGGCGCCATCGCCTTGTCATAGAAAGCCTTCGAAGCATCGAAATCGGCAACGGTGATGCCAAGATGGTCTATCATGAAATTGCCTCCCTAGCTGGTTCGATCGCCAGCACTTCGGCAGCGGCCAGGCCGGCCTCGATGACGATGTGCTGGCAGACATTGTCGATATCGCGAATGACGTCGTCGTTCCAGAAGCGCAGGATGGTCCAGCCACTGCTCTTAAAATATGCGCTGCGTGTCTCGTCTTGTTGTAGATTTTCGCTATCCGCATGCTGGCTGCCGTCTACCTCGACGATGAGACGATAGGCCGAGCAAGCAAAGTCAACGATATAAGGTCCGATCGGCACCTGCCGTCGAAAGCTCATCCCCATAAGCTGGTGAGCACGCAACTCATTCCAAAGTTTCAACTCCGCATCGGTCATGACGCGACGCATGGATTTTGCATTCCGGCGGTGTCGTTGCGGAACGAGATCGTGTCCCATCAAACACCCCTTCGCCGGTGATTAGCGAAATCGGCGACGAGGGCTGATCTCCCCCCTTGCGGGGGAGATGCCCGGCAGGGCAGAGGGGGGTGCTGTCCCGCCCGCTTATCAATTGGAGACCGCTGCCTTCTCAGGAAACGGTCGAAACGAGGGTAGGCAAACAGAAACGATGGCGTTCCTTCACACCCCCCTCTGTCCTGCCGGACATCTCCCCCGCAAGGGGGGAGATCGGCTGTCACCAGGGTCTCCGCCAACCTTTCAAAAGTGTTTCGCGCCAACCTCACCGCTTGACCTCCCACGTCGTCACTCGCTCGCCAGTGACCAGATCCTTACCGTCCTTCAACTGTACACCTTGCGCCAGCAGTTCGTCGCGGATGCGGTCGGCCTCGGCCCAGTTCTTCGACGCTATGAGGGCAAGTCGGGTTTCAATTGCCTCAACAATGGCATGTTCGGCAACTTTTGCTTCCGCAAAGTCAAAACCAAGAAATAACAAAGCTGCCTTTACCTCAGCAGCGGCATTCAACTTAAATTCGACGTCTATTGGATCGCCATCAATTTCAACAAAGGGCGTTTCTGAGCCCTCCGACCCCAGACCTTTGCTCGCGTCTGAAACGAGCTCCGCCAATATGTAAAAGGCCTGAGGTGTCGAAAGGTCGTCCGAAAGTGCCTTAACAAAGCTGCTAGGGGGGCCCGTTTCATAACGCGCTCCATCAGCTACTCGCTTCCATTTGCGCAGCGTGTTCTCGGCCTCTTCCAGCTTGCGCACGGAAAAGT
Organism: Mesorhizobium sp. M0848; assembly: GCF_040319805.1. Taxonomy (NCBI): domain Bacteria; kingdom Pseudomonadati; phylum Pseudomonadota; class Alphaproteobacteria; order Hyphomicrobiales; family Phyllobacteriaceae; genus Mesorhizobium; species Mesorhizobium sp. M0848. The sequence continues at coordinate 223,888 of NZ_JAMYOM010000003.1, read as the reverse complement.
CGATTGGTTCGCGGTAGTGCGTCATCAGCATCGCCAGCCGCAGCACCTCGCCCGGCCATTTGCGGCCGCCAAAGGTCTCGGTCTCCAGCAGTTCGTTGATCGAATAGAAATTGCCGACGCTTTTCGACATTTTCTGGCCTTCGACCTGCAGGAAGCCGTTGTGCATCCAGATGTTGGCCATCACGTCCGTGCCATGGGCGCAGCGCGACTGGGCGATCTCGTTCTCATGGTGCGGGAAGATCAGGTCGAGGCCGCCGCCATGGATGTCGAACACCTCGCCAAGATAGGCGGCCGACATTGCCGAGCATTCGATGTGCCAGCCCGGCCGACCCCTGCCCCATGGCGAATTCCAGCCGGGCTCCTCCGGCGACGACAACTTCCACAGGACAAAATCGCCGGGATTTTTCTTGTGCGCGTCGACGGCGACGCGAGCACCAGCCTGCTGCTCGTCGAGATTGCGCTTCGACAGCTGGCCGTAGTCCGGCATCGACGCCGTATCGAACAGGACTTCGCCCGCGGCAACATAGGCATGGCCGCGTTCGATCAGGCTTTGAATCAAGGTGATCATGTCGACTTTGCCGTCGGCGCGGGGCTCGACGAATTCGGTGGCGCGCGGCTCGACCGTCGGCTCCAGGCAGCCGAGAACCGCCACATCGCTGTGGAACTGGTCGGCGGTCTTTTCGGTGACCCGCCTGATCGCCTCGTTGAGCGAAAGTGTTCCGGAAGCGATCTCGCCGCCGAAGTCGCGCAGAGCGCGCGCGTTGATCTTGTCGTCGACGTCGGTGATGTTGCGCACATAGGTGACGTGCGCCTCGCCATAGACTTGGCGCAGCAGGCGGAACAGCACGTCGAAGACGATCACCGGTCTGGCATTGCCGATATGGGCAAAGTCGTAGACGGTCGGACCGCAGACATACATGCGCACGTTCAGCGGATCGATCGGGACGAAATCCTCTTTCGTCCGCGTCAGCGTGTTGTAGAGGCGCAGGCCCTGCGATGCGTCAGACATTCGTGCCTTCCCGTTTCAGATCTTTCATCTGGATGGAGCCAGCCCGCGCCAAGACGCAAATCAGGCTCCAGCCTGCTGGCCGGGGCGTTTGTCCAATCTGGGGAAAGATGAGGCGAAAACGTCCGGACCAGCGCGAGGCTAGCCAATAATGCAAATGCCACAAATGGCGAAAGACGTTTTCATGGGCGGCTTTATCGCCTTGGCGAGTGTTGCCGTCAAGTCGCTAGTTTCGGCAAAAACGTCGCTGGATCACAGGTAATGAGCCACTGAAACATTTTATTAAACATGTCGGCACAGTCATGAAACATTCGCCGGCTAGATCAGCAGGCGTCACGATTTGGTCAGAATCGGCCATCAAACGCAGACACGAAAATGTTACCTGGGAAGAGAGACATGCTCCGAAGCAAGCAGGAATCCAATCGCGCCAAGCAACCGGCGCTGGCCAACCACTATCGCGCCATAGGCCCGGCCGCGATCGTCGCCGCACTTCTCCACACCGCGAAGAAGAAGAAGCCGGCGCAGAAGATCGTATCGCCCCGCGCTGCCTGAAGCAGTGTGTGGCTGGCGCCAAAGGTGCCAGGCATGAGGGCGCTGACATGCGGCCCTGAAGAACAGCTCAGCTAAAACAACGTCAGCTGACTGTCGTCCGCGCCGGGCTTCTGGCGCTTGACTTTTTCGGGCTCCGGCCCGATCTCGCCCCGCTCCTGGATCTCCGGTCCGGTGTTGACGACCTTGTTGACGAGGTCGGAGACGGGAATTGCCTCGAAGAAATCAGGCTGTGCCGGCCGCAACAGGTCGGCGACATCGCGCGGCTCGAGCGTGCGGCAATCCAGCCAGCGGGCGAAATCCCTGGGATCGATCACCACCGGCATGCGGTCGTGAATATGGGCGATGTCGGCATTGGCGTTGACGGTCAAGATAGCGCCGGTGTCCATTTCCGAACCGCCCGGCTCGGCATAGGTCTCGATCAAGCCGGCAAAGGCGAGCAACCCGCCATGCCTAGGCCTGATCCAGTAGGGCTGCCCCTTCTTGCCACCAGTTTGCCGCCACTCGTAAAAACCCGACGCCGGCACCAGCGCGCGGCGATGGCGCATGGCGGCTTTGAACGAGGCCTTCTCAGCTGCGCCTTCAGAGCGCGCGTTGAACAGCAGCGGAAATTCCCTGGTATCCTTGACCCAGGTCGGAATCAGCCCCCAGCGCACCAGCATCGGCTGCCGGTCCGGCAGATTGGAGCCCGGCGCCTGCGGGGGGCCGGCGACCGCCATCAGGATCGGTTGGGTTGGTGCGATGTTGTAGCGCGCCGGGAAATCCTCCAGTTCAGCCAAACCTAGCAAGGCGGCAGTCTGGTCCGGCGTCGCGGTCAAGGCAAAACGTCCGCACATGGTCGATTGGCGCCCTTCGAATGGTTCAGCTTGAAAGTGGCGATAGAACCGCCGTTGCGCAACCGCTAAAGCTTCCGCATGCTGGCGGTTCCACAACAGACCAGCTTCACGCCTGATCGGGAACCCATGAACAAAGCGCGCAAGACACTTCCGGCAGTTTCGGTCGCCGTCGTGCGCGCAGACACCGTGCTTCTGGTCAAGCGGGCGCGGCAACCCTCGCAGGGGCTCTATGCCTTTCCAGGCGGCAAGGTCGAGCCCGACGAAACGCTGGAGCAAGCCATCGCTCGCGAACTGTTGGAAGAGACCGGCTTGCGGGCCACCGATTATCGCCGGCTTCGGGAAATCCACATCGACGGCAGGGACGACAGCCACCCGGTTGACTATCTCCTCACAGTCTTCGGAGCCGTCTATGCCGGCGGCGAGGCGGTGGCCAGCGACGATGCAGAGACGGCGGCCTTCTATACGCTCATCGAGATGGCGGCGCTGCCGCTAGCAGGCTCGGTATTCGCGGTCGCAGAAGACTTGTTGGCCCCTGGCAGAAACGCCGGACTGCTGCCCTGAAAACCGCCTTGCAGGCGACAAATTGTTTCGCCACAAAGACTTATCCTGTTTGGCAGAGCCACGCCGTTGGGTAGAGAAGGCTTATGAACCGTCCATCCATGCTCCTCGCCGTGTGTCTTTCCGTCAGCACGACCGTTTCGATACGGCCCGCGCTCAGCGCCGAGTCGCCGTTCGAGCCTGGGTTGATGCGGCTGGCGGAGGTTCTGGGCTCGCTGCATTTCCTGCGCAATCTGTGCGGCGAGAAGGGCGAGCAGTGGCGTGTCGAGATGACAAAACTGCTCGATTCGGAAAATCCGGACGCCGAGCGGCGCGCCCGCTTCATCGCCAGCTTCAATCGCGGCTACCGCTCTTTCGGCGGCACCTATACGAGGTGCACGCCCTCGGCGACCGAAGCCATCAGCCGCTACATGAAGGAAGGCGAGACGCTATCTCGCGATATCGCCTCGCGTTACGGCAACTAGGCACTCGCTCATCAACAACTATCCGGATCATTGCTGGGCACAGCGGATATATCGGCTTGTGCCAGGCGATATCTTGGTGCAATCCTCATGTTGCACTTCTGCAACAGTATTAACGAAACCTTACCGCGCGAAAGCGGAATTAACTCAAACTGAAGGTTTTCGCCCCGCAGGCCGCCCCAATCGGCTAAGTTTGACTCGAGCTGAACGCAGCTTCGCACAAGGCAATCGGGCTTTGTAAAAGACGATCAAAAAAATGTCGTATTTACAAATACTTAATTGCCCCTGCGTGTGAAATGAACAGATCAGGCCTGATCCACATCGATGGATCGCAGCTTGAAAGGGTGGACATTCGCTTATGGAACATGGTGTCAACGACATCGACGCGCTGGTCAGGGAAGAAAAACGCCTGACCGCCGTGGAAAGCCACAGCGAGGCCTGGGCGGAAGGTCTCTCCGCCGGGATAGAGCCCGAGATCATCGCCGAAGCAGCGCTCGAAACAGCCTTCGGCGAGATGTTGCGTGCCAATGGCGAGACCTCGGCCCTTGCCCTGCTCGACCGTATGCGTGAAAAGGTGATTGCTGGCGCCTTCGAACCTGAACGGCTGCGGCACTGAACCGACGTCCGGTTCTTTGACGGGAACATGCCGCTCGGGCGTCATGCCCGGAAGCAGGGAGAAACGGGCAGTGAGTTTTTCGATGTCAGGCAAGCCGTGTGGCTTGATCCTTCGCATCTCCTTCGCCGCTTGCTGTGCCGCGATTCCCCTGCTTGTGTGTCTCGCGAGCAGCCCCGTGTATGCGCTGAGCGAAATCAAGCGCGAAGAGCTCCCCCCGACAGTCACGCCGCCGGCCGACGACGACATGTCGCCCCCCGGAAGCGCCGTGCCAATGCCCAACCCGGTCGGAACACCGCCGCCGGCCAGCCAGCCGACTGCTCCTGCCGAAGCCGAGCCGGACAGCCCGGCGGATGGCGGCGTGACCAGACCGCGCGTCGATCCGGAAACGCCGGTGCCTGAGGTCGTCTACGATCTCGGCAAGCTGCCGGAACCGGTGCGGCGCATGCACGATCTGATCGTCGAAGCCTGCAAGGGCGGCGATATCGAAAAGCTGCGACCGTTGATCGGCACGGGCGAGAGCATGACACAGATATCGCTGACCGACATAGACGGCGACGCCATCGCCTTCCTCAAGGGCCTCTCCGGAGACCCAGACGGCCAGGAGATTCTGGCCATCCTGGAGGAGGTGCTTAATGCCGGCTACGTCCACCTCGATGCCGGCACGCCACAAGAACTCTATGTGTGGCCGTATTTCTTCGCCCTGCCGCTGGACAAGCTGGACGCCAAGCAGCGGGTCGAGCTCTTCAAGATCGTCACCGCCGGCGATTTCAATGATATGAAGCAGTTCGGCGCCTATATCTTCTACCGTGTCGGCATCACGCCTGCCGGACAGTGGTCGTTCTTCGTCGCCGGGGATTGAGCTTTCTGCCTCTGCCCTTGCAGAGATCCGGGAGCCTAGACGGGCAATGCCTCGGAAAACTCCACCGCTTTGCCTTGGCCTGGCGTGACGATTTCGCCCTCCCACATGACACGTCGGCCTCGAATGACGGTGCCGACCGGCCAACCCGTCACTTCCCTGCCATCATAAGGCGTCCAGCCGGCTTTCGAGCCGGCCTGCGCATTGGTGATCATCTCGCGCCGCATCATGTCTACGATGGTGAAGTCGGCGTCATAGCCGGCTGCGATGCGGCCTTTCCTGGCCATGCCGAAGATCCGCTGCGGGCCATGACTGGACAGGTCGACAAAGCGCTGCAAGGTCAGCCGGCCGGCATTGACGTGGTCGAGCATGATCGGCACCAGCGTCTGCACGCCGGTCATTCCCGACGGTGAGGCCGGATACGGCTTGGCCTTCTCGGCCAGCGTGTGCGGCGCATGGTCGGAGCCGAGCACGTCGACGACGCCTTGGGCAATGCCGTGCCAGACGCCGTCGCGATGGCGGGCGGCGCGCACCGGCGGGTTCATCTGGATCAGCGTGCCAAGGCGTGCGTAGTCGTCGGCGCTTAGCGTCAAATGATGCGGCGTTGCCTCGCAGGTCGCGACATCCTTGTGTTGTTCGAGAAACACAATCTCCTCGGCCGTCGAGATGTGCAGGACATGAATGCGGGCGCGAACGCTGCGCGCGATGCGTACAAGCCGTTCGGTACAGCGTAAGGCGGCGATCTCGTCGCGCCAGACAGGGTGCGATGCCGGGTCGCCCTCGATGCGCTCGCCAAGACGCTCGCGCAGCCGGAATTCGTCTTCCGAATGAAAGGCGGCGCGCCGGCGCGTGTTTCTCAGGATCGACGCCACGCCCTCGTCATCCTCGACCAGCAGGTCGCCAGTGGACGAGCCCATGAAAACCTTGATCCCGGCAGCGCCCGGCAGCCGCTCAAGCTCGCCGACATCCCCGGCGTTTTCGCGGGTACCGCCGACCCAGAAGGCGAAATCGCAATGCATGCGATCCGTGCCGCGCCGGACCTTGTCGGCAAGCGCTGCCTCGCTGGTGGTCAAAGGATTGGTGTTGGGCATCTCGAACACGGCGGTGACGCCGCCAAGCACGGCCGCGCGCGACCCCGTTTCCAAATCTTCCTTGTGCTCCAGTCCCGGCTCGCGAAAGTGCACCTGGCTGTCGATGACACCCGGCAGGATATGCAGGCCGCGGCAGTCGATCGTCTCGCCGGCCGAGGCCTGGCGGAGACCGCCGATGGCAGCGATGCGCCCGTCCTTCACGCCGATGTCGCGAGCCCCTTCGCCGTCATGGTTGACCACTGTGCCGCCTGTCAGGATGAGGTCGTAGATCATGGCCATGCTCTCTTGCGGGGGGAGTGCCAGCGGCTTACGTAAAGGCCGACCATTTTGCAAGATCAGGTTGCTTTTCCGCCCATGCCCTTTGCCCAGCTCAAAGACCGCGCCCTCATTTCCGTATCAGGTCCGGATGCCGAGCATTTTTTGCAAAACATCGTGACCACCGATCTCGACATTCTGGCTCCCGGCGAAGCCAAGCCCGGTGCGCTGCTGACGCCGCAAGGCAAGATCCTGTTCGATTTCCTGATCTCGCGCACCGGCGAGAATGCATTCCGGCTCGAATGCCGTGCCGACATAGCGGACGATTTCATACGCCGGCTGACGCTCTACAAACTGCGCGCCAAGGTCGAGATTGCAAAATCCGATCAGGCATTTGTCACCGTCGCATGGGGACATGAATCAACACCCTCACAATCTGATTCAACGGCAGCCGCCGACACACGCTTTCCGAAGGGTGCCGTCACGCGTTCCTATGGCGAAACAGATGAGCGCAGCGATCTTGCCGCGTGGCAAGCCTTCCGCATTGCCGGCGGCATTGCCGAAAGCGGCAGCGACTACCAACTCGGAGACGCCTTCCCCCACGACGTGCTGCTGGACGAAACCGGTGGCGTCGGCTTCAAGAAGGGCTGCTATGTCGGCCAGGAGGTCGTCTCGCGCATGCAGCATCGCGGCACCGCCAGGCGGCGCGTGCTGATTGTGTCAGCCGACCGGCCCCTGCCCGCGCCCGGCTCTGAGCTGACCGTCGAAGGCAGGCCGGTTGGCACGCTTGGCTCGACTGCCGGCACGGCTGGTCTGGCGATTGTCCGTATCGACCGGATCAAGGCGGCGCTCGACGCCGATCTGCCGATCATGGCGGCGGACGTTCCAGTTACGCTGGCCATTCCCGGTTGGGCAAAATTCACCTTCCCGCAGGAAGCCGCCAGCGCGGAGGGGGTCTGATGGCGGCCGACCGCGTCGGCGCACCGGCACGCGCCTGGCAGCGCATGCTGTCGGGCCGCCGGCTCGACCTGCTCGACCCCTCGCCGCTCGACATCGAGATTTCAGACATTGCGCATGGGCTCGCCCGCGTTGCCCGCTGGAACGGCCAGACCAGCGGTGAGCATGCCTTTTCGGTCGCCCAGCACTCGCTGCTGGTCGAAGCGCTGTTCCGCGACCTGGTACCCGAGGCTTCGGCCGACGCCGGGCTGGCGGCTCTTCTGCACGACGCCCCCGAATATGTCATCGGCGACATGATCTCACCGTTCAAATCGGTAATGGGCGGCAGCTACAAGGATTGTGAGTTGCGGCTGCAGCGCGCCATCCATCTGCGCTTCTCGCTGCCGGAACCGGGTGCTGCGCTGCGCAAGGAGATCAAGCGCGCCGACCAGATCGCCGCCTATTTCGAGGCAACGCTGCTCGCCGGCTTTTCGACCGCCGAGGCGACCGAGTTCTTCGGCCGGCCGCGCGGCTTCAATGCCGACCGCTTCGATTTCACGCCACGCTCGGTGACCTGGGCGCAAAATGCGTTCCTGAAGCGGTTTTCCGCGATCGAGACGTCGCGGCACCAGGTTTCGGCGACCGCAATCGGCTAAAAACGCTAAATTAACCGGCGGCGGCCACAATAGCGCGTTCGATCACGGTCCGCAGGCGCGCTCATGCCCGTCGCTGATGCCAAGGATGGTCCGACCATCCCGAAACGGGAGGCCGAAGGCATGGACCACTCCCGCCACATGGAAGACGAACTGCGCGAGCAGAACCAACGCTTTTCGGCTGCGGTCGAGAACATGTCGCACGGCCTGTGCATGTTCGACGCCGACGAGCGGATGATCATCTGCAACGGCAACTACCTGAACATCTTTTGCCTCGAAGCCAGCGTGATAAGGCCCGGCATCCGATTCCTCGACATTCTGCGCCACAGCGCCGATATCGGCATCGCCTCGCAAACCGCCGACGAACTCTACGCCATCCGCAAGCCCTATATCGATCAGGCAAAGCCGTCGACCTACGAAGAAACACTGTCGGACGGCCGCATCGTCAGCATCTCGCACCGCCCTCTGGCTCTGGGCGGCTGGGTCTCGATCTATGAAGACATCACCGAGCAGCGCCGCGCGCAAGAGGATCTCAAGGAGCAGCACCGCCGCTTCGACGCAGCGCTCGCCAACATGTCGCAAGGCCTGCTGATGTATGACGCCGACGGCAAGATGATCGTGCGCAACGGGCGTTTTCTAGAACTCTACAACGTCACCGCGGCGGACTTCCCGCTTGGAACAACGCACCGCGACGCGCTCGAACGATTGCTGGAGCTCGGCATCTATACGAAGATCGATGTCGACAGCGAAGTCGCCAAGACCGAGGCCTGCCTGGTGGCGAGAAAAATGCACTCGGCCTATCGGCATCTTACCGACGGCAGGACGGTTCTGGTCACCCGCCAGCCGATGAGCGGCGGCGGTTGGGTGGCGACCTTCGACGATGTTACGGAGCGCCGCCGTACCGAAGAGCGCATGACCCATCTTGCGCATCACGATATGCTGACCGGCCTGCCCAACCGCTCGATGTTCCGCGAACGGCTCGACCTTGCGCTGGAGGACACGGCGGCCACGCCGCTGGCGATCTTCTCGCTCGATCTCGATCGCTTCAAGGCGGTCAACGACACCTGGGGACATCCGGCCGGCGACTGGCTTCTGAAGAGCGTGGCCGAGCGACTACAGCGCTGCCTGCATAATGAAAACGACGTCGTCGCCCGCTTCGGCGGCGATGAATTCGTCATCATCCAGTTCAATTTCAAGGGCATTGCCAGTGCTGAAAAACTCGCGAAGCGCATCGTCGAGACAATCGGAAAACCGTTCCGCGACAAGAGCCGCGAGATGCATATCGGAATCAGCCTGGGTATCGCGGTTTTCCCCGACGACGGCCGAGATGCCGACACGCTGCTGAGGAACGCCGATACAGCGCTTTATCGGGCGAAGAGCGAAGGGCGCAATCTGTATCGGTTCTTCGAACCCGGAATGGACGCAATGGTACAGGCACGGCGTGCGCTGGAGGTCGACCTTGAGACCGCGCTGCCGCGCCAGGAGTTCGACCTCGATTTCCAGCCCATCATGAACATCGCATCCGGGGAGATCGTCGGCGCGGAAGCCTTGATGCGCTGGCATTCGCCGACACGCGGCACGGTGGCGCCGGACAGCTTCATTCCGGTCGCCGAAGACACCGGATTGATCGTGCCGCTTGGCGAATGGGCGCTGAGGAAAGCCTGCACGGCGGCGGCCGACTGGCCCGCCGGCCTGCGCGTCGCGGTCAATGTCTCGGCCGTGCAACTTAAAAGCGGCAGCTTCGCCCGCAGCGTCATCTCGGCGCTGGCTTTCTCCGGCGTGCCAGCCGGTCGGTTGGAGCTTGAAATCACCGAAACCGTGCTGATGGACGAAAGCGAGGCGGTGCTAAGGACGCTGCGGCAGTTGCGCGAACTCGGCATCCGTATCGCGCTGGACGATTTCGGCATCGGCTATTCTTCGCTCGGCTATCTCAGGCGTTTTCCCGTCGACAAGATCAAGATCGATCGTTCGTTCATCCACGACCTGGGCAATCGTGACGCCGCGGCGATCGTTCGCACCGTCATCGGGCTGGGCGCCGAGCTTGGCATCACTGTCACCGCCGAGGGGGTCGAGACCGAGGCGCAACTCGACATCCTGCGCGGCAATGGCTGTACAGAGGCGCAGGGCTATCTGATCGGCGTGCCGTCAACGGCCGCCGAGATCCAGCGTCTGTTGAAATCCCGAGCGCTCCACAGCCAGACCGGCTGAGGCCGGCCATCGTCAACGCAGCGTGTCGATGTATTTGCCGTGGAAGCTGACATAGCCGGGCTCGACCACCTTGAGATGCCGCTCGATCAGCGCATGAAACCGCGGCAGTTGATGAAACGGCACGCCTGGATAGGCATGATGCTCGGCATGGAACGGCATGTTCCACGCCAGCCTGCGGACCAGCCAGTTGGTCAGCGTGGTCCTGGTGTTCTCCAGCATGTTGGCGACGAACGGACAACGGCCGTGCTCGGCTAAGAGATAGAGGCGCAGAAACGGCTGCCCCAACAGAGCGGGCAAGATCCAGACATAGAGAAGCACCGAGAGCCGGAAATAGACGGCCAGCAGAAGGACCACGGCGTAAAAGGCAATCATGGCGCGTGCCTCGATGCGCACCTTGTCATAGCCCTTTGGCGGAACGTAGCTTTCCCGGCCGCGGTCCATCGCATTGGCATAAAGCGTCTTGAGGTGGCCCCACCACAAAGGGATGCCGGATATGTGGACGAGATATTGCCGCCATGTCTCCGGTTTGGGGAAGGCCAGTTCCGGGTCGTTCTGCGGGTCCTGCGTGTATCGATGGTGGGCGAAATGGAAATAGCGAAACCAGTCCGCCGGCAGCGCGATCGCCAGGCTGCACACCCGCGCCACGGCATCGTTCAGCCATTGCGACTCAAAGGCCGTGCGATGGACCGTTTCGTGCAGCAGCGTGAACAGGAAGACGATGAGGATACCTTGCGGCAGCATCAGCAGTGGCCAGAACGGCACCTTGACGGCGATCAGCGATCCGACGACCACGATCGCGCCCCAATGAGCAGCAAGCTGAACGAGGCCCGCAACATCAGACTTGGCGGTCAGCCGATTGCGCTCCTCCTGCGTCAGCGATGAAATTACGTCACGATGATCCACGTGCTTCGATCCAGACTGGAGTTTGATGAACCCACTGTAGCCAATGAACAACCTTTCCAAAAACGACGATTTCTGCAATCTAGATAAGCTGAACTTATCTATTCGGTGATTATGGCCGTACCTCCCTCTCTCAAAGGGCTTCAAGCTTTCGAGGCTGCGGCCCGTATAGGCAGCTTTGCCGCGGCGGCGGAAGAGCTTTCGGTGTCGGCCGCTGCCGTCAGTCAGCTCATCCGCACGGTCGAGGAGCAGATGGGCCGCAAGCTGTTCCACCGCGTCAACCGGCGCGTCGTCCTCACCGAGGCCGGCGTCGAGATGCTGCCCAGGCTGACCATGGCCTTCCAGGAGATCGGCAGCGTCGCGCGCCAGCTGGGCGGCGATACGTTCCGCCCACGCCTTGTGGTGTCGGTGCCGCCATCCATGGCCATGGGTTGGCTTTCGCAGCGTCTCGCTGGTTTTGCCTCAAGCCATGGCGTCGTCGACATATCGCTCAGAGGCGACGACGACCCGGTGCCGTTCGACCGTGAACTGATCGACATCAGGCTCTCCTATGGGCCGCATTATCGCGAGCACCCGACCGAGGACATCGTCCAGGACGCAGTCTATCCCGTGTGTGCCCCCGGGCTGGCGGACACAATCAAACCCGAGGGCCTGGCCAGCCTGCCGCTTATCCACACGGGCTGGGGACCGACTGGTGCGTCCTTTCCGTCCTGGCACAACTGGTTCGAGGCGGCCGGCATCGAGCCCGGCCGGGCAGCGCAGCGCGGCCTCTCGGCCAACTCATCGCGCGCGGCACTCGACCTTGCCATTTCGGGATTGGGCGTGGCGCTGGCGCAAGGGATCTACTGTGCCGCGGCGCTGGCAGACGGCCGACTTGTCAGGCCCCTCGCCCAGGCACTGGAGCTGCGCCAGCCCTATTGCCTGACGATCCCGGAGCGCAGCGCCAGGCGCGATGTCGTGGCGGCGTTTCGCCTGTGGCTGATCGACGAGTGTCGGCGCGCAGTCGGCTCGCCGGCACTGCGTTGACGTAGTGTGCGGCGATGATCAGAGGTGCCCGCTCAATGCCTCAGCCATGTCCTTGTTTGTCGCCACGGGGATGATCTCGAACTCCACCAGATCCGCCCATTCGATGACCCAACGCTGCAGCAGTGTGACGTCATCGGTCTCCACCAGCAGGAAGCAGCGGCTCATGTCCGCCGCGATCCAACTGTGGTGCACGAGAAGCTCGTCAGGTTTCAGGCGGCCGCGGTCGCGAAAGCGGCGGTAGATCTCCTTGCGATCGCAGCCGGTGAAATCCTCGATGACGATGAACTGCATGTTCTACCCCCGATCAAATTACCGCCCCGGCCGGTCCAGCCGCTCCAGGAACCACTGCGTCAGCCGCACCCAGACCTCGTCCTTCTCGCCGGAATCCTCCCAGCCATGGTCGAGGTTGGGATTGTCGTTGACCTCTATGACGAAGACGCCGTCCTTGGTCTCCTTGAGATCGACTCCATAGAGCCCGTCACCGATGCAGCGCGCCGCCTTCACTGCCGTCTCGACGACATGCGCCGGCGTTTCCTTTAGCGTGAAGGTCTTGATGCCGCCCTGGTCGGGCTTGCCGTTGGCCTTGTGGTTGACGATCTGCCAGTGCTTCTTGGCCATCAGATAGTGCACGGCAAACAATGGCTGGCCGCCGAGCACGCCGACGCGCCAGTCATACTCGGTCGGAATGAATTTCTGCGCGATCAGAAGGTCGGAATCCTCCAGCCATTCGGTGGCCAGCGTCTTCAGTTCCTCGAAATTGGCGCATTTCTTGACGCCGCGCGAGAACGACGAATCCGGGATCTTCAGCACCAGCGGAAAGCCCAGGGTCTGCGCCGCCAGTTCGAGATCCGAGGTGCCGGCGATCATCACCGTCGGCGGCACCGGCACCTTGTTGTAGGCCATCAGCTCGTTGAGATAGACCTTGTTGGTGCAGCGGATCATCGACAGCGGATCGTCGATCACCGGCATTCCTTCCTGCTGGGCGCGGCGGGCGAAACGATAGGTGTGGTTGGAGATCGAGGTGGTCTCGCGGATGAACAGCGCGTCGTAATTGGCGAGCTTGGCGAGGTCCCGTTTGGTGATCGGCTCGATTTCGACGCCCATCTTCTCGGCGATCTTGGCCCAATAGCGCAGCGACGATATCTCCGAGGGCGGCAATTCCTCATGCGGGTCGACCAGCGTGGCGAAGGTGTAGCGCGCCGGCGTGCGGCCCTTGGTGTCGCGCCATTCGCGGTTGGTGTAGGTCTCCAGGCACTGGATGAAGCTTTTTTCCTCGTCCTCGGTCATCCGCGCCAGCGGATGGAAACCGATCTTGCGGATCGAGGCCCATTCGGCGCTGTCCTTGATGTGGACTTCGAGCGCCGGCGCGCGGAACCAGTCGAACAGAAGTTTGGCGAAGCGGTCCCAGATTTTCGACGGGCCGATGCCGAAGAAGATGCAGACCTTTTGCGGAAAAACGTCGCCGAGGTCCTTGCGGCATTTGTTGAGCGCCAGCTCCAGTTCCGGCAGCGCGTGTTCATAGAGCTTGCGCTCCGAAAGGTCGATCATCGTTTCGACCGTCGGGATCACCTTGTGGCCGCGCGAGCTTGCCAGCAGCGACGCATAGTAGCCGCGGCTCTGGTAGGCGTAATTGTTCGACAGGTTGATGACCTTCGGCCGCTGGCCGCGAAACAGTGACGGATGCGCGAGATAGTCGCGATTGGTGATGATCTTGTGCGGTGTCGCCACCTGGTCGAGATCGCTCTGCCTGCCGGTAAGGATGACCCAGGTCATTATCTGTCACGCTTTCCCAGAGTGATGGCGGCACGCAGTCCATCGCGACCGAACTGCGCCATGTTCATGAAGATGCCGTAAGGCACGGGAATGTTGGCTGCATCAAGAATGGTCTCCTGCCTTTCATCCTCGACCCAAGGGTCGTGGATCAGGATATGGTCGCCGTCATCGCCGATCGCCAGCACCCAGTGCGGCACCTTCTTGCCGAACATCAGGAAGCCGCTGATCAGCACCAGCACCAGCTTTCCCCCAGCGATCGCAGCGCGGATATCGTCGATTGTGAATGCACGGTAATTCACCGGGATACCGTAAAGTTCCGCGCGTCGGCGAAAGTCGACCTGGGCCAGTTCCATCACCCTGCGCTTGTCCTCACTGCGCACCGATTGCAGGAACAGCGCGCCATAGAAGGAAACGTAGATCTCCACCGCGAGCCCGCTTTCGTAGCCCGAGACAGCAAGGCCGAACGGTTCGCAACCACCGGGACCCGACATCATGAAGACGGTCGTCGCTTCACGCCACAGGCGGATTTCCATGACCGGATCCGGCACGAAGCCGCGATCGAAATTGGCCATCGCCATCATCAGGCAGCACGGGCCGCAGGTGAATTCGCAGGTCTGCGGGTAGAACGGAACCTTGGTGGCGATCGGAATGCCGCCACGCAACGTCTTTTCGTAGCGAAGTGCCGTTTCGCCATCCTCATAGTAGCCGGGCTCACGGCCGATCTTGCGATAACCGGCCCGTTCGTAGATGCGGATCGCGCGGCTGTTGTCCTCGCGAACTTCGAGGCGCAGCATCATGCGGTCGTGCTCGAAGGCGGCATCTTCGGCGGATCCGAGCAGCATGCGGCCGACACCCAGTCCGCCGAAAAACGGACTGGTCGCAATCGAGTAGAGGCGCGCCACGCCGCTGCCCTTGCGAAACAGCACGATCGCATAGCCGGCCACGCGGCCGTCGACTTCGGCGACCAGCGTCTCGGCGGTTTCACGCTCGATGAACAGGCGGAAGGAGCGGCGGGAAATACGGTCGCTTGAGAAAACAGCTTTCTCAATGGCGGCGAGATCATCGACGTCAGACGCGCGGGCCGTGCGGATCTCGGCAGGCATGCGGCTTCAGAAAACCTCGATTGGTGGTGGAAATGGCCCTACTCGAACACGTCCTTGACGCCAACCAGGGCGTTGGGAAAACCGGCGTCCACCTGGGCGCACGAAGTCCGCTCCACCACCTTGAATCTTCGCCTCGGGTTTCCAAAAACCGTTTCCGATTTTCGGGGCGATGCGACGGCATTCATCAAGCGCTATCGCACCTCGATTAGGGCCGAATTGTGACAAATCCGACGCCGGCCCGACGGGCGCAAAAGGTCCTTCGACCGGATCAGCATTCGCGCATCGACGGCACCGGCAAAAGCGATGCCGTTCAGCTTGCCAGCCCGTTTACAAGTTGCGTGTAGGCGCTCCTCGCGACCTCGGCCAACCGCTCGCGCGGCAAGGAGCCGACCACGGCACAGCCATAGCCCTTGTCCAGCCAGTAGACGGCCTCGGGTCCGTCTTGCGCGGCGGCGTAGGTGCCCTTGGCATTCTCGGTCGATTCGGTGGTGACGAACAGCGAGATACGCTGCCCATTGCCGTCCTCGTAAAGCAGCATGGCGGCCTTGCTCTCGCCTGCCGGCAACAGCCGGCCGCCGACCAGCTGGAATCCGTCGGCGGTCAGGTCCGGCGCCACCAGCTTCAGCCCTATCCGGTTGGACAGCCAAGTCTGCAGATGGTCCTTGTCGCTGGCCGGCACCTCGACGGCATGCCGCTTTTCGGCGGCATAGATGACATGGGCCGCGATTGCCTGCTCGGCCAGCCGATCTTCCGCCGGGTCCTCCTGGCCGATGCCATCGATGCCGGCAAAGTAGCCACCAAGTCCGCCAGTGACCAGAAGCACGGCGGCAGCAGCGGCAAGCCACCAGCGTGAGCGTGGCACAGATGCCTTGACCGGCGTCTCGCCAAGCACGACCTTGCGCAACCGCGCAGGCACGGCTTCGTCCAGCACGTCGGCGAAGGCGGCACGCAGCGCCGCTCGGTCGGCGGTGAAACGGGCGCTCTTGGCCTTCATCTCGGGATTGGCGTCGAGCCAGGCATCGTAGGCCGAGCGCTCATCGCCGGGCAGCTCGCCATCGAGCGCCATGTGGATGTCACGTTCGGAAAAGTCGCGGCGGATCATTTCTCGACGATCCTTATCGCCCGGCGGCGCGCCGTGTCGTCCAGCAACCCGCGCAATTCCTCACGCCCGCGCGCAATGCGCGACATCAGCGTGCCCGCAGGCACGCCCAGAATGTTGGCGGCTTCGGCATAGGAAAAACCTTCGATGGCAACCATGACAAGGGCTGCGCGACGGTCGGGGCTGATCGCCTGCAATGCGTCGATGATCTCGCGCGAGGCAATGCTCTCCATCTGCTCGGCCGGCTGGGCAACGGCCTCGCCCGCCTCCAGCGGCAGCATCGCCGCCTCGCCGCGGCGGTTCACCTTGCGCATCTGATCGATGAACAAATGATGCATGATCGTAAACAGCCACCTCCTGGGGCTTTCTCCTGTCTGCCAATTGTCGAGCCGCACAAGCGCCCGCTCGAGGCAATCCTGAACAAGGTCGTCGGCTGCGTCGCGGTCGCGCAAAAGCGAGCGTGCGTATCGGCGCAGGCGCGGTATTTCGCCAAGGATTGCTGCCTTCTTTTCGTCCATGACCGCTGGTTTTCGAGGTCGCCCTTGTTGATCCGATTGAACGCGCCTTCCGGGCGCGGCGCAAGCGGCCAGCGCGAAGCGGTCCGCCGCTCCGGTCACCCAAGCAATGAGATAACGCTGGCTGGTGCCGATTTATTCCCGACCGGAAGGCAGCGGCAAATCGATTGCTTAGATACGTAAAATATGCACAATAGGTGAAATACGTATGAGGACCACCCGATGAAGCAGTTCACCTTTTCAGACATGAACCGGGCGTCCGGCGAAATTCTCGAAACGGCAATGATCGAGCCTGTCGCTCTCACGAAACGTGGCAAGGAGAAGCTGATCATCCTGTCAGCCACCCAATACCGGCAGCTCGTCAGTTCGCCTCATGCCGTAGCCTACACGCTTGAGGACGCGCCGGACGAGATCCACGATGAACTCATGTCCGGATTGGAGGCCATCACAACCGGCGACAAGCCGGATGCTTAAGCCCGGCGATTTGCTTCGATACTACTATCTATGGGCGCGGCAGGCTGATGTCGGCGAGGAGTCCGGCCGCAAGGCGCGGCCCGTCTGCATTGTGGTTAGAACGCCGGCAACGCCTGCCGCACTCTTCTTGTTTCCGCTCACTTCGCAAAAGCCCGACCAGTCCCACACGCATGTTGCCGTGAGCGAAATCGAGTGCCGCAGAGGTGGGCTCGATTTTCCGTCGTGGCTGATTCTAGACGAGTACAACCGCGTACAAGTCGACGAAGCTTATGATCTGGTCACGACGAAGCCAATAGGTTCCTTCAGCCCGGCGTTTGTCCGCAAGATCGCGGGCCTCATCAAAGAGGCAGTCGTACAACGCCGCGTGCGTGGCACCATCCGAAAATAGCGAATAGGCGGTCCATGAACCGGTAAGAACTGTTCACGGAAGCAAGCGTGTCATCCCTCCTTCGCCGCCCGCGTCAGCAGCCGCTGATAAAACAGTCCGATGCCGATCAGCACCGCGCCGAGGCCGATGAAGGACAGCGCCCTGAGCACTCCCTCCAACTCCGACATGTCGAAGATGAAGACTTTCAGCACGGCGATCGCGATCAGCGCGGCCGAGGCAATTCGCAGCACCTGCGACTTCAGCCAGACGCCGGCGGTGAGCAGCGCCACACCGATGACCAGCCAAAGCGCCGAGTAGGTGTAGGTTTCCAGCTGGCCGAGGCCGCTCCACAAGCCGATGAACTCGCCCTTGAACAGACGCCTCACCGAGAGCGTGGCATAGGCGAAGGCAAGCGCGGCAGCCACCACAGCCAACATCTGCGCATACCATTTCGGCCGCTTGTCCCTGGTGTAGAGCGCCAGCGCGCCAACGGCGACCGCTGGCAAGAGATAGGCGAGGAACAACAGGTTGAACACCGGGATGCGGCCGGTCGATTCGTCGGTGAACAATGGGTTCAGCAAGACGAAATGCCTGACAACGATGAAGGCGACCGAGGCCACACCGGCGGCCATCGAACCATAGCGCAGCACCGAGCTTGGCGAGCGCATGTCGATGGCGACCAGGATGGCGCCGGCGCCAATGGCGATCAGCGTGTAGATCGACTGTTCGGCGAGCGTCATGGCACCCGTGTCGATGACGCCGCCGTGCATGGCGTGGCGCACCAGCATGGCGAGCGTGAGCAGCGCAAACAGCGCCGCAGCCGCCTCCATGGCAAGGCGCGGCCGGCCATTCGTGGTGCGGGCGAGCTGCCAGGCGGCGAAGCCGAAGGCCAGCGCCGGCACGCCGTAGCCGGGCAACAGCCAGTTGAAGACCGGTGTCCTCGACAGGAACCCGGCGCCGACAATGGTCGGGTCGAAAGCGACGCGGCCAAGCACCGCGATCACAGCGCCGACCGAAATCCAGCCGAGCACCGGATAGGCGCGCCGGCGCGTGGCCAGCGCCGGCACGATGGCCGCCGCACCGAGCAGGATGGTGGTCCAGCCGGAATCGAAAGCCATATGCATGAGCAGGAGCCCGGCGATGGCCGCGCCGCCCAGGGCAAACGACACCGCGACACCGCCCTTGAGCGGCGGCTCCTCGGCCCGCGCGATCCACTCGCCACCGGCGGCGAAAATGACGACCAGCAGTGCCGCCGCGGCAGCGTAGACAAAGTCACGGTCGAGATTGCCGAAAGTGAACCAGAGCGCCAGCAGGACGACCAGCGGGACGATGACGCCCCACGCTGCCCATGAGGCCGCGCGGATCTGCGTGCCGGCGGCGAACCGGCGTGCGGCCCAGAAGCCGGCGCCGATGAAAACCAGGCCAAGTACGATGCCGATGCGCAAGGTCAGCGCGTTGGACGTGGCCACCGGCAGTCCGTCGACGCCCAGGGCACCGCCCGAAAATTCGGAAGCGATCGAGGTTGGCGGGATGATGCCGAGATAGATCAGCACCGTGACCAGTCCCGCGGCATAGACGAGCGGCAGCGCCAGGGGCCGATAAAGCGCGACGACCACCATCGCGGCGATCACCACGGCGCCCGGCAAGGCATAGCCGGCGGCAGCGAAGGCCGGGTCGACCGACAGGCCCAGCGCCGAGAATGCGACGAACAGGCCGGGCACGATGGACGGCCAGTCGAAAACCCTGGCTGGTCCGGGTTCGCCGTCACGGCGAGCGAGCCAGACAAGGGCGAGCACGGCCAGCGTGACGGCGTCGATGAACAGGATGGCAGAGAGGTTCGCCCCCGGCGCATCGGTCATATAGAGGATGGTCCAGACACCGGTGCCGAAAAAGGCGGCCGCGATCAGTAATTTCCAGTCGCGCATGCGGGCGATGACGCCGGTCGCTGCGAGCACGATCGCGAGATAGCCGAACAGCGCCCAGGGACTGGGTGCCTGCGAGGCGACCAGCACCGGCGTCACCATGGCGCCGACAAGGCCGATGCCGGCCAGCGCCTGGCCATGGACAAGGGCTGCCGCGATCGTCGCCACCCCGATGACGCCAAGCAGCATGAAAGCAAGTGCCGGGCCGATGAAGCCGTAAATGCCATGCGCGGCATAGACGGTGCCGAACAGGATGAAGGCACCGGCCGCGGTCAGGATCGCCGGGATATAGGCGCCGGCAGCGCCTTGCACCGGTACTTTGAAGCCGGTGCGCCGGATGAACTCGCCGCCGGCGACCAGCACAAGGCCGAGCACGCCGCCATGGTCAGCCGCACGCCGGGACCGAAAATGCCGGCTTCGATGGTGTAGCGGATCAGGAACAGGCCGCCCAGCGCCAGTGCGATGCCTCCGACCCAGACCGCCCAGCGGGTGCCGAGCGCGGTTTCGACATCGGATTGGCGGGCGGCTTTCGCCGCTCCGGGAAGCTCCGCGGTATCCACCGCCTTCGGTGCAGGTTCTAGAGCGGTCCACGGCCCGGAGACGATCTCGCCGGTCGAGTCTTCCGTGTCCGTGGCTGGCGCCGGGGCGGTGACCGCTGCGCTTACCTCCGGCGGAACGATATCGGTCGCAGCCGCTGCGTCCGGAGCCATGTCGGCGGGCGCGTTGTCGTCCACCTGTTCGGACGACTGGGCCGCAGGCAGCACGGCACCGGAAAGGACCAGGCTGCGCAGCGCGCCTAGTTCACGCTCGACAAGGCCGATGCGGCTCTGCTGGCGCGAAATGATGACGAACAAGGCGATGATGGCGACAAGGCCGATCAGGCTTTCAAACATGGCGGTTCCCCCAAACCAGGCCAGTTTTCACTGACATTCGTCGTACTGACATTCAAATGCGGCGGCCAAGCGGCCAGAAAATCCAAGCTCGGAAAACTCAACGCGCCGCCAGTCAACGCGCCGCCAGATTGGCGGCCGGAAAGATCGAGCATGTTTCGGTGCCGAAAGCCAGCAGCTTGCCGCCGGCATCCTTCAACGTCGCTTCCGACACCGCCAACGTGCGGCCCTTGTGAACAACCCTGCCCTCGCAGACCACCTCGCCGGTTTTCGGCGTGATGGGCCGCGTCAAATTCACCTTGAACTCCGCCGTCGTATAGGCCTCGCCCTTTTCGAGCAGCGTCTGCACGGCACAGGCCAGTGCCGAATCGAGCAGCGTCGCCGCCCAGCCGCCATGTACGCTGCCCAGCGGATTGAGATGGCGCTCGCTCGGCATGCCACGAAAGACAGCGCGCCCTTCCGAGACTTCGGTGAGAGTGAAATTCAGCTGAAAGGAAATCGGCGGCGCCGGATACTTGCCGTCGACGATGCGCTGCAGCAATTCCAAACCGGTGTATTTCAGGATGTCGGCGTGCGGAATGGTGCCGAGGCCGAGCGGTGAGACCCGGCCAGGATAAAGTTCGACCTCGCTCATGTGATGATTTCTCTGGCTGCGTCCTCGCCAGCTATGGCCTTGCCGCGCGCGTGATGTTTGCGCAAGGCGGCGAGGAAGCCGGTACGAGCGTCTGGCGGCTCGAAGCCGCGCGGCTCATAGACATGGCGGTTGAAGAAGAAGCCGGTGAGCCGGAAGGCGTCCTCGACCGCTGCCGCATCGGCGCGCAGGCCGGAGCCGCGCTGCAGGAAAGCCGGCAGAGCCAGCATCTTGTCGCGCCAAGGCAAACCGGCTTCGCGCGATACCGCGCGTCCCGACTTCGGCGAGACATAGGCCAGGTCCTGTCGCGTGCCGGTGGCGGCACATTGACTGAGATCGAGGCCGAAGCCGAGTTCGTCCAGCACCAGAAGCTCGAAGCGCGCCACCAGTTCGCCGGCAATTTCGGCATCGTCGAGATGGACGATCATTACGGCAAGCGTTTCGTAAAGACCTTCGTGCGCATCGCGCTCGGGCAGCAGGCGCAGATGCGCGGCCATGGTCTGCAAGCCGTAGACGGCGACGGCGCTGTCCATCAGCCGGGCCGCGTTCATCTCGATCGCTTCGGCCTGGAACGTGCCGAGGTGCTCGTCAAGGCGCGCTCGCCACAACAGGTCGACACGGTTGCCGGGCTGGAGAACAGGCTGCTGCTTGCGCGAACGGCCGCCGCGAACAAGGCCGAGATGACGGCCATGCGCTCGCGTCAACACCTCGAGAATGGCGCTGGTTTCGCCATGCTTGCGGGTGCCGAGAATGATTCCCTCGTCGCGCCATTCCATTTCAGGAGCTTTTCACCGATCGGGTGGCGAAATCAAGGTATCGGCTTGGCCCTGGGTAACTCTCATGCCAATGGCATAAAAAACCGCCCGCAGCGATGTGCTGCGGGCGGGCTGGTGAGGTCAGTCGATCTGTTAGAAATTGCGCTGGAAGCGAACGATGCCGCCGACGCTGCTCTTCTTGTCGGCCTTGGTCCAGTTGTTGAAATCGAAGTCGTCGAATTTTCCTGCATTGAGGTAATCGACTTCGGCCGTGATCGTGTAACCGGGGACGATGGTGTAGGCAACGTTGGCCGCGACGCCGAGGTTCTTCCAGTCGTCATAGGAGACCTGGGCGTTGAACGAGGTCTTGTCGTTGAACTTGTAGGTGCCGCCGCCCCAGATCGCCCAGTTTCCGCCCCATGGCTTGTATTGGGTACGGCCTGTGCCGAAGTCGTTGATGTTGTCGTTGGTGCCGTAGCCGCCCATGACGAACAGCGTCAGTTCCTTGCTGACGTTGACGTCCAGACGGACCTTGCCGGACACTTCCTCATAGTTGCTGTCATAGGCCACGACGCCGGTGATCGCACCCCAGTCGCCCTTGTACTTCAAACCGCCGACAACATGCGGAACGTAGCTGTCGATCGTGTTGACGGCGGTGCCTTCTTCGAGCGAGACCACGCCCGTGAAGCCGCTGCCTGCGTCGAAGTAGTAGCTGATGAGGTTGGTATCCTTGACACCATACGGGATGAGCGTGTCCTGGATGACATTGCCGGCATAGCCGATGAACTGGTCGTATACCGTTTCATCCTTGCCGACCCGCAGGCCACCGAGCTGGATCCAGGCGAAATTCAGCGAAGTCTTGCTGGTTCCATCTGCCTTGTTATTGCCGGCTTGCCAGCCAGTGCTTGAGCTTCCGTCATAGTCGCCAGAGGAGTTGCCGAACTGGAACCGGGTCTCGGTGAAGGTCTTCAACGTGCCGAGCTCGGTTTCCTGGCCGGTATAAGTCCTCAGCGTGAAGCGCATGTTCTTGTAATAAGTGTCGTGCCTATCGCCGTCCATGTGATCGGCAACGTTGTTGACACCATCGAACGTGCCGGAATCGCCGACGCCCATGTCGTAGCGGAGATAGCCGCCGATGCGCAGGCAGGTCTCGGTGCCCGGGATGTAGAAGTAGCCGGCGCCATAGACGTCGCAAATCTTGACGTATTCGGCAGGTTCCGGCTCGGCAACGACGACAGCGTCCGCGGCGCGCGCGCCGCTGGCCGCGATCAGGGCCGCGGCTGAGCCGAGAAGGAGGCTCTTGATGTTCATTTTCTGACCTCTCCAGTCATAGTTATAAATGGCTTCGGATTTGTGGCTGGCGGCAATGTTTTCCCGCCTCACCCCCACAGCGAAAAAGGCTCGCATCGCTCGCCCTTTTCAGCGGCGAACATACCCATCGATCATCTGTCTTCAATGACGATTTCTCGAATAATGCCAATTCCTTGAACAGATTAATACTGTGTTGCACAAATAACACTTCCCATTACGACGAATGGAACAACTGGCACAACGTCATATATTAAATATATATACAGATACTTTCGCGGCTAAATACACTTCTGACGTGATATATTCCTAAAATTACCGCATAATGCGGAATATCTACCTGATTCCGCCGAAATCGACCTGAATCTTGCGCCCCCTCTATCGTCAGATGAGGCACATCGCCAAACCCACTCTGACACCGAGGCGAAAAGCGGGATGACGCTTCCAAGCCTGTCTGCCTCTTCCAAGACGATCGAAATTCCCTGGAGCGCCGTCGCTTCGCTGATTGTGACAGCAGCCAACCGTTGAAAAACGATTCCTCCGTAACGCCTCTCAATCGACCTTGGCGGCGCAGGCGACGTGATCGCCCGCCTCGATAGGCGGATTGGCATACATAGGTCCTGGAAAGCATCGCTTCGGCCAGAATGTCCCTGGTCACGCCATGCGATGGCGGATGGTCCGGCGACAGGATCAGGGTTCTGGTTGGCTAGAGCGGCTTATCGTTCGGCGCTTCACGCCCGCGCGTGATCGGCAAGCACTTCATCGACTACGTGCCAGGATTTTTCAACCTCGACGGGATTGGTGCCGATGTGTCAGGCGACCGTGATCAGCGCTTTGCACATCATCGCTTCGTCGGCGGGAAGGCCGGCGCAGAACGCTTCCCGGCTTTTGCCCTCGAAAAGCGTCCAGGCAATTGCCAGATCACAGGCGGGATCGCCCTTTTCCACCTCATCTCGTCGCCAAGATAGAAGCCTCAGCTGCCAATCTCGACCGGCCTGACCGCAAGATCACTCCTGCGTGGCGACCAGTCGGCTGACAAGCGCCGTGTCGATGTTCAGATTGCTGACCATGGATCTGGAGCGATTTATTTGAACTCTCCGAAAACCGCTTGCCGCTGTCGCTACGCGGACCTTCGGTCTAGCGCGGAAACTCGAGCCCCATTTCGCGGTAGCGCTCGGGGTCGTCGCCCCAGTTCTCGCGCACCTTGACGAAAAGGAACAGGTGCACCTTCTGTTCGAGGATGCCTGCTATCTCCATGCGCGCCGCCTGGCCGATGGCGCGGATGGTCTCGCCCTTGTGGCCGAGAACGATCTTCTTCTGGCTGTCCCGCTCGACATAGATGGTCTGGTCGATGCGCACCGAGCCGTCCGGCTTCTCTTCCCATTTCTCGGTCTCGATATGCGAGGAATAGGGCAGTTCCTGATGCAGCCTGAGATAAAGTTTTTCGCGGGTGATCTCGGCCGCGAGCTGGCGCATCGGCAGGTCCGAGATCTGGTCTTCCGGATAGTACCAGGGACCGACCGGCAGAGCCTCGGCCAGGTAATCGAGCACGTCCTTGCAGCCGGAACCAGTCAGCGCCGAAACCATGAAGGTGCGCTTGAACGGCACCCTTTCGTTCGCTGCCGCCGACAGAGCCAGCAGCGCTTCGTGCTTGACGCGGTCGACCTTGTTGAGGATCAGCACCATCGGCTGGCGCACATCCTTCAGCCGTTCGAGGATGGCGTCGGCGTCGCCCCTGATGCCGCGCTCGGCGTCGATCAAAAGCAGCACGATATCGGCGTCCTTGGCCCCGCCCCAGGCGGTGGTCACCATCGCCGTGTCGAGCCTCCGCTTCGGCTTGAAGATGCCGGGCGTGTCGACGAAAACGATCTGCGCATTGTCATGCGTGGCGATGCCGCGCACGATGGCGCGGGTCGTCTGCACCTTGTGGGTGACGATCGACACCTTGGCGCCGACCAATTGGTTGACCAGCGTCGACTTGCCGGCGTTGGGCGCGCCGATCAGGGCAACGAAACCGGAATGCGTGGGGGCAGCTTCCGTTGCCGGCTCTTCGGTGGCGGTCATGCCCCACTCCCTTCACTTGAGCGCGCGCGCTCCGATTTTTGGGCCGATGTGGTGGTCCATACGCCTTCACGCAAAAGAAATGCCGAAGCCGCCGCTTCTTCGGCCACCCTGCGGGAGCCGCCAGTACCGCTTATCGGCGCAAAGCCGCGGACCTGCAAGGACACGGTGAAGACGGGCTGGTGGTCCGGGCCTTCGCGTTTCTCGATCACATATTCGGGGCGCGCATCGCTGGCCTTGGCAATCCATTCCTGCAGATCGGATTTCGGATTGAGCGGTTTTGCGATCACCGTATGCGAGCGCGGTTCCCAGTAGCGCAGGACGAACCGCCGCGCGGCCTCGATGCCACCGTCGACGTAAACCGCCGCGATCAGGGCTTCTACCGCATCCGCCAGATAGTTTCCGCCCGAGCCACGCGACCGCATCTTCAAGGCAGAATCGGCGCGGACCAGATCTTCGAGCTGCATTTCGATGCCGATTTCCGAGCATGTCCGCGCATCGACCAACGCATTGAAGCGCGGGGCGATTTCACCTTCCGGCGCATCAGGAAATTTCTCGAAAAGCATATCGGCGACGACAAGCCCGAGCACGCGGTCGCCAAGAAATTCAAGACGTTGGTTGTTGGTGGCCGCCTTGACCGCGCTGGAATGCGTCAGGGCGGTCTCGAGCAAACGGACATCCTTGAAGACGTGGCCGGTCTTGGCCTTCACCAAACCGGCCAGAGTTTCGCCTGTCGGACGCTTCAAAGCCATCAATTGACGAAGTGGAACAGGCGCGAAGCGCGCATCAGCGACGGCCATTTCCAGATTTCGAGAGGGCTCGCCTTGCCGGCGATCGAGAAGAAAACAAGATTGGCGCGGCCAACCAGATTTTCCGCGGGAACGTAGCCGACGGTGAAACGGCTGTCGGCGGAATTGTCCCGGTTGTCGCCCATCATGAAATAGTGGCCGGGCGGCACGTCGAATTCGCGGGTGTTGTCGCCGATCGAGTTCGAATTCAGGTCGAGCGTGTCGTAGCTGACGCCGTTGGGCAAGGTCTCACGATACACATCGATCGGGCGCGATTCCTCGGTGATGTCGGGATTGTCGATCTGGCCTGTTTTCACGCGCGGCACGCCGACGCCGTTGATGAAAAGCTGGCCGTCCTTGACCTGGATCTTGTCACCCGGCAGGCCGACAACGCGCTTGATGTAGTCGACGGACGGATCAGGCGGGAACTTGAAAACCGCTACGTCGCCGCGCTTCGGCTCGGAGCCCCAGATGCGGCCTGAAAAAATATCGGGTCCGAAAGGCAGCGAGTAGCGCGAATAGCCGTAGGACCATTTGGTGACGAACAGATAGTCGCCTTCCAAAAGCGTCGGCCGCATCGATCCCGACGGGATCGAAAAAGGCTGGAACAGCAGCGTGCGGATGACCAGGGCGAGCAAAAGCGCCTGGACGATGACGCTGACGGTCTCGCCAAGCCCGCCGGATTTCTTCTCGGATTTTTCAGCCACGCTCATGTCGTCCTCGATTGTGCGTTGGATGGTATAGAGTCTCGGCGCGCGCTGGGCAACGTCAATGCCGGTCGTCAGAGGCAATCAATGTGGCGCTTCTTCGACGGGCAGCGCCTCGATGATCACAAAGGCTTGAGCGAGCGGGAAATCATCCGTGATGGTGAGGTGGATCGCCGCCCGGTGGCCCTTTGGCAGGATTTTGTCCAGCCTGGCCTGCGCTCCTCCCGTCAGCGCCATGGTCGGCGCGCCACTGGGCAGGTTGACGACACCCATGTCGCGCCAGAACACGCCCTGCGCCAGACCGGTGCCCAGCGCCTTGGCGCAGGCCTCCTTGGCAGCGAAACGCTTGGCATAGGAGGCAGCACGCGCCCGCCGGTTTTCGGAGCGGGCCTGTTCGATCTCGGTGTAGATTCTCTGGATGAAGCGCTGGCCGTGACGCTCCAGCGACTTTTCGATGCGTCTGATGTCGATCAGGTCGCTGCCGATGCCGATGATCATCGCGCGGTGGAACCGATGCTTGCGCCGGGATGGGACGATTGCGCATGCCGGCTTGCACGCTCGGCCAGACGCTTGCGCCGCTGTTCGCGGAAAGCGTTCATGCCCCAGCGCGTGATGGCGTAGAACAGCAGCCCGAAGGCGAGCCCGAGCGGAACCGCGCCGATCAGCATCGGTTCGAGGACCGGTTTCCACAATTGCGCGAAGGAGAGATTATGCAGCATCTCGCCCAGATGTGCCGGCGGCCCATGCGTCGGCAGGCGGTCATGCAGGATGAGCTTGCCCGTTTCCCACGACGCGCCCCATAGCAACGGGAAGGTCAGCGGGTTGCCGAAAAAAACCGCGCCGAGAGCGGCCGCCACCAGATTGCCGGCGATCACCCAGCACAGGAGGGCAGCGATGATGAAATGGAAACCGACGGGAAAGAATGAAGCGAAGACACCGGCCGCAACACCGGCCGCAACCGCATGCGGTGTGGCCTTCAGCCGCAGGATGCGCTTGGAAAAATACTGAAGCGAGCGCGAAAACGAGCGGCGCGGCCAAAGGTAGGTACGCACCCGCTCATAAAGGCCATCAGGCTTGCGGCGTCGAAAAAGCACTCTGTTCCCGTTCCACAGCGCCCGCAACGGCACCTTCAGCCGGGCGTGGCAGCCACATCTTGCGCTTGACGATCACCCTATGGCAATCGCCACCTTATATAACGACGCGCTGGCGCAAGAACAACCAAACACCTTCTATGCGCCGCGCTTGTCGCCGCCCTTCGGGGCGGCAGGTCTTGCTTCGAACATTGGATAATCGCGGCGAATTTAGGGAACCGGCAGTCGCATCGCCGAAAGGCGCATCGCCGCCGGCGGCTACCGCAGGTATTCGCTGACCTCGAACAGATTGCCGTCTGGGTCACGGAAATAGACCGACATCATAGGACCTCTAGCCCCGACACGTTCGACCGGGCCGAGTTCCACCGCCACACCATTGGCCGCGAGCCGGGCACGGACCTCATCCAGTGGCCGGTCGGTGATCAGGCAGAAATCACCTGATCCTGATGTCGGCGACTTCGCCTTGGGCTCGAAGGTGCGGCCGACCTCATGCACATTGATCTTATGGGTACCGAAAGCCAGCGCCGTCGGCCGATCCGCCGCGTCGATGCGCTCAAAACCCAGCACGCGCTGGTAAAACTCACAGGTCACTTCCAGCGAAGCGACCGTCAGCACGAAATGATCGATGCCGGCGATCATTTCCAATCTGTCTCACGCATGTCGCTTTCCCCAAAACCGCCGCACACTGTTGGGCGAAAAAAATGCCCCGTCAGATGTTGCGGCTGCCGGGCTTGATCGCCGGGATGGCGGCAAGCTCCGGCGGCAGCCGGTCGGCCGGATAGGCCGGGACCTCATACTCGGCAAGCGCGATGAGCGGCACACCGACATCGGTCTTGCCAGCCGAACGATCAATGATGCAGGCCGCGGCCACCACCTCGGCGCCAAGATCGCGCAGGCACTCGATGGTCTCACGGATCGACAGGCCAGTGGTGACGATGTCCTCGACGATGACGACACGCGAGCCCCTGGCGATCTCGAAGCGGCGCAAGCGGAACTTGCCGCCTTCCCGCTCGACCCAGATCGCCGGCACGCGCAGATGACGCGAGGTCTCATAGGCCGGGATCAGCCCTCCGATCGCCGGGCCTACGACATAGTCGATCTTGCCTGGCACGCCAGCGCGTATCTTCTCGGCCAACGCCTTGCACAGAAGCTCGGTCTTGTCGGCATGCATGAACACGCGCGCCTTCTGCAGGAAGACCGGACTGCGCAGGCCCGAGGTCAAAATGAAATGCCCTTCCAGAACAGCACCCGCCTCGCGGAAAATGCCCAGCACTTCATCGGTGTTCATGTCTGCCTCTTTTTGATTGACCATGACTTTGTCCGAAACCGGAGCATGGTCTAGCCATTGACGCGTCTTGCGTCGCTGACGCTCGAATTGTCCTTGAGCTGCGACAGCAGCCGGTTGAGGTGCTTGAGATCCCAGACTTCGAGATCGATCAGCATTTCGGTGAAGTCGGGAGCAGTGCGCACCATCGACAGTGTATGGATGTTGGCGTCGTTCGAGGCAACCACCTGCGCTATATCGGCGAGTGACCCCGGCGCGTTGATGGCGGTGACCGATACGCGCGCCGGAAAGCGTTCCTTGGTGCGCTCGTCGATGTCCCAGCGCACGTCGATCCAGCGTTCGGGCTGATCGTCGAACGCCTGCAGCGCCGGCGACTGGATCGGATAGATGGTGATGCCGGTGCCCGGCTGGACGATGCCGACGATGCGATCGCCAGGCACCGCCCCTTCCGGCGCGAAGCGCACCGGCAGATCGCCGCGCACGCCGCGGATCGGCACGGCGCCATCGCGTGGCTGGTCCTTGTCCTTGCGCGCGGCACGACCCGGAATCTGGAACAGCATGCCGGCGGCATTGCGGATTTTCGACCAGCCCTCCTCGCGCGGCTTGGGGACGGCCGTGGTGACGCGCTCATCCTTGTAGTCGGGGAATACCGCCTTCATGACGTCGGTGGAGGCGAGCTCGCCGCGCCCGACGGAGGCCAGCACATCCTCGATGTCCTTGCGCGCCAGCCTGTGCAGCACCTGCTTCAGGCTCTCCTTGGTGAAGGTCTTGCCGGCACGCTCGAAGGCGCGCTCCAGGATGCGGATGCCGAGACCCGAATATTGCTTGCGGATGGCGTTCTTGGTGGCACGGCGGATGGCCGAGCGCGCCTTGCCGGTGACGACGACCGATTCCCAGGCCGCCGGCGGCACCTGCGCCTTGGAGCGGATGATCTCGACCTCATCGCCGTTCTTCAGTTCCGTCATCAGCGGCATGATGCGGCCGTTGACCTTGGCACCGACGCAGGTGTCACCGACATCGGTGTGCACCGCGTAGGCGAAGTCGATCGGTGTCGCGCCGCGCGGCAGCGCAATCAGCATGCCTTTCGGGGTGAAGCAGAACACCTGGTCCTGAAACAGTTCCAGCTTGGTATTTTCGAGGAAATCCTCGGGATTGTCGCCTTCGGCAAGCTGCTCGATGGTGCGCCGCAGCCAGGCGTAGGCGTTGGTTTCCTTTGAAATCGCGTGGGCGGCGCCATTCGTCTTGCCGCCTGTGTCCTTGTAGATCGAATGCGCGGCGACGCCGTATTCGGCGATCTTGTTCATCTCTCGGGTGCGGATCTGCAGCTCGACACGCTGGCGCGACGGGCCGACGATGGTGGTGTGGATCGACCGATAATCGTTCTGCTTCGGCGTCGAGATGTAGTCCTTGAAGCGGCCCGGCACCATCGACCACGCGGTGTGGATGGCGCCAAGCGCCCGGTAACAGTCCTCGACCGTGTCGACGACGACGCGGAAGCCGAAAATATCCGAGAGCTGCTCGAAGGACAGTGCCTTGGCCTCCATCTTGCGGAACACCGACCACGGCTTCTTCTGCCGGCTCTTCACGCCGGCGTTGATCGCATGCTTCTCGAACAGCGTGGACAGCGCTTTTTCGATGTCCGTCAGCACGCCCTTGTTGCGCTCGAAGATTTCGGCAAGCCGTGCGGTGACGGCGCGATAGGCCTCCGGATTGATGAAGCGGAAGGCGATCTCCTCCAGCTCCTCGCGCATGCCTTGCATGCCCATGCGGCCGGCCAGCGGCGCATAGATATCCATCGTCTCCTCGGCGATGCGCAGGCGCTTGGCCTCCGGCATGTGGTCGAGGGTGCGCATATTGTGCAAACGGTCGGCGAGCTTGACCAGCAGCACGCGGACATCTTCCGAAATCGCCAGCAGAAGCTTTCTCAGGTTTTCCGCCTGCTCGGCCTTCTTCGAGACGAGATCGAGCTTCTTCAGCTTGGTCAGGCCCTCGACCAGCTTGCCCATTTCGGGGCCGAACAGATCGTCGATCTCGGCCCGTGTGGCGGTCGTGTCCTCGATCGTGTCGTGCAGCAGGGCGACCGCGATCGTCGCCTCGTCCATATGCATCTCGGTGAGGATGGCGGCGACTTCGAGCGGGTGCGAGAAATACGGGTCGCCGGAAGCGCGCTTCTGGTGGCCATGCTTCTGCATGGCATAGACATAGGCCTTGTTGAGCAACGCCTCGTTGACGTCAGGCTTGTAGCGCTGGACGCGCTCGACAAGCTCATACTGACGCATCATGGGCGGGATCTCGCGGTGCTGAAATGATTGATGCGCCGCACTAGCGTACGGCGCATCCCATAGATAGCCACGAAACTGACTGGACGGAAGTGCCGGAAACGTATTCCAGGCAGGTCCAGAGCGCTGGCTTAGTAGTCGTCGCTCTTTTCCGGCGGCACCAGGCCCTCGATGCCGGCCAGGAGGTCTTCCTCGGTCATCCGGTCGAAGGTGACGTTCTCCTCGGTGTCATCGGCGTCGGTGGCCGCAACGGCGGCGCCGGTCTGATCGGCAATCGCCTCGCCGTCGGCTTCGGGCTCGTCGACCTCGACATGCTTCTGCAGCGAATGGATCAGATCTTCCTTGAGGTCGTCGGGCGAAAGCGTCTCATCGGCGATCTCGCGCAGCGCCACGACCGGGTTCTTGTCGTTGTCACGCGGCACGGTGATCGGCGCGCCCTGGCTGATCTGGCGGGCGCGGTGGCCGGCCAAGAGCACCAGCTCGAAGCGGTTGTCGACCTTGTCGATGCAATCTTCAACGGTTACGCGGGCCATGGATTGCCCCTTTCATGCGATGGATTTGATGGAAAACAGGCGCGGTCCATAACCCGAACGCCGCCAAAATACAAGCATCATGGCAATGGCCGGGCTGCATGGCGCCCAAACCTTGGTTCAAACACCCGATTTGGCAAAACCTGTCTGTGGTTATGTGTTCGGTGTCCCGATCACAATTGCTTGCAGTACAGCACGCACCCTTGGATTGCCGCGAAACTGGCGCTATTTCGGATGGCATGGAGGTCAGCCGGTTTATTATGAGCCTGACCGAACGCTATCGCATTTCGTTTAGACGGCCGTTTATTTCGAGAAGGAATATTTTCCATGTTCGACCCTCGTGAAAAAATCGCCCTATTCATCGACGGCGCCAATCTTTACGCGACGTCGCGTGCACTCGGCTTCGACATCGACTATCGCAAGCTCCTGTCGAGCTTTCAGAAGCGCGGCTATCTGTTGCGCGCCTATTATTACACGGCGCTGGTCGAGGATCAGGAATACTCCTCGATCCGTCCGTTGATCGACTGGCTCGACTATAATGGCTTCAAGGTGGTCACCAAGCCGGCCAAGGAGTTCACCGACTCGACCGGTCGCCGCAAGATCAAGGGCAATATGGACATCGAGCTTGCGGTCGATGCGCTGCAGCTCGCCGATGTCGTCGACCACTACGTCATCTTTTCCGGCGACGGCGACTTCCGCACGCTGGTCGAGGCGTTGCAGCGGCGTGGCCGCAAGGTGTCGATCGTCTCGACCATGGCCTCGCAGCCGCCGATGATCTCCGACGACCTGCGCCGCCAGGCCGACCATTTCATCGACCTGATGACATTGAAGAACGAGGTCGGCCGTGATCCCTCCGAGCGGTCGGTGCGGCGGCCCGAGCCGGCCGAAGTCGACGAGGACGATTACTGAGGCCAGTCGCCTTGACCGCCCTTTCCGCCTCCGAACCCGGCCGCGATTGCCCGCTCTGCCCGCGGCTGCATGACTTCATCGCCGAATGGCGGCAGCGCGAGCCGTCCTGGTTCAATGCGCCGGTGCCGACTTTTTTGCCTCCCGAAGGTGACGCGACGGTCCAACTGCTGATCGTCGGGCTGGCGCCCGGCCTTCGCGGTGCCAACCGAACGGGCCGCCCGTTCACCGGCGACTATGCCGGCGACCTGCTCTACTCGACGCTGATTTCGCACGGTTTTGCACGCGGCGAATTCAAGGCCAGACCCGACGACGGATTGGAGCTTGTCGGCACCGCGATCACCAACGCGGTGCGCTGCGTGCCGCCGGAGAACAAGCCGGTGGGCGCAGAGATTGCCACCTGTCGGACATTCCTGGTGCCGACGATCGCGCGGTTCCCCAATTTGCGCGCCGTGCTGGCACTGGGATCGATCGCGCACCAGTCGACCGTGCGGGCACTGGGTGGGCGCGTCGCCGCCTACCCGTTCAAGCATGGCGGGCAGCTGCCGGCCGGTGGCGTCACGCTGTTTTCGAGCTATCACTGCTCACGCTACAACACCAATACCGGCGTGCTGACCGAGGCAATGTTCGTCAGCGTTTTCAGCCAGATAGCGGCGTTCTTGGGCAAGTAGGCACGATAAGCAATCAGCTTCTCCCCTTGACAATAGTCAACCATGGTTTACAGTTACCATGATGCAGGTTTTCGAAACCGATACATTCAAACGCTGGCTCGAAGACCTCCGCGACGCGCAAGCAAAAGCCCGCATTGTTCGGCGCATCGACCGACTGACTGTAGGCAATCCGGGAGACGTCAAGCCCGTTGGCGAGGGCATAAGCGAAATGCGGATCGACGATGGTCCTGGCTATCGCATCTATTTCCTCCAAGCAGGCAACTTGTGCGTGCTGCTCCTTTGCGGTGGCGACAAAGGAACGCAAAGCAGAGACATCGCAGCCGCAAAAAACTCGCCAAGGAATGGAAGGACAAGGCAATATGGCAATGAAAGTCACAGCCTTTGACGGGGCCGAATATCTCGACACTCCAGAGGCAATCGAAGCATATCTGGCAGCGACGTGCGAAGATGGCACCGCAGCGGAGATTGCTCATGCGCTTGGCGTCATTGCGCGTGCGCAGAACATGACGAGACTTGCCGAGAAAGCCGGTATGACGCGACAGGCTCTCTACAAGGCCCTGAGCGGCGAAGGGAATCCCGAATTCGCAACGATCATGAAAGTGGCCGAGGCGCTTGGTCTGAAACTGACCTTCGTGAGCGCGCAGGCAGGACGGAACGCTGCGTAACACGAATCAGCGCGCCGACATTTGGTTCTCCATCTCGCCAGCGGAATTCGTCTGATCAAGGTGCAGCGAACAGCTCGGCCAATTTCTCCGGCCCACCCTGCAGCACATTCAGGTCGACATCGCCGTTGATGCCGTCGACGCGACCCCTGTTGTGGTACTGCCAGTAGACCCAGTCGTCGCGATCCGGCTCCAGGAGCAATGAGCGGAGCCAGAGCGGACGGGCAGCAATCCGCGCTGCATACGCTTCCGCTGCGTCGTCGGTCAGATAGACCACCGCCGGCTTGCCGAACGCCGCCTCGACTGGAGCGAGGAACGCGGCCAGTTCGGCGTTCAATTGTTCGGGCGTCGGCCGCTGCGGGCAGTTGCCGCCGAATTCGATATCGACCACGGGTGGCAGCAGGGGCTGATCGTGCGGCACCACCGAGATGAAATTCTTCGCCTGGTCCGCACCCGGCCGGCAAAAGGTGAAAAAGTGATAGGCGCCGACGGCGAGACCGGCGGCCCGGGCCCCTTCCAAATTCCGTGCGAAAGCATCATCGACATGATCGCCGCCTTCGGTCGCCTTGATGACGGCAAAGGCGACATCGTCGGCGGCTACGCGCCGCCAATCAATCTGGCCCTGATGATGGGAGACGTCGATGCCCCTGACCGGATATTTATCGCGATCCGGCGAGAATGTGCGGAAGTAGAGATAGCCGCCTGCCGTGATGAGGCACACCGAGACCAGGCTCGCTAGACCGAAAAGAACAATCCGGTTCGTCAAGCGAATGGCCCCAGCCTACCCACGCTCTTTTAAGAGCCGGCCCTTCTCGCGCGACCAGTCGCGCTGCTTCTCGGATTCGCGCTTGTCGTGCAGTTTCTTGCCGCGGCCGACGGCGAGCAACAGCTTGGCGCGACCCTGGTCGTTGAAATAGATTTTCAGCGGCACCAGCGTCATGCCTTCGCGGTCGACACTCTGCGACAGTTTCGCCATCTCGCGCTTGTTGAGCAGCAGCTTGCGGCGCCGGCGCGGCTCATGGTTGAAGCGGTTGGCCTGCAGATATTCCGGCAGATAAGAGTTGATCAGCCAGATCTCGCCGCCTTCGACCGAGGCATAGCTGTCTTGGATGTTGGCTTGGCCCTGGCGCAGCGACTTGACCTCGGTGCCGGTCAGCACCAGACCGGCCTCGACCGTGTCGAGCACCTCATAGGAAAACCGCGCCTTGCGGTTTTCCGAAACGGTCTTGTTGTTGGGATCGGCTTTTCTGACTTGATTCATGATGCGGAGAGGTGGCGCCTCATCCCTAATTAATCAAGCCGGCGTGCTTCATCGCCGCATCGATCTTGTCGGCGGTCGAATGTTCGACCGTCATTAGCGGCGAACGCAGCACATTTTCGACCTTGCCCAGCTTCGACAGCGCATATTTCGCCCCGGAAACGCCAGGTTCGATAAAGATCGCCTTGTGCAGCGGCAGCAGACGATCTTGCAATTCCAGTGCCTTGGCGCTGTCGCCGGACAGCGTCGCCTCCTGAAATTCCGCGCACAGCCGCGGCGCGACATTCGAGGTCACCGAGATGCAGCCGACGCCGCCATGCGCGTTGAATCCAAGCGCCGAAGCATCCTCGCCCGAAAGCTGGATAAAATCCATGCCGCACGTGGCGCGCTGCTCGGAGACCCGTTCGACCTTGCCGGTGGCATCCTTGACGCCGACAATGTTCTTGAAGTCGTGCGCAAGCCGCCCCATCGTCTCCGGCATCATGTCGATCACCGAGCGCGGCGGGATGTTGTAGATGATGATCGGCAGCTTGGTCGCCCTGGCGACCGCCGCGAAGTGCTCGTACAGGCCGCGTTGTGTCGGCCTGTTGTAATAGGGCGTGACAACGAGTGCAGCATCCGCACCGGCCTTCTCGGCATACTGCACGAGGCCGACCGCTTCCTCGGTGTTGTTGGAGCCGGCGCCGGCGACGACCGGAACGCGGCCCTTGGCCACCTCGATACACACCTTGACGACCTGGCGGTGCTCGTCATGCGACAGCGTCGGCGACTCGCCGGTGGTGCCGACCGGCACCAGTCCAGTCGTGCCCTCGCCGAGTTGCCATTCGACGAATGCGCGAAAGGCTTTCTCGTCGAAACGCCCGCTCTTTTCGAACGGTGTCACGAGCGCAGTAAGCGAGCCTCTCAGCATATCGTCCAACTCCTTGGCACTTCTATTTTGTGTCGGTGTTTTGTTGTGCGCGCCTTCTAGCCGAAAGCGAAGCGGCGCACCATAGTCTCGACATGGTTGCACGGCAAGCATTGCCATGGTGCCAGCAAGCGCAATTCGAACGGCCTCGATAACTCTTTGTTTACGAGCTCTTCACGACCTAAGTTTAGGCTTCGAGGCATCTCCGCCTGCTTGTGGAATGCCAGGACAAGGAAGATTTAAGGATCATGCCGGGCGGTCGGCCTCACATTCTCGCGCTGCTTGGCGCCACGCTCGCGCTGATGCCGGGCATGGCGATCAGTGGTAGCGTGGACGTACGGGTCACCTCAGCCATTCCGATGCCAGGCGCGGCAATTGCGCTGCCTGACCTGCAGGGCAGGATCCCACAGCCGCCCTTGCCCGACGTCGCCCCCTTGAAAAGCGGGCTGGATGCGTTGGCGGCGGGCGATAGTCCCCGCGCTCGTGGTGTGCGCGATGGCCTTCCCGCTCAGTCGCTCGACCAGCATATCCTTGCCTGGGCGATCGCGCTTTATGGCGGCGACAAGATTCCGAGCGGCGATATCACTGCTGCGGCCAAGATGCTGCCCAATTGGCCGGGCACCGTCACCCTGCGCAAAAACAGCGAACGCGCACTCTATCGCGAGAACCCTGCCCCCGATGCCGTCATTGCGGCATTCGACGGCGGCCAGCCGCAGACATTCGAAGGCGTGATGGTTCTTGCCCGCGCCTATGTGGCGTCAGGCAATATCAAGGCGGCACGTTCGGTGCTGTCGCCCTTCTGGCGCACCGCGATCCTGGAGGCCAAGGACGAGGCGGCGCTGATCAAGGAATTCGGTAGCCTGATCCCGGCCGCCGACCACCGCTTTCGCATGGAGCGCATGTTCTATGCCGACCGTGCGAATTCCGCCCTGCGTGTCGCCGGCCTTGCCGGTGCCCAGCAGCTCGCCGATGCATGGGCGGCGGCCGACAAAGGCGACAAGAACGCGCCCAAGCTGCTGAAGGCCGTGCCGGCAATGCAACGTTCGGCCGGCTACTTCTTCGCGCAGGCCGAATATCTGCGCAAGCAGGAGGATTTTGCCGGCGCCGCGGCCATTGTGATGCAGGCGCCGACCGATCGCGAAGCTCTGGTCGATCCGGATGCCTGGTGGGTCGAGCGCCGGGTGCTGTCGCGCGAACTGGTAGACCAGGGCGACATGAAGACCGCGTACAAGATCGTCGCCACACACGCCGCCGAAAGTGCCACCAATGCGGCGGACGCCGAATTCCATGCTGGCTGGTACGCGCTGCGCGGCCTGAACGACCCAAAAACCGCGGCCAGTCATTTCGCTCACATCGCGGACCTCGCCCAGGGGCCGATGACGCTGTCGCGCGCCTATTACTGGCTCGGCCGTGCCGCGGAAGTCGGCGGTCCGGGCAATGCCAAGGACTATTTTGCGCGCGCCGCTGCCTATGGCACGACATTCTACGGCCAGCTTGCCGCCGAACGCGTGGGGCGGCAGGCGCTGAACATCGTCTATCCCTCGCCAAGTGCAGCCGACCGGCAGAATTTTGCCGGCCGCGAGGCCGTCAGCGCCATCAAGCGGCTGCAGGAGGCGGGCTACGACCGCTATGCCGAGACGCTCTATCGCGACCTTGCCGGGCAGTTGACCAGTCCGGGAGAACTGGCGCTGCTGGCTGTCCTTGCCGAAAAGCAAGGGAACCATTTCATGGCGCTGAAAATCGGCAAGATCGCCGGGGCGCGCGGCATCGATGTCGGCGCATTGTCGCATCCGCTCGGCGTCATTCCCGATTCGGCCGACATTTCCGGCTCGGGCAAGGCGCTGGCCTATGCGATCGCCCGCCAGGAAAGCGAATTCAACATCGGCGCCGTGTCGAGCGCCGGCGCGCGCGGGCTGCTGCAGCTGATGCCGGGAACCGCAAGGCAACTGGCGAAGAAGGCCGGGCTGCAGTTTTCACAAACACGGCTGACCACTGATGCCGGCTATAACGCGACGCTTGGTTCGGCCTTCCTCGGCGAACAGCTCGACCGCTTCAACGGCTCCTACGTGCTGACCTTCGCCGGCTACAATGCCGGCCCCAACCGGGCCAGCCAGTGGGTGGCCAGGTATGGCGACCCACGCGGCAAGGACATCGACGCGGTCGTCGACTGGATCGAGCGAATTCCCTACACGGAAACCAGAAGTTACGTTCAGCGCGTGATGGAGAATTACGAGGTCTACAAGATGCGTATTTCGGGCAAATACGACATTGTCGGGGATCTGGTGAACGGGCGGGGTTGACGGCTCAAGAGGCGACTTCGTCGAAGCTGGAGATCTCCCCCTTGCGGGGGAGATGCCTGGCAAGGCAGAGGGGGGGGTGCTGTCCCTCGGCCTATCAGTTCAATGGCTCATTCCCAGTAATGGGCCAAGGTTGGCAATCCTTCACACCCCCCTCTGGCCTGCCGGCCATCTCCCCCGCAAGGGGGGAGATCGGCAGCTTCAGCGCCCCGCCCTCTATTTGACCATCCCCGCGCTCGCCTGTAGCAGTCGGCTGAGGCATGGCGGGAGAGAATCCAGATGTCGAGCACCAAAGGCTTTTCCGACTTCTTCTTCAGCGCACCCGATGGGCTACGCCTTCATGCGCGCATCTATGGTGAGGCCAATACCGGATCCTGGCCGGTTGTCTGCCTGCCTGGCCTGACCCGCAATGCCAGGGATTTTCACGAGCTGGCGCTCTATCTGTCGACGGATGCGGCAACTCCGCGAAAGGTCGTCGCCTTCGACTACCGTGGGCGCGGGCAGTCAACCTATGATCCCGACGTCAAAAATTACAATGTCGGCGTGGAGGCCGGCGACCTCCTGGCCGGGCTGACGGCGCTGAACATCGGAGAAGCGGCCTTCATCGGCACCTCGCGCGGCGGGCTGATCATCCATGTGCTCGGGATGATGCGGCCATCCGTCCTGAAAGCCATTGTTTTCAACGACATCGGACCGGTGATCGAGACGGCCGGGCTTGCCCATATCCAGTCTTATCTCGAGCGCGACCCGGGACCGAAAACCCGCACGCAGGCGGCGGCCGCCCAGCGCAGCGTGCATGGCGAAGACTTCCCCGCCCTTGCCGGCGCCGATTGGGATCGCATGGTCTGGGCTCTCTACCGCGAAACGGATGGTGGGCTGGTGCCGGATTTCGATCCGAAGTTGGTGGATACCGTGGCGAGCCTCGATCTGACGCAGAAGCTGCCTGATCTATGGCCTCAATTCGAGGCGTTGGCCGCCATCCCGTTGCTCGCCATACGTGGTGCCAATTCGAGATTGCTGTCCATGGACACGCTCAACCAGATGAGAGAGCGACATTCCATGATGGAGACGATCACTGTCGAGGGCCAGGGCCATGCGCCATTCCTGGAGACCGGCAGCCTGCCGGGCGACATAGCCGCTTTTCTCGACCAAGCCGAACGCAGGAATATCTCGAAGTAAATCCCATGACCAAACAAGGTCACGGGATAGCTACAATAGTATAGACAGGATTCTTCAGCCTACTTGGCTTTTGAATTTTTCCGAGCCGCTTTCGGCGACTCTTTTGCGGCGGCGGCTGCCTCATCCCTCTTTTTTCGCCCTGCCGTCGGCGACGAAGGCGTCGTCACGGGCGAAGAAAACATGGAGCCTTCAGCGCGATTGCCGCCCGGCTGAGTCGATCGAGGCGTTTCCAGCACGATGACACAGCCATCGAGATCGTTGGTGGCCAGATGCGCGTAGCGCATGGTCATCGACAACGTCTGATGGCCGAGCCACATCTGCACGCGCCGGATGTCGATGCCGCCCTGGACAAGACGCGAGGCGCAGGTATGGCGCAGTATGTGCGGCACCACCTGATCGTCGGCGCCGAGACCGACTTCGGCCTTCGCGTCGTTCCAGATGGCACGAAACTGTGCCTGGCTGAGCTTGGTGAACGGTCCTTTGGGCCGGCGACCCTCAGTGGGAGGCAGCTTGATGACCTCCTTGACCCGCTCGGTCATCGGGATGGTGCGGCTGCGGCCGGATTTGGTGATCCAGAAACTGACGCGATGCTCCTGGATATCGTTCCAGATCAGCCCAAGCGCCTCGCCGAGACGGCATCCGGTGTCGACCAGGAAGACGGAAAGCCTGTAGGCATCCTCGCTGCGGCTCTTGATGGCGGCGAACAGCCGCGCCTCTTCGTCCCTTTCGAGGAAGCGAATCCGACCCGCCCGCTCCTTCTGGCGGCGGAACTCGGGCAGGCTGTGGATATCCCCCATCTTGTGAGCCTTGCGCAGCAGTTTGCTGAGGGCAGCCATCTTTCGATTGATGGTTGCGTTGCTGTTGCCGCGCTGGCGCAAGGTGCCGATAAGGTTGTCCAGGGTACTTTGGTCAAAGGCGCTGAAACGCTCCCCAAGGAGGATCTCGTCTATTTCGCCGATGAACGAGCTGACATTATACTTATGCCGCCCATCATCCCATAATATGTCCCGATATGCTGAAAAAAGATCTCCGACCCGATGCGACTTTACTTCTCTAATCTTGTTGTAGGTATATCGAATCTTCGGACTTTGAGAAGAAAACATCGAAAAATGATCAGAGGACTCACCCTCTTGAATCGCTTCGTTCGTCATCATTTGCCACACCCCCGAGTGGGATAGGTCAGCCCTACCCGCTTGGAAGCGTCCTTTCAAGAGATTTTAATCACGCAGTTGTGATTTCATCCGCCCATCAGCAGATCCCACGAAATCACCCCACGGATTCATTCAGCTACCGTTACCCCCATCCTTCCGTTTGCCTTGATCCAGTCGCGAAAACAAAAACAGCCCGGGCGTTGTGCGCCCGGGCTGGATTTCACCTGTAAGGAACCAGCCCTTAGAACGAGCGCTGGAAGCGGAGGATACCGCCGATGTTGTTTTCTTTGTCGGCGCCAGTCCAGTTGGAGACGGTGTCATCACCAACATGGAGGTAGTCGACTTCCGCCGTGATCGTCAGACCCGGGACGATATCGTAGGCAATGTTAGCCGCGGCGCCGAAGTTCTTGCCATCGTCATAAGACAGCTGAGCATTGAACGAGGTCTTCTCGTTGAACTTGTAGGTGCCACCGCCCCATACGGCCCAGCTACCGCTCCACAGCTTGTACATGGAGCGACCACCGCCGAAGTCGTTGATATTATCATCAGTGCCGTAGCCACCCATGATAAACAGCGAAAGTTCATTCGTGGCGTTCACATCCAAACGAACCTTTCCAGAAACTTCTTCGTAATTGCTGTCATAAGCAATGACGCCGCTGATGCCACCCCAACCCTGCGTCCACTTCACGCCGCCAACGACATGAGGGACGTAGCTGTCGATCGTGTAGTCGCCATAGCCTTCTTCGAGCGAGACCACAGCCGAGAAGCCGTTCCCAGCGTCGAAGTAGTACTGAATCACGTTCGTGTCGAAGCCACCATAAGGAACGAGCGTATCCTGGATGACGTTGCCAGCATAACCGGTAAACGTATCGAACGCCGATTCGTCCTTACCGACGCGCAGGCCACCGAGCTGGATCCAGGCGAAATTAAGCGAAATGCCCTTATTGAAGGCTTCGTCGCTAAAATTCGTGTTGCCGAAATTGATACGGGTCTCGGTGTAGGTCTTCAAGGTGCCGAGTTCGGTCTCCTGGCCGGTCCAGGTCTTCAGCGCGAAGCGTGCATTTTTTCTCCAGGTATCCTGGACGTCACCATCCATCCGGTCGATAGCACGAGCACCATTAAACGAACCAATGTCACCAGCGCCGATGTCATAACGGACATAGCCGCCGATGCGCAGGCAGGTTTCGGTGCCGGGGATGTAGAAGTAGCCAGCGCCGTAGACGTCGCAAATCTTGACGTATTCAGCGGGTTCCGGCTCGGCGACGACGACGGCGTCGGCGGCGCGCGCACCGGAAACTGCGATCAGGGCCGCAGCGGAGCCGAGGAGAAGGCTCTTGATGTTCATTTTCTGACCTCCAGTCAAAAGTTAAAAAACGGGTCTGGGTATTCTTTGCTGAAGGACAGC
The DNA here is from genome assembly GCF_040319805.1 of Mesorhizobium sp. M0848. Taxonomy (NCBI): domain Bacteria; kingdom Pseudomonadati; phylum Pseudomonadota; class Alphaproteobacteria; order Hyphomicrobiales; family Phyllobacteriaceae; genus Mesorhizobium; species Mesorhizobium sp. M0848. The sequence goes on along the minus strand of NZ_JAMYOM010000003.1, from coordinate 181,923 downwards.
GTTCCCTGCCCCATCCCCACTACCGAAAAAGATGCGCACCGCGCCGCTCCTTCAAAATCGACATTACTCATGAGACGGCGGCGTTCAACCACGATCGTACCGGTGAAAGGGCTGCCTGGCTGCTATCCCCCGGCGTTGTTGCACAAATGACACGATTTGGCCTCACTCAGAAAGCTCTCGTTAACCATCAGGCCACCGCAACCCCTTGCTCGTCGCCGAATCCGGCGATGGACCGACGGAATCATGGCGAGTTCCCGAGTCGCTGGCCAGAAACAACCGCAGAACCGCCACATCTATGGAAGGTCGCGGTTCGGCGCCTTCTTATTTTGCATATAATGATGCGGGCTTGTTGATTGTGCCGGCGCTTTTCTTTATCCAGCGGCCCAACGGAGAGGTGGCCGAGTGGTCGAAGGCGCTCCCCTGCTAAGGGAGTAGAGGTCAAAAGCTTCTCGTGGGTTCGAATCCCATCCTCTCCGCCATCCTGCTTCGCGCTGCGCGCTTCGCAGGACAAGTCCCGACCTCCCCGCGCGAAACAGGATGCCCTCCGAAGCCGTAGCGAAGGAGGGCTCAAGCGCCTGAATTTCTTGCAAAAACAGGGTTGGCAGCTGCCCTTCGGCCAAGCCGGATACCTTCTCGCATTGGCAAAGGAGGGGCCGGCTCATGTGGTACGTTTATCTTCTGGAGAGCGAGGTTGCGGAAGGTGGCGTTATGTCGGCATGACGTCGGACCTAAAACGACGGCTTGCCGAGCACAATTCGGGAAAATCCAGCCATACGTCCAAGTTCCTGCCATGGCGGATCGTCACCTATATGGCCTTCTCGAATCAGGCCAAGGCAGCTTCATTCGAACGTTATCTCAAATCCGGGTCAGGCACGCTTTCGCCAGTAAACGCTTTGGTGACGACCGCAGGCCTACCGAAAAATGCTACGGTTTTCCAAAAAGAGATAGCGATAACAGCTCGTTACTCCGATGAAGCGGACGGCGGCTCCCGTAATTTCATTCGATTCTGACTGGAGGTCAGAAAATGAACATCAAGAGCCTTCTCCTCGGCTCCGCTGCGGCCCTGATCGCAGTTTCCGGTGCGCGCGCCGCCGACGCCGTCGTCGTCGCCGAGCCGGAACCCGCTGAATACGTCAAGATTTGCGACGTCTACGGCGCTGGCTACTTCTACATCCCCGGCACCGAAACCTGCCTGCGCATCGGCGGCTATGTCCGTTATGACATCGGTGCTGGCGACGTCGGCTCGTTCGATGGTGCTCGCAGCAACGACGTGCAGGACGGCAAGAACCAGGGAGCCTGGTACAAGAACACCCGCTTCACGCTCAAAACCTGGACCGGCCAGGAGACCGAGCTCGGCACCTTGAAGACCTACACCGAGACCCGCTTCAATTTCGGCAACAGCAACGGTGATCCCGACTTCGGCCCGAACGATGCGCACAACAAGGACGTATCGCTGAACTTCGCCTGGATCCAACTTGGCGGTCTGCGCGTCGGTAAAGACGAATCGGCCTTCGATACGTTCATCGGCTACGCCGGCAATGTCATCCAGGATACGCTGGTTCCCTACGGCGACTTCGACACCAACGTCGTCCAGTACTATTTCGACGCAGGCAATGGTTTCTCGGCCGTGCTCTCGCTCGAAGAAGGCTCGGGCGCTGGATCCGTCGACGATCTTGGCAACGGCAAGTATGGCGTTGGCACGATCGACAGCTATGTTCCGCATGTTGTCGGCGGCGTGAAGTGGACCCAGGGCTGGGGCGCGATCACTGGTGTTGTTGCGTATGACAGCAACTACGAAGAAGTCGCCGGCAAAGTTCGCTTGGATGTGAACGTTTCCAACGAGTTGTCGTTGTTCATCATGGGTGGCTATGGCACCGACGACAACCTCAACGACCCGACCTATGATCAGCCCGCGGGCGGTCGCGGCTTCTACAAGCAGTGGGGCGGCAACTGGGCAGTGTGGGGCGGTGGCACCTACAAGTTCAACGAGAAGACCTCATTCAACCTTCAGGCGTCTGCTGATGACTGGAAGAACGTCGGCGTTGCAGCGAACGTCGCCTATGACATCGTCCCCGGCTTCACCGTCACGGCCGAAGTTGACTATCTTCATGCCGGCAAGTTCGATGAGGGCAGCACGGACAACGTCGCCTGGACTCCGGCCGACAAGAAGAACAGCGTCGGCGGCCTCCTTCGCTTCCAGCGCTCGTTCTAATAAGTTGCGACTTGTCGAATCGAAAACCCGGCGGGCAACCGCCGGGTTTCAGACTGCTGACAAACCCCGTCGATTTTCGGCGGGGTTTTTTGTTATGTGATTGAAGTGTCTTGGACTGTTTGTGTCAGGAGATGGGCAGCCGCGGCAGATGGCGGGGTCGCTCTTGTAGCGGCGGTAGCCATTGCGGTCGGTGGTGGCGTAGGCCAGCACCTGGCCCTGTGGGCCATCAGCCGCCGGCTCATGGGTGAAGGCCGACGGTGCCATCATGCCGGGCTTGGGCGGTCTCGGTCGGCGATAGCCGGTGACACCGCACATGGCTCGATCCTCCAGTCCTTTGGCGATGCCGGCCGTGGCATAGCCGGCGTCCAACCCGACGGCGCCGACATCAAAGCCGAAGCCCTCCACCTGCCGATCGAGCCTCGACAGGTAGACGGTCGAATCATGGACGATCGCTGTCGCGTGTGTGTCGGTGATGATGGCATGCGCCGCATCCACCGTGCGGTGATCGAGATAGAAAAAGCCTTTCGGCTTGCCCTCGCGCACCATGTAGCCGCTGTCGGGATCGATGCGCGAGACCTTGGTCTCTTTCTCCACCGGCTGGCGTTGCTTCTCCTTCAGCCGTTTCTGGCTATGGACGGCGCGCTCTTCATCGATCGCCGCGTCCAGCGCCTCCCAGTAATGGGCCCGCGACTTGGCCACGAACGCCAGATCGAAGCGGGTCTTGTTGGCGTTGGCCTTCAGATGGGTGGAGGCGGTGTAAAGCACCGTGCCATCGACAAGGCCCGCCCGGATCGCCTGCTCGACGATGCGGTCGAAGATCGCCTGCGACACGCTGGTGTCGTCGTAACGCCGCCGCCGGTTCTGTGACAACGTCGAGGCGTCGAACACCTTGTCCGTCAGCTTCAGCCGCAGGAACCAGCGATAGGCGACATGACCTCGATCTCGCGCACCAGCTGCCGTTCCGAGCGAACTCCAAACAGATAGCCGATGAACAGCGCCTCGAACATCAACGTCGGATCGAGTGGCGGGCGGCCATTGTAGGGGCAATACAGTGGCGCGGTCAGTTCGTGGATGAAGGAGAAATCAATCACACGGTCGATCTTGCGCAACGGTGATCAGCCGGAACCAACTGATCCAGCGTCACCATCTCGAGTGCGGTCTGTTCAGGGGCGGGTCGCTTCAACATAACCCAGTGAATCAAAAACCCCTAGCAAATGCTAGGGGTTTGTCAGCAGTCTGCAACCCGGCGGGCAACCGCCGGGTTTTTTTCAGGACATTGTGCGACTATTGGATGCGGTGCTGCAACCCGCTGTCTTAATTGATTGATTCGGTATTAACAGCGAAAGTCGCGGGCGCATTGCATGCACCCGCACAGCTCGGATTGGATTATTTGTCCGCTAGATCGCCCAACGCATCAATCAGCGTCTGAATCTCATTTTCATAATTCTTCCAGCGCTTGACCGACGATTTGTAGATCGGTTGGCGAACCTGCCAGCGGCTGGGCGTATTGACCGAACCATCCCTGTCGAAAAAACGCAGGCAGGCGTCATCCCAGGGCAGCCCAAGGTAATCTATGAGGCGGCGTGACTGCGCCTCCTGATCCTCGACCAGCGTTTCGTAGCGATTTTCGAAGATAAGGCCTGGAAAAACCTCGTTCCAATGGCGCATCAGTCGGTCATACTCGCGGTAGTACAGACCTAGTATCCGCAAATCAGTATTGTAGCTGTGTCCTTTGTTGAAGCTCTGGACAAAGCAAGAGACGCAATTGTCGATGGCATCACGGCGACAATGAATGATGCGCGCGTTGGGAAAGAGAAGGCCGATAAGGCCGATCATTTCAAAATTGTGCGGCATCTTGTCCACCACGCGAAGCGCGGCAGGCGCCCACTCCCTAAGGTAGGACAGATGCTCTTCCGCCAACTTTCTGGACAGATCTTGCGTGACCGACATGACCGGCCGGCTCAAATCGCCGGCCGATGAGGTTTTAAGGCCGATTGCATTGGCGACCCGCCTTAATTTGTTAAGCTCGCCTGCCCCTTGAACATCGGGATGGCTGGCGCAGATCTGTTCCGTGAGCGTTGTGCCCGACCGCGGCATACCGACCACGAACACAGGCACTTCGGAAGGATTTCCATAGCCGGCCCTGGCCGCCAGAAAGTCCGGCGTGAAGGTTTCAATCAGGGAGTCGATCCAGCGGCGATACAGATTGATGTCGAAGGTGTAGCCGGAGGCCCGTTTCCCCCTATTGAAATGGTCGAATGCCTCACTGTAGCGCTTGAGGTCGTTCAGTACCTTGCCGGCAGCGTGATGGAGCTTGTAAGCACCGTCCGGATCAAGCTTGGGATTGCCGAGTTCACGCAGGATGGATTGGAGTTCCTCCGGCTCTTCGGTGAATTTTTTCGTCTGTACGAGGTCGTGGTAGGCAGCCGGCACGTCGATGCGACGTCCGATTGCTTCTTTCAGAAAGGCGGCGGCCTCATCCATGCGCCCCAGGCCGCTGAGCGCGCTGGCCAGCCCCGCCCGCACTTTGGGATGATCGCGGTTGATCTTGAGCGCTTTCTCGTAAAGCGGCAAAGCCATGTCGGGTTTGTCAAACTTGGTGTAGGCGCGCCCCAGTGCACAAAGCACTTCGATAAGTCTGGGCTGCAGTTCCAAAGCATACAGCATATGCTTGATGGCTGGCGAATATTCGCTGACCTTCACATAGGCCTCGCCGAGGCTGAGGTGGTAGTAAGGGTTTTTAGGTTCCTCGCCGACCGCCCGCGCGAAATATCGCAAGGCCATCTCGTCATCGTAACGCTGGTACAGGGTCCCCAGGATGTACAGAGCGAGCGGATGGTTTGGCGTGCGCGCCAGCACCCGAAGGCACAGGTCCTGAGCCTCGTCGAGCCGCTGGGCCTGCTGAAGGGCATAGGCCTGGTTCAGCAGCGCTTCGTCGGCCTGCGCTCGCGATTGAGCGTTTCCTTGGCTCACTGTCGGCTTGAGTATCGGCCCCTTCGCTTTCGGCGTGGGCCCGGGCTTGATGTGCTTTGACCAAGCAGGCGGGAGACGGTTGTTCATGATATCTCGCTAGCAAAAAGAGCCGGATGAATCCAGCGTTACGGATCTGCCCAGCGGCAACTTGCACCGACCCATCCGGCGCGCTAGCAAGAAGGCCCTTTCAAGCGAGCTTCCGCCATGCACCAGCGCCCTCCCCTCATGCCGCTCATCGCAGCGCTTCCCTCGACGGTGCCGTTTGTCGGCCCCGAAGCGCAGGAGCGCGAGCGTGGCCGCGCTTTTCGCGCCCGCATCGGCGCCAATGAGAGCAGCTTTGGTCCCTCGCCGCGCGTCACCGCCCGGATGGCCGAGATCGCCGGCGACATGTGGATGTATTGCGATCCCGACAATCACGATCTGAAGGTGGCGGTCGCCGCGCATCACGGCGTGAAGGCCGAGAACGTCGTTGTCGGCGAAGGCATAGATGGCCTGCTCAGCCTGGTGGCACGCATGTATGTCGCGCCTGGTGACGCGGTGGTCACCTCGCTCGGCGCTTATCCGACCTTCAACTTCCACATTGCCGGTGTCGGCGGGCGGCTGGTGACAGTCCCTTACGAGAACGACAAAGAAAGCCTGGATGGCCTGCTGGCGGCGGTGCGCAAGGACAAGGCCCCGCTGGTCTATCTCTCCAACCCCGACAATCCAATGGGCAGCTGGTGGGAGGCGAGCGAGATCATCCGCTTCATCGAGGCGCTGCCGGAAACCACCATGCTGGTGCTCGACGAGGCCTATGGCGAACTCGGGCCGGCCTCGGCGATGCCGCCGATCGATATCTCCAGGCCAAACGTCATCCGCATGCGCACCTTCTCGAAGGCTTACGGGCTGGCGGGCATACGTTGCGGCTATGCGATCGCCGAGGCCCAGGTGATCCGCGACTTCGAGAAGATCCGCAACCATTATGGCGTCAGCCGCATGGCGCAGATCGCCGGCGTCGAGGCGCTCGCCGATCAGGACTATCTGCAAAGCGTGGTCACGCGGGTCGCGGCCGGCCGCCGACGCATCGCCGGCATTGCCGAAGCGAACGGGTTGAAGCCACTGGCATCGGCGACCAATTTCGTCACCATCGATTGCTGCGGCGATGGCGCTTTCGCGCTGAAAGTTCTGCAAGGCCTGCTGTCGCGCGACGTCTTCATCCGCAAGCCTATGGTGCCACGGCTCGACCGCTGCATCCGCGTCAGCGTCGGCCTCGATCACGAGCTCGATATTCTTGCCGAGGAGTTGCCTGGCGCGCTGGCAACGGCGCGGGGGAACTAGAATCGCGTCTGCAAGCAGCCCAGCAGCAAAAGCTGCCTACAAATCCATTTCCCAGGTCTGGCCGGTCAGATCCTTGCCGAAGCTGTGGTGGTGCTCCTGCGAGACCAGCGTGAAGCCGGCACGTTCGTAGATTGCACGCGCCGCAACGAGGATGTCGTTGGTCCACAGCACCAGCTTGGTGTAGCCGCAAGCTCGAGCCCGGTTCACGCATTCCGCGACCAGTCGTTTGCCGATGCCGAGGCCGCGCGCCGACGCCTCGACATGCAGCATTCTCAGCTTGGCCACCTTGTCGTCCTGATGAACAAGGAACACCGCGCCGACCGGCTGACCACCGCGCTCGGCGATCCAGCAGAAATCGCGGCCGGGCACGAAATTGCGAATGAAATCGGCGCCGATCTCGGCGAGCATGGCCTCGAACTCGATCGTCCAGCCATATTCCTCGGCATAGAGTTGGGCCTGGCGCTGCACGACCCAGCCGACATCGCCGACGCGATGCGGCCGCAACGTCACCTCGCTGCTTTCACGGGTGGGGTCGCCCAGCAATTCCCCCGCCTTGCGCAAGGCGCTGCGCAGTTCATGCAACCTGTCGTCGGGGACGCTTTCGATCAGCCGCGCCGTGTCCCGATCGGCCGCCGCTTGCAGTCTGGCAAGCGCTGCCTCGCCTCGTGAGGTCAGCGAGAGGACCCTTCGGCGCCGGTCAGCCGGGTCCGTTCTGGCCTCGGTCAGCCCCTGGCCCGCGAACTTGCGCAGGATCCGCGTCAGATAGGCGGCATCGACACGCAACTGTCTTGATATTTCGGAGGCCGCCGGGCCATTCTCCAGCCGAAAAGCATCAGCCAGGAAACCTCGCTCGCCGGCGATTTCGGCGGAAGCCGGGTTGCTGCGGTGACCCAATTCGAACAGCACGCGCGCCTCGGTCAAAGTGAATGCACTTTGTGTCAGCGTCTCGTCGAGAAGGCCAACGGTGCGCGTGTAGAAGCGATTGAAGCGCCTGACATCGGCCACCAATGCGTTGCGTTCGTCCAACATCCGCAGCCACTCCTGAGGCAGCCGTATTTTCCAAAATTAGTGGACGGAGTCAATTAAATTTCGAGCCAGAGAGCCCAGCCATTGCGCCCGCGCGCAGCTCCCAGGTTGCATTCCTCACGCCATGCGCCAGATTCAAACAAGACAGGCTTGGAGAGATTCATGGCTGATCGTCGCAGGGAAGTGCTGACGCGGGTCTACGGCAATGTGCAAGGCGTCGGCTTCAGGGCCTGGGCTCGGCATCAGGCCACGAGCCTTGGCCTTGCGGGCTGGATTCGCAATGAGGCGGACGGGTCTGTAACGGCCCGGATCGCAGGGCTCGATGAGGCGGTCTCGACAATGATCGAGCGCCTCTGGAAGGGGCCGGCCGGGGCGTCGGTTTCCAGGGTGGACGTCGACGAGTTGGCAGTACAACACGCCCTTGTCGGGTTCAGGATCATTGCCTGATTGCGGTTTCGATCTCCTCATCTTGAATTAATTGAACGTTCGTTTTATTATTGTTCCGCGGAGGAGCTGACATGGCACGCACCACGGGGTCCGATGGCGAAAAGACCGAAGCGACCATCCGTGGGGCTGCGGTCAACCTCATCGCGCGCCTTGGTTACGAGGCGATGTCGATGCGCCAGCTTGCCGCCGAGGTCGGAGTCCAGGCGGCCGCGCTCTACCGCTACTTTCCAACCAAGGAAGAGCTTCTGTTCACGCTGATGCGCGAGCACATGGAAGATCTGGCCACAGCATGGGAAGCAGCCCGCCCGGCGAACGCAGATTCGGCGCAACTGCTCTCCGTCTATGTGCGCAATCACATCGCCTTTCACATCGAGCGACGGCACGCCACGCATGTGTCGAACATGGAATTGCGCAGCCTGTCGCCCGAACGGCTGACGCAAATCCTGCGCATGCGCACTGCCTACGAAAAGGAGCTGCGCGCCATCCTGCGCGACGGCGACGAGACGGGCGCCTTCAACATCGACGACACCGGGCTGACGGCCATGGCGCTGATCCAGATGATGACCGGCGTGATCGTCTGGTTTCGGCCGGGCCAGCGGCTATCAATCGCTGAAGTCACGGCGACATATCTTTCAATGACAATGCGGCTCGTCGGCGCGAAGATCGACGCCTACAGCGCCGCGCGTCCCTTCGGACGCGCAAAGGACGCTGCAGCATTTTGATTTCTCGCATGACCCCGAAAATCGAAGTCGATTTTCGGGGTCATGCGGCAGGGAGGAAAAGCATGTACACGAACACGCTCAGCTTCGGGCATGACGAGGAGATCGAGGCGCTGCGCGACATGGTGCGGCGCTTCGCCCAGGATCGCATTGCGCCGATCGCCGCCGACATCGATCGCTCGAACGAATTCCCGGCGCATCTGTGGGGTGAACTCGGTGCGCTCGGCCTGCTTGGGATCACCGCCGATCCCGATTTCGGCGGCAGCGGCATGGGCTATCTTGCGCATGTGATCGCCGTCGAGGAAATCTCGCGCGCTTCGGCCTCGGTCGGCCTCTCCTACGGTGCCCATTCCAATCTCTGCGTCAACCAGATCAACCGCTGGGCGACGACGGCGCAGAAGGAAAAATTCCTGCCGCCACTGTGCTCGGGCGAGCGGGTCGGCGCGCTGGCGATGTCGGAACCCGGCGCCGGCTCGGACGTCGTCTCGCTCAAGCTGCGTGCCGAAAAGCGCAATGACCGCTACGTGCTCAACGGCACCAAGATGTGGATCACCAACGGGCCTGACGCCGAGACCCTGGTCGTCTACGCCAAGACCGACCCGGACCTGAAATCGCGCGGCATCACCGCCTTCATCGTCGAGAAGGCTTTTGCCGGGTTTTCCGTGGCGCAAAAGCTCGACAAGCTCGGCATGCGCGGCTCCAACACCGGCGAACTGGTGTTCAGGGATGTCGAGGTGCCCTTCGACAATGTGCTGCACGAGGAAGGGCGCGGCGTCGAAGTGCTGATGTCGGGCCTCGACTATGAACGTACCGTGCTTGGCGGCGGCCCGATCGGCCTGATGGCGGCGTGCCTCGACGTGGCAGTCCCCTATGTGCACGAGCGCAAGCAGTTCGGCCAGGCGATCGGCGAGTTCCAGCTGGTGCAAGGCAAGCTGGCCGACATGTACACGGTGATGAACGCCGCGCGCGCCTATGTCTATGCCGTTGCCGCCGCCTGCGATCGCGGCCAGACGACGCGCAAGGACGCCGCCGGCTGCGTGCTGTTTGCCGCCGAGAAGGCGACGCTGATGGCGCTCGACGCCATCCAGCTGCTTGGCGGCAATGGCTACATCAACGACTATCCGACCGGCCGCCTGCTGCGCGACGCCAAGCTCTACGAGATCGGCGCCGGCACCAGCGAAATCCGCCGCTGGCTGATCGGCCGCGAGATCATGGCGGAAGGGGTATAGCATGGCTACGCTGCAAACCCAGATATCCCCCTCCTCCGAAGCATTCCATGCCAATGCCGAGCGCATGCGGGCGCTGGTCGCCGACATTGCGGAGAAGGCGGCCACCGTCGAGCGCGGCGGCTCGGAGGAAGCGCGTGAGCGGCATGTTTCGCGCGGCAAGCTCCTGCCGCGCGAGCGCCTCGCGCAATTGCTGGATGTCGGTTCACCCTTCCTCGAGATCGGCCAGTTCGCTGCTTGGTCGATGTATGGCGAGGAGATTTCGTCGGCCGGCATGATCGCCGGCGTCGGCCGCGTCGAGGGCACCGAGGTGATGGTCGTCGTCAACGACGCCACGGTGAAGGGCGGCACCTATTACCCGCTGACGGTGAAGAAGCATCTGCGGGCGCAGGAGATCGCGCTGCAGAACAATTTGCCTTGCATCTACCTCGTCGATAGCGGCGGTGCCAACCTGCCCAATCAGGACGACGTGTTTCCCGACCGGGAGCATTTCGGCCGCATCTTCTACAACCAGGCCAACATGTCGGCAGCCGGCATTCCGCAGATCGCCTGCGTCATGGGTTCCTGCACGGCGGGCGGCGCCTATGTGCCGGCGATGTCCGACGAGACGATCATGGTGGGCAACCAGGCGACCATCTTCCTCGGCGGTCCGCCGCTGGTGAAAGCGGCGACCGGCGAGGATGTCAGCGCCGAGGATCTCGGCGGCGCCGATGTGCACACCAGGCTCTCCGGTGTTGCCGACCACTATGCGCTGGACGACGACCATGCGCTCGCCATCTGCCGCCGCATCGTCAAAAACCTGAATCGGAACAAGACTGTAAGCCTGAACTTACAGCGATCGATTCCGCCGCTTCATCCGGCGGATGAACTCTACGGCATCGTGCCGACCGACCTGCGCCAGCCCTATGACGCACGCGAGGTGATTGCGCGCATCGTCGACGGTTCCGAATTCGACGAGTTCAAGCAGAATTACGGCACCACGCTGATCACCGGCTTTGCCCATCTGCATGGCATGCCGGTCGGCATCATCGCCAACAACGGCGTGCTGTTTTCCGAAAGTGCTGTGAAGGGCGCGCACTTCATCGAACTGTGCTGCCAGCGCAAGATCCCATTGGTCTTCCTGCAGAACATCACCGGCTTCATGGTCGGCAGAAAATATGAGGCGGGCGGCATCGCCAAGGACGGCGCCAAGCTGGTGATGGCGGTCGCCACCGCCCGCGTGCCAAAGGTGACGATCATCATCGGCGGTTCGTTCGGCGCCGGCAATTACGGCATGTGCGGCCGCGCCTATTCGCCGCGCTTCCTGTGGATGTGGCCGAACGCCCGCATCTCGGTGATGGGCGGCGAGCAAGCAGCAACGGTGCTTGCCATGGTCAAGCGCGAAGGCATCGAGCGCAAGGGCGGGGAATGGAGCGCCGAGGAAGAGGCGAAATTCAAGAAGCCGATCCTGATGAAATACGAGCATGAGGGCCATCCGCTCTATTCGTCCGCACGCCTCTGGGACGACGGCATCATCGACCCTGCGAAGACCCGCGACGTGCTGGCGCTCAGCCTGTCCGCCGCGCTCAACGCCGAAATCGAGGACACGCGCTTCGGCGTGTTTCGGATGTGAGAATGGACGGTCAACTTCGACGGACAAACGGCGGAACTATACCGGCAGGCCGTTGCTGCCGTGCGAAAAGGCTGAACTGTATGGACCAACCGATTCATCAGCATAGGCGGCTTCGAATCTCAAACAGTGAACTGGCGGCGAGGCAAAATATTCGATACTGCTTATCCAGCATGGGGCAATGGGGACGGGCTGGAAATGAAACTGAAATATTGCCAGGGAACGGCTGCTTCGATACTTTCTGTATTTCTAATATTAACAGCGACCGGCATCGGCTCGGCGGAATCGCTCGCGGGACGCAAGGGAGACGTGCGTTTTCCGCCGACCTTAGGTTCGGGCGAATGCAACGTTGCCTACAAGGGCTACGTCGCGGCGAGCGGCCATTCGGCCTACGCCACAACCTTTTATTCGCGTGTCGTCGACCTCTACATTGTCTGCGGGACGAAGCTCAACGCGCCGTCCCAGAAGGCGGCGGAAGAGACGGCGCTGCGCAATTGCCAGGCCGGCTTGACACGGTGGAAGCTCAAGACCGCGAGTGGCGGCTGCGCAATTTCGTCATCGAAATAGATACTACCGACCGCAAGGTAGAGCACTCCCTTGGTAAGGGAGAGGTCTACGCCGAGGGCTGGAATGGCTCGCTGGACAGTACCCCCCTCTGTCCTGCCGGACGTCTCCCCCGCATTGGGGGAGATCGACTGTCGCTATCGCTTTCGCCAAATTCCAACATTGAAAGTTCGCAGCGAGGGCAAAGCTGCCAATCTCCCTCCTTGCGGGGGCCGGCAGGACAGAGAGGGGTGTTCAAGCGCCCTGCTTCCCATGGACTCCGAGCCTTACATGCGGAGGCTCCATGTTTGCCAAGATCCTGATTGCCAATCGCGGCGAGATCGCCTGTCGTGTCATCCGCACGGCTCGGAAACTGGGTGTGCGCACTGTCGCCGTCTATTCGGATGCCGACGCGAGATCCCTGCATGTCGAGATGGCCGACGAGGCGGTGCATATCGGCCCCTCGCGCGTCGGCGAAAGCTATCTGCGCGGTGATAAGATCATCGCCGCGGCCTTGACTACCGGCGCACAAGCCATTCATCCCGGCTACGGCTTCCTGTCGGAAAATCCCGATTTCGTCGACCAGGTGACGGCGGCGGGGCTCATTTTCATCGGCCCGTCGGCGGCCTCGATCCGTGCCATGGGGCTGAAGGACGCGGCCAAGCGTCTGATGGAAAAAGCCGGCGTTCCGGTCGTTCCGGGCTACCATGGCGAGGCGCAGGAGATCGTGCTACTTGCCTCCAAGGCACGCGAGATCGGCTATCCCGTGCTGATCAAGGCACGCGCTGGCGGCGGCGGCAAGGGTATGCGCCGGGTCGAGCATCCCGATGAGTTTTCCGAAGCGTTGTCCAGCGCGCGGCGCGAGGCGAAAGCTGCGTTCGGCGACGACCGTGTGCTGGTCGAAAAATATGTCGACAAGCCGCGCCATATCGAAGTGCAGGTGTTCGGCGACAATTTCGGCAACGCCGTGCACCTCTACGAGCGCGACTGCTCGGCGCAGCGCCGCCACCAGAAGGTGATCGAGGAATCGCCCGCGCCCGGCATGACCGAGGCTTTGCGCAAGGCGATGACGGATGCGGCGGTGAAGGCCGCCAAGGCGATCAATTATTCAGGCGCCGGCACCATCGAGTTCATCGTCGATGCCTCGCAAGGCCTGAAAGCCGACCGCTTCTGGTTCATGGAGATGAACACCCGTCTGCAGGTCGAGCACCCCGTCACCGAAATGGTGACCGGCACCGATCTGGTCGAGTGGCAGTTGCGGGTCGCCAGCGGCGAAAAGCTGCCGAAGACGCAAAGCGAGATCGCGCTTACCGGCCATGCCTTCGAGGCGCGCATCTATGCCGAGGACGCGGCAAAAGGTTTTCTGCCGGCAACGGGCACGCTGCATCATCTGAGATTTCCAGACGCGGCCCCGCAAGGCGCCACGATGCGCATCGAGACCGGCGTGCGGGCGGGTGACGCCATCTCGCCGTACTACGATCCGATGATCGCCAAGCTGGTCGTCCACGCCACGGACCGCCAGGCGGCTCTGGAAGCGCTTGGCGCGGCGCTATCCCGGACCGAGATCGCCGGCTCGACCGTCAACACCGCCTTTCTTGCCGCTCTCGCCGCCGATCCGGATTTCGCTGCAGGCGACGTCGACACCAGCCTGATTGGCAGACACCAGGCGGCTTTGACGATCGTCCCGCCGCCGAGCGGAGAAACCATAGCCGCGGCCGCAGTCGCAGCCTCGGGGGCCGGAGCATCGCCGTTGTCAGACGATCCGTGGTCGTCGCTTGCCGGTTATGCCCATTTCCACAGCGTGGCGCGACGCACATGGCTGAAGTTCGGTGAAGACGATATCGCGGCGAAGGTTTCGGTGCGGCCGGATGGGCGCTTCCAGGTCGCGCTGGAGAAGCCCTATGACGACACCAATTCGCATGATTTTCGCTCAACATCACGCCTCGCCCACTGGCCAGGCCACATCACCGTGTTCGAAGGCGCCGTTGGCTACACCTTCGCCGTGCCGGACCCGTTGGCACGGGCCGATGAGGCGGCGGCAAGCACCGGCAGCCTGCGCGCGCCGATGCCGGGACTGGTCAAACTGGTGCGCGTGGGAAAGGGCGATACGGTGATCAAGGGCCAGCCGCTGCTGATCCTCGAGGCGATGAAGATGGAGCACACCATCGCCGCGCCGCATGACGGCGTGATCGCCGAGATCGCCACCGAGGGCGCGCAGGTGACCGACGGGACGGTGCTGGTGCGGTTCGTCGAGGAGCACAACGCCGCGACCACAGCAGTGAGCTGACGGTTTGGAAGGCCACGACAGGGCAAACAAGAAAATGGCCGGGACGAACCCGGCCATTTCTCTATGCTATCCACTCGCCAGGGCGGCGATTACTGCGCGATCGGCGCGTATTTGCCGTCATGCCACTGGTTGATGTCGTAGCTGGCATTCTTGAGGTCGCCCTTCTCGTCGAAGGTGACATCACCGACAACGGTGCTGATCGGCGTGCCGTTCTTCAACGCTTCGGCAACCTTGGCCGGGTCGTCGCTGCCGGCACGCTTGATGCCTTCGGCGAAAGCCTGGATGGTGGCGTAAGAGAACAGCGTGAAGCCCTCGGGCACGAAGCCGCCGGCCTTGATCTTCTCGACGGCTGCCTTGGCTTCCGGCTTTGCCTGTGGATCCGACGGGAAGACGAACATGGTGCCCTCGCCGGCCGGGCCAGCGACCTGCCAGAATTCCGGCGAGGCGATGGAGTCCGGCATGATCAGCTGGAACTTCAGGTTCTGTTCCGCCGATTGACGCAGGATCAGGCCAGCTTCAGGATGGTAGCCGCCGAAATAGACGACGTCGGCTTTCAAGTCCTTGAGCTTGGTGACGAGAGCCGAATAGTCCTTCTCGCCAGCGTTGATGCCGTCATAGTAGACCTCCTTGAGGCCGCCGGCATTCATCGTTGCCCTGACGGCGTCAGCCACGCCCTGTCCGTAGGCGCTCTTGTCGTGCAGGACGACGACATTCTTGCCGGCAAACTTCTTGGCGATCCATGGGCCGATGAAGGCGCCCTGCGCATCGTCACGCGTGTATAGGCGCATGATCGTCGGCCAGCCGGCCTTGGCTGCCGCATCGGTCAGCACCGGGTTTGACGAGGCCGGGCTCATCATCAAGGCGCCGGCTTCGGCATAGACGGCCGAGGCCGGAATGCTCGAACCCGAGCAGGCATGGCCGTCGATGAACTTGACGCCATCGGCGACGACGCGGTTGGCAACCGACACGGCCTGCTTGGGATCGCACTGGTCGTCTTCGATATCAAGCTTGATCATCGACCCGTTGATGCCGCCAGCGGCGTTGATCGCGTCGGCAGCGGCCTGTGCGCCCTGCTTGAACTGATCGCCGATGGTGGCGAGCTGTCCGGTCATCGGGCCGATCACCGCAAAGGTGATGTCGTCGGCGAATGCGACCGGCGTGCTCATCATCAGGCCGAATATGGCCGCGTTTAGAATACTCAATTTTTTCATTGTTGTAGAACTCCTCCACTCACGCGCGGCCGCCCCGGCCCCGCTTCTTCCAGAGAGGCCGGACAATTTCATCCTTCATTCGGCCTGTCTAGGCGCATTGGCGCCGCTCGATTGGGCCTGCAAGACGTCATCAACGCAAAAAGCCACGCCAGCCTTGTTCCGGCTGGTCGTGGCTTTTTTGTCCGTCGAGCAATCTCCGGGCGCTCTCGCGCCTAAGAATCCCGCTCGCCTTCCCCGTGTCGCGCACAGCTGAGCCTTGCTGCCTGCCGCGTTCTTTCTCTTGCCTTCGTGACCGTCTTGCGCGGCCTTCGATTTCGCCGGGTCTGGCCGTCTGTGCGGCCTTGATCCCGGAGCTTCCCTGTCTTCGATGGACCTCTCTGCGATTGGCAGATTTCAGTGCATGGTCATCCATTCGCGGGCTTCGCGAAGCGCCGTGGCGATCTCGACCTTCGACATGGCGGCCGACAGTTCCGAGCGCAGCTCGGCGGCGCGGGCCGAGCCCTTGATTGCGGCGATGTTGAACCATTTGTGGGCGGCAACGACATCGGTCTCGCAATCGCGGCCGGTCGCATACATCATGCCCAATTCGAAAAGGATGTCGGCCTGGGCAGTTGCTCCCATGGCGCCGAAACCTGCTTCAAGCATTTCAAAACGTGCCATTTCAATCCCCTGTTTTCCGGCCCTGTCAGGCTCCCGAGAGCTGCCTTCTTTCGTCTTGCCGGCTGCTCTTCCGATGCTTTCGAGAATGCCGTGCAGGCTTGAATCCGTCGTTAAATGGCGTGCTTAATCTGAGGAAAACAAAGCTAAAACAAGAGGTAAACGCCGAAATTCGTTAAGGATACAAACCCAGCAATTCAGCCTGCTTGCGTCAAATTTGACGAAAGTTTTCTCACGCGGGGGCAAGACTTCGCTAACCACGGCAGACAAAGGCGATGCGCCGATCGTTTCATTTCGTCGTCGAGGAGGCGCTTTCAGGTGGCTTCAAAATCCGAAAGTCTTCCGCTACGGCACCGCTTTTGTTTTGCCGGGAGCTGGATTAGCTTACGTTTGCGTAAGCGGCAGACCGGCGAGGCGGAGCATCCGGCCGGACATCCACAGGGAGGAAGACATGTTTCGAAAACTGAGCCTGGCCCTTGCGGCCACATTGATCGTGCCGGGTGCGGCATGGGCCGATCCGATCGAAGGCAATTGGAAGACGCAGGCCGGCGAAACCGCGGCCATCGCCGGCGGCGGCTCGTTTTCCATCACCCTCAAGTCCGGGAAATATGCCGGCAAGACCATCGGCTCGCTCAAGGCGACGGGCGACAACAAATATGCCGGCAACATCACCGATCCGGCAAACGACAAGACCTATTCGGGCAAGGCGACATTGTCGGGCAGCTCTCTCAAGATGAGCGGCTGCGTGCTGGGCGGACTGATCTGCAAGAGCCAGACCTGGCACAAGCTCTGATCGACCGCACCCTTACGACATGATGACGGGGCCTCGACGGGCCCCGTTTTCGTTTTGTCGACACATCCTGCGCCGGTGATGCTCGATACCCGCCGGCGGCTATCCAAACCGACGCCGGCGCCGTCGAAACCCCGTCAATCATCTTGAACCGCAGATGAACGCCGGCATCAGAGCCGGTTCAGTTGCATCAGGGCATTCTCCGGCGTGTTGAAGGAGACCGACCCAATGCTTTCTCGCCGCTTCACCATCGTCTGCCTGCTGGTGAGCCTGTTTGGGATGTTCTTCGCCATCCTCGTCGCCGAAGCGGGCCGTCCGGCCCGCGCCTGGGACGAAGCCAGTTCCGGAACCTGCCGCCTCGCCTGCCCCACCCATCTTCGCAACTGAACAAAGAAACCAAGACCTCGAAAAGAAAAGCTGAAACACCATGAACCGCATCGCCGCCAACGCTCTCAAGACCCTTCGGCTTCTGCCGCGGGCGGCGCTTATCCTGGCGGTTCTGGCCGCTCCGGTTCTGGCCGTGCCGATGATGCGCTCCGATGCCGGCTCGACGATCGACGCACCTGCCCTGAAGAAGTCCGGCGTCGGCTTTGTGCTCCTGGTCAGCCTGCAGCGCGGTTGAAGAAAAACGGCGCTTTGGCCGCCTTCGGTCGCGACACCCCTCCCAAGTGCCGATCCAAGTCTCTATATTGAGCCATGGAAAAGCGAATCTACCCACAAGCCATCGAATCTGTCGTCATGCCGGAGCCTTTTGGCCGGCAAAGCTTTGATAGCGCCGAAAAGGCCGTCAAGGCACTGCAGGCGCTTTACGACCGCAACACCAAGTTCCTGCGTGATTCCTTCGCAGAGCTGGCGGCAGCAGGCGGCGACAATGGCAAGCGCTACCGGGCCTTCTATCCGGAGATCGGCGTCACCACCAACTCATTCACCCAGATCGACTCGCGCCAGGCCTATGGCCATATGCCGACGCCTGGGCATTTTTCCACCACCATCACCCAGCCGGGCCTGTTCGAAAGCTACCTCGTCGAGCAGTTGCGCCTGATCATGCGCAATCATGGGGTTGCGGTCACGGTGTCGGAATCGACCACACCCATCCCGCTGCATTTCGCCTTCCTTGAAGGCACCCATGTCGACGGCGCGACGGCAGAGCGCATCAAGCGGCCGATCCGCGACCTGTTCGACGTGCCGGATCTCGATGGCACCGACGACCAGATCGCCAACGGCACCTTCGAAGTCGCCTTTGGCGAGCCGAGGCCTCTGGCGCCGTTCACGGCGCAGCGCATCGATTATTCGCTGCACCGGCTGTCGCACTATACGGCGACCACGCCGCAGCATTTCCAGAACTTCGTGCTGTTCACCAACTATCAGTTCTACATCGACGAATTCGTCGCCCGCGCCCGCGACCTGATGGCCAATGGCGGCGGCGGATACACGGAGTTCGTCGAGCCGGGCAATGTCATCACCAAGGGCGGGCAAAGCGCGCCCAGTGAAGGCGTCGCAGTTCCCCGCCTGCCACAGATGCCGGCCTATCACCTGAAGAAATCGGGACATGGCGGCATCACCATGGTGAATATCGGCGTCGGGCCTTCCAACGCCAAGACCATCACCGACCATATTGCGGTGCTGAGGCCGCATGCCTGGGTGATGCTCGGCCACTGTGCCGGCCTGCGCAACACCCAAGCGCTGGGCGACTATGTGCTGGCGCATGCCTATGTGCGCGAGGACCATGTGCTGGACGACGATCTTCCGGTCTGGGTGCCGATCCCGCCGCTGGCCGAGATCCAGGTGGCGTTGCAGGAAGCCGTCGCCGAAGTCACCGGCCTTACCGGCTACGACCTGAAGCGCATCATGCGCACGGGCACCGTCGCCACCATCGACAATCGCAACTGGGAACTGCGCGACCAGCGTGGCCCGGTCCAGCGTCTGTCGCAATCTCGCGCCATCGCACTCGACATGGAATCGGCGACCATCGCCGCCAATGGCTTCCGCTTCCGCGTTCCCTACGGCACGCTGCTGTGCGTTTCGGACAAACCGCTGCATGGCGAGTTGAAGCTGCCCGGCATGGCGACCGAATTCTACAAGCGCCAGGTGGCGCAGCACCTGACCATCGGCATCAGGGCGATGGAGAAGCTCGCGGAAATGCCGATGGAGCGGTTGCATTCGCGCAAGCTCAGAAGTTTTTCGGAAACGGCGTTCCAGTAGGCCGATACCACGCATCGCGTAGGCATTTCTCATCTTGATTGGGCCGCATTTCTGCCGATAAGCAGGCGGCATGGAGAGAGCGAGCGTCGGGACATTGCTGATTTCGGTTGCATTCCTGGCAATGCTGGCCTGTTCGATCGCGCTGGTGGCCGGGTTTTTCGGAACGCTGCATCCCGCCTTCGATTCCTTCTCGCATTTCCGCGTCCACCTTGCCGTGCTGATGGCGCTTTGCGCACTGCCGCTGCTGGCCACGACATTTCGCCTGCAGGCGGCCGTGGCACTGCTTTTTGCCGTGGCGGCCTTCGCCACCACTTCCGGGTCGCTGTCCTTCTCCCGCCTGTGGCCGGTTCAGGCCGCCTATGAAGCCAAGAACGAAGACCGCGCGATCTACAAGCTGCTGCAGATGAACCTGCGCTACGACAATCCGACGCCGAAGAAGGTGCTGTCGCTGATCGGCCGGACCAATCCCGACGTGATCACCCTGGACGAGGTATCGGCGATGTGGGCGACCGAGCTTGGCTATATCAGCAGCGCCTATCCATACCGGATCCTCTGTCCTTATCCCAACGGCATATTCGGCGTCGCGCTGCTCTCGCGGCGGCCCTTTGCCGCCGACACCGAGGCGCGTTGCGAAAGGCGCGGCGCCATGGCGACAGCGACCGTCGACTTCGGCGGCATCGACGTCGATGTCGCCGCGATCCATCTCAGTTGGCCGTGGCCACGCGAGCAGTACTGGCAGATCGGCGAGTTGACGGAGCCGCTTTCCGCGCTCGGCGAGACGGCCATCATGGCGGGCGACTGCAATGCCGCGCCGTGGAGTGCCGCCGTGCGGCGGGTCGCGGCGCTTGGCGGGCTGACCGTGATGCCGTCCGCCGGCCCGACCTGGATCCACATCAAGCTGCCGGACTTGCTGCGGCGCTTCGCCGGCCTGCCGATCGACCAGGCTTTCAGCAAGGGCGGCGTGACCATCCATTCCGCGACACGGCTGGAGGACACGGGCTCGGATCACCTCCCGGTCATGGTGGAGTTCTCACTCAGGCTGAACCAGCAAAAGCCGCTCGACGAACATGAAACCGCGACCGCGGCCATAAGCCAGACCGGCAAGACGCCAGGCTGAAGGATCAGGGCCTGACCAAAGCGATGACGAGATGCTGGACATGGCCGCCATCGCGATGCTCGCGCGCATCGAAAGCGAGCTGCTTGGCCTCATATGCGGCATTGGTGGCCTTGATACGTCGCTGTGCCTCGCGACGTGTCTTGTAGCAGAACCGGTCGTCGGCAATCCTGAGGCCGGAGATCGATCTTTCCGTGGCCCGCATCATCTCCCTGGCGATGCGGCCATGGGTTTCCTCATGGGCGCGGACGCCGGCGAAGAACCGCGTCCAGCGCTTCCGGAGCGTCGGAGTGGTGGCCGAGGCGACACGCGGAAACGTATAGAAGAGATTGAGCGTGCCGTTGGCACGCCGCGAGCGGCAAACGCCATTGTCCTGGCTGGTGTCAAGGTCCCAATCCACCGCGTAGCCGGTCAGCGCGATGGCATGCGTCATGAAGCCGTGCTTCGGCCCCTTGCGGTCCATAGCCTGCATCAGCGCCAGCCCCGTGTTCCCGGTGATGTCGTAGGTCCGCGTCTTAACCACCACCCTGGTGCCGGCCGAGGCCGCCGAAGCCAAACCGAACAGCGCACCGATCGCCACAAGGCATGCCAGAACCGCCAGGCGCATTGGCCATCTCCTTATCGTCAAGGAATGGAACCATAAGCGTGCGGCAGTTTCAACAGTCCTAATGTTTCACATGCCACGGGAGACCCCGAGCCGTCGTCGGGGTCTTTGCACGCTGTGGCCGGCGCGGGCCTACATGCCCTGGTAGACCGGGCCTTCTCCGCCTTGCGGCGGCACCCAGTTGATGTTCTGGTTCGGGTCCTTGATGTCGCATGTCTTGCAGTGGACGCAGTTCTGCGCGTTGATGACGAAGCGCACATCCTTGGCCGTGGGATCGGCGGCGGCATTGCCATCCTTGTCGACCCACTCGTAAACCCCGGCCGGACAGTAGCGCGTCGAGGGGCCCGCAAAGACATCGTGCTCGGACCGCTTCTGCAGTTCCATGTCGCCCACAAGCAGGTGGACCGGCTCGTTTTCCTCGTGATTGGTGTTGGACAGGAACACCGAGGACAGCCTGTCGAAGGTCAGCACGCCATCGGGCTTCGGATAGGCGATCTTCTTGTGCTGGGCGGCAGGCTCGAGCGTCGCATAGTCGGCCTTGCCATGCTTCAGCGTGCCG
Source organism: Mesorhizobium sp. M0848 (assembly GCF_040319805.1). Lineage (NCBI taxonomy): Bacteria > Pseudomonadati > Pseudomonadota > Alphaproteobacteria > Hyphomicrobiales > Phyllobacteriaceae > Mesorhizobium > Mesorhizobium sp. M0848. The sequence goes on along the minus strand of NZ_JAMYOM010000003.1, from coordinate 160,427 downwards.
AAGGGCGAGACACCGAACAGCGTGTTCAACCACATGTCGAGGCCGCCGAGGCCGACACCGACGATGGTGCCGAAGCGCGACCACAGCGGCTTGACGTTGCGCACCTTCTTCAAATCCTTGCCGATGTCGGTCGCGCGCCAGGCTTCCTCGTAGGAAGCGAGTTCGTCGTTGGCGCGCCCGGCACCGATCGCCTCTGCGACATGCTCGGCCGCCAGCATGCCGGACAGCACGGCATTGTGCGAGCCCTTGATGCGCGGCACGTTGACGAAGCCCGCCGCACATCCCATCAGCGCACCACCGGGGAAGGACAGTTTCGGCACCGACTGCCAGCCGCCCTCGGTGATGGCGCGCGCGCCATAGCCGAGGCGCTTGGCGCCGTCGAAAGTCCCGCTGATCGCCGGATGGGTCTTGAAGCGCTGGAATTCCTCGAACGGCGACAGATAGGGGTTCTTGTAATTGAGGTGGAGGACGAAGCCGACCGCCACCTGATTGTCCTCGAGATGGTAGAGGAACGAGCCGCCGCCGGTCTTCAAGTCAAGCGGCCAGCCGAAGGAATGCTGGACCAGCCCCGGACGGTGGTTCTCCGGCTTGACCTGCCAGAGTTCCTTCAGGCCGATGCCGTATTTGCCCGGTTCGCGGCCATCGGAAAGCTTGTATCTGGCGATCAGTTGCTTGGCGAGCGAGCCGCGAGCGCCCTCCCCGATCAGCACATATTTGCCCATCAGCGCCATGCCGGGTGCGAAGCCCGGACCGTGCGTTCCGTCCTTCTCGATGCCCATGTCGCCGGTGACGACACCGGTGACGGCGCCTTGCTCATTGTAGAGCAGGCCGGCAGCGGCAAAGCCCGGATAGATTTCGACGCCGAGCGCTTCGGCCTTGGTCGCCAGCCAGCGGCAGACATTGCCGAGCGAGACGATGTAGTTGCCGTGATTGTTCATCAGCGGCGGCATCAGCATGTTGGGCAGGCGAAACGAGCCGGCAGGGCCAAGGACCAGGAAATGGTCTGATGTGACCGGCGTCTTGAAGGGATGGCCGTCCTCATCGCGCCAGCCCGGCAAGAGCCGGTCGATGCCGATCGGATCGACAACGGCGCCGGAGAGAATATGGGCGCCGACCTCACCGCCCTTCTCGAGGACGACGACCGAAAGCTCGGGATTGACCTGCTTGAGGCGGATCGCGGCGGCGAGGCCCGCCGGTCCGGCGCCGACGATAACCACGTCGAATTCCATGCTTTCGCGTTCGATGTCGCTCATCAACCCCTCCGCACTGGCTTATCCCATTCGGGTATCTTGCTGGCTCCCGCGCTGCATAGCGCATCAATTGACGACAGGAAACCGGCGCATACGTGACAATGCCGTTTTGGCCAAAAAGTCGCGCATTGCGAGGCTGGAAGACTGCTTTTCGCCCGGCATTGCCTGCGAGGCGCGCGTTTTTAATTGTTCGACGGCTTGCTTATCGGCCATACTTCACGCCATGCGCATTCCTGGGCCAGCCGGCTTTTCATCGACGCGCTTTCTTTTCCCGCCCGGCCGGATCCGCCGGGCGCTCGTTTTGGCCCTTCTGATGCTGGCGCCGCATCACGCTGCCGCCGACGAAGTGAAGGTCTGGGCGGCAGGCGCCTACTCCTTCTCCGACGAGCTTGGCGGCTTCCGCATCACCGGCGCCTCGGGCATCGGAACGAAGGACGATCCGTTCGTCATCACCGAAGAGCTGAATTCGTCAACGCCGGTGACGCTGACGATCCGCACGACAAAGCCGATCCAGGCCTTCGGCAAGGCCGGCGAATTCGCCAACGGCATGATGTATATGCGCATCGAGGTGCTCAACAATAGCGGCCAGGCCTGGGTCGAATTCCAGTTCGAATTGCAGGAGATCCTGAACCAGCCGAGCGTGTTCGGCGACGGGCTTTCCTTCGACCAGCGCAACAAGACGCCGGACAATATTTTGTCGAGCAATTTCGCCGATTTCGATCGCGATTTCGAACCCTATGACCGGCTGCTGTTCCGGAATGGCAAGGTCGACCCGTTGAAAACCGCCAGGTTCGAATTCCTGATGACCGACTACACGCCGCGCTGGACCTTCTATCTGGTGCAGGATCCGCGCATACCGACGGGATAGACGATAGGAATTTTTTCTTGACTCGGTGACCTCAGCTATGGTACATTTTGCCTATGGTGCTGATTTGCGCCAGTGACCCGCCGCACTGAACTGACCCCTTAAAGTTGGACAGTTTAAGGTGGCGGCAGATTTAAGGGCTGGGTTCTGTATTGCACAGGGCTCAGCCCTTTCAGTTTCAGTTTGATGCGATCATGATTGTAGTAGTGGATGTAATCCTCGATGCTGGCCTTGAGGCTCTGAACGTTCTCGAAGGTATTGGGGTAGAAGAGCTGCGAAGAAGCTCTCGATAGGTGCGTTGTCGAGGCAATTGCCTTTGCGTGACATGCTCTGGGCAATGCCTCGTGCCTGGAGCCTGCGCTGGTAGGCAGGCGTCTGATACTGCCATCCCTGATCGGAGTGTAGGATGGGCCGTTGGGTTTGGTCGAGCCGGTCCAGCGCTCTGGCGAGCATATTTTCCACCAGCTTGAAGAGCGGTCGCCTTGCGGTCTCGAAGGCGATGATCTCGCCGTTATAAAGGTCCATGACCGGTGAGAGATAGAGTTTGTCGCCCGCCAGGTTGAACTCCGTCACATCGGTCACCCATTTATGGTTGGCGCTGTCAGCGTTGAACTGGCGTTGAATGAGATCGGGAGCCGTCCTTCCGATGCCGCCTTTGTAGGAGCGATACTTCTTCGGCCTGACCAGCGACTTCAATCCCATCTCCACCATCCGACACTGCACCGCCTTGTGATTGACGACATGACCGAGCCGGCGCAGTGCAGCAGCCACCCGGCGATAACCGTAGCGGCCCTTGTGGCTGTCGAAGACGGCTCTGATCTTCTCCTTGAGACCAGCATGGCGGTCGACGCGGGACGCCTTCTGTCGATAGTAGAACGTGCTGCGGGAAAGCCCTGCCAGTTTGAGCAGACCATCGAGCGGATAGAGCAGCCTTAACGCTTGGACAGCTTGCGCTTTTTGGGCGCGTGTCCCTGCGTTAAGGCCTCCAGTTTTTTTAGGTAGGCGTTCTCCATGCGCAGATGGTTCAGTTCCGCAAGCAGCTCTTCGCGGCTCTTGGTCTCATCACTCTGCGCCACGGGCGGCTCGCCAGGCGACGGCTGGTCTGACATCGATCGCGGCCTTCCTCTGCGGCGCGGCGCGAGCGCCTCTATCCCACCGGCTTCGTAGCGCCTCTCCCAGTCCGGAAGGCAGCCGGCGTTGCGGATATTGAACAGCGCGGCCGTCTGTCGGCAGGACAGTCCATCCTCCCACATCCGGTGCAGAACCGACAGCTTGAACTCGCCGTCATAGTGGCTGAGCTTGCGAGCGAGGCCGGCAACCCCGTGCGCTTGATAGCTCGCAACCCATTTGCGCACCGTCGCAGCATCTACGCCGTCGGCTGCACCGGCGCTCGCATAGCTCTCTTCACCACTCAAATAACGATCAACAACAGTGCGCTTCAAACTCTCGCTGTGTTTGGACATGAAAACCCCGGAAGGTGGATGTCCAACTTTCGGGGGTCATTTCACACAGGCGGGTTTTTCGTTTGATGCTCCGTCAGCCAACGCGCCGGCGAAAGGCTCCGAAGGAACCCGTTAACCCGGGTTCGTTGCCCTGGTAGAGAAACTGCCAGCCTTGCAAATTGCCGCCACGCGGACGAATGTGAATCGATGACTGCCGCTTCCCCAACCAACAGACCTGATATCGCCGACCTGCTGGCCTTTTATGCCAGCGTTGGTGTCGACGAGGCGCTCGAAGAGCAGCCGGTGAACCGGTTCACCGAGGTCTCGCCAAAGCCGATGGAGCGCGCGCCGACCGCAGCGCCTTCGGGTGACACCGCCGCACAGCAGCGTTCGACAAATCGCCCCGAAGGGGGCGACAGGCCAAATGCGCCACCTGTTTTGCGCGCACCGTCGGCCACGGTTCCCGACGAAATTCAGGCAGCACTTGCCCGCCAATTGGCAACGACGGCAACAACGCTTGACGAGCTTCGCCAGCACATGGCGGCGTTCGACGGCTGCAATCTCAAGGCCACCGCCAAGAGCTTGGTGTTCGCCGACGGCAACCCGGAAGCCGCCGTCATGCTGGTCGGCGAGGCACCCGGCCGCGATGAGGACATCGAGGGCCTGCCCTTCGTCGGCCGATCGGGCCGGCTGCTCGACCGCATGCTGGCGGCGATCGGACTCGACCGCACTTCAGTCTATATCGCCAATGTCATTCCCTGGCGGCCGCCGGGCAATCGCACGCCGACGCCGCACGAAACCGAGATCTGCCGGCCCTTCATCGAGCGGCAGATCGAACTGGTCAATCCCAAGGTGCTGATCAACCTTGGCGGCCCGTCAGCCAAGACCTTGCTCAACACCTCGGAGGGCATATTGCGGCTGCGCGGCAATTGGCGCGTTCACACGACGGCATCCGGCATCGCCATTCCGGCAATGCCCACGCTGCACCCGGCCTATCTCTTGCGAACGCCCGCGCACAAGAAGCTGGCGTGGCGGGATTTTCTCGAGGTGAAGGCAAAGCTGCGGGAAGTTGGCTGAGGCTTGGCGAGTAGCCAATCTCCGACATGGATGCCGTACCGATAACCTCCGAGGTAATTGAAATACGTCTGCTCTCGACCTAATCATGCCTCATGACAACACCCCAAACGTCCGCCGGCAGCCTCATTCGCGAATGGCGCACCCGCCGCCGCATGTCGCAGCTCGACCTCGCCATGGAGGCCGAGATCTCGCAGCGGCATCTGAGCTTCGTCGAAAGCGGCCGCGCCGCGCCCTCGCGCGACATGGTGCTGCATCTGGCCGAGCAATTGTCGATACCGCTGAGGCAACGCAATCAATTGCTGCTCGCCGCGGGTTTTGCGCCCAGCTTCGGCGAACGCTCCCTGACCGACACGACGCTGGCGCCGGCGATGGCGGCCGTCGAGATCGTCCTCAAAGGCCACGAGCCTTTCCCGGCACTCGCCGTCGACCGCCACTGGAACCTGGTTTCGGCCAATGCCGCCATTGCACCCTTCCTTGACGATGTCAGCGAGGCTTCGCTGCTGACGCCGCCGGTCAACGTGCTTCGCCTCAGCCTGCATCCCGGCGGCATCGCACCGCGCATCGTCAACCTTCAGGAATGGCGAACGCATCTGCTCGAGCGCCTGAAACACCAGAACGACGCGAGCGGTGACCCTGTGCTGGTCGAATTGGAGCGCGAATTGCGCAGTTACCCGTCCGGCTTGAAAGGCAGCCGGCCGGTGTCCGTCGAGCCGAATGCCATCGTGCATCCGCTCAGGCTGGCGCATGGCGATCAGGTGCTGTCGTTCATCAGCACCATCACTGTCTTCGGCACGCCGCTCGACGTGACGCTTTCGGAACTGGCGATCGAATCGTTTTTCCCCGCCGATGAACAGACGAGGACAGTGCTGGTTCGGTTGGCGAAGGAGCGAGCCGAGCTGTCGTAATCACCCTTCAGGCAAAGACGCCTTGCGCGTGCGGGTGCGCTCCAGGCCAAGCTGGCGTTCGCGCCAGATGATGAAGATGCCGGCGGCGACGACGATCAGGCCGCCGACAAGCATATGGAGCGTGGCGACGTCGCCGAAGACGAGATAGCCGACGACGACGCCGAGGATCATCGAGGTGTATTCGAACGGCGCCACCACCGAGGCCTCGGCATGGCGATAGGCCGCCGTCATCAGGATCTGGCCGAGGCCGCCGCAGAAGCCGGCGGCAACAAGGAGAGCTGCCTGGAGCGGCGTCAGCGCCTGCCAGCCGAATGGCAGCGACAGCAGCGACATGACGCTCGCCGTCACCGAAAACCACAGCACGATGGTCGCTGTGCGCTCGCTTTGCACGAGATTGCGCACCAAGAGCATGGCGACGGCCGAGATCGCCGCCGCGACAAGAGCGGCCATGACGCCGAGCACTTCCTGGTCGTCGAGCGCCTCGTCTGAACTCAGCAGCGTCAGTTCCGGCCAGGAGATGATCAGCACGCCGACCAGGCCGACCGCGACCGCACTCCAGCGATAGACACGGATGGCCTCGCCGAGGAAGATGGAGCTGAACACCACCACCAGCAGCGGCTGCGCGTAGTTCAGCGTGATCGCTTCCGGCAGCGGCAGTCGGGTCAACGCAAAAAAGCCGAGCCCCATGGCGCAGACGCCGACCAGGCCGCGGGCGATGTGGTTGAACGGACGCCTGGTGGTGAAGGCAGTGCCGAGTTCTTTCCTGAAAGCCAGGAAGGCGATGATCGGGAAGATGGCGAAGAAAGAGCGGAAGAAGACAATCTGGCCGGCCGGAACCGTGCCTGCGGCTTTGATGCAGGTCTGCATGCCGACGAAGACCGCCACCGACACGATCTTGAGCATGATGCCGGTAAGCGTGTCGTGCCCGCCGGCATCATCGCTGGCTGTGGCCGGGGGGCTGCCGGGGCCTGCTGTCACGCTCCCGACGCTTCTCGGATCGTCGCCCAGATACGCGCGGGCGTTGCCGGCATGTCGATGTGCTTGACGCCATAAGCGCGCCAGAGCGCGTCGGTCACCGCATTGAGTGCCGCCGGGGTCGAGCCGATGGTGCCGGCCTCGCCCGCGCCTTTGATGCCGAGTGCATTGGTGGTCGAAGGCACGTTGCGGGTCTCGAAATGGAAGAACGGGAAATTGTCGGCGCGCGGCATGGCGTAATCCATGAAGCTCGCCGTCAAAAGCTGTCCATCCTCGCCATAGATAGTGTCTTCGGTCAGTGCCTGGCCGATACCTTGCACGACGCCGCCATGCACCTGGCCGGCGAGCAGGATCGGGTTCACGGTGACGCCGAAATCGTCGACGATGGTGTAGCGGACGATCTCGGTCGCGCCGGTGTCGGGATCGATCTCGATCTCGCAGATATGGGTGCCGTTGGGATAGGTGCATTCGTCCTGCACGAACTCGCCAAAGCCCTTGAGATCGTCCGGCGTCTTGGCGGCCTTGGCGATAGCGGAAAAATCGAGCGAGCGATCGGTGCCGACGATGCGGGCGACACCGTCGGACAATTCGATGTCGCCGGCAGAAGCCTCCAGTTCGTCGGCTGCGATGCGCTTGATCTTGTTGGCCAGATCCTCGCCCGCGCGGGAAGCCGATACACCTCCCAGCGGAATGGAGCGCGAGCCGCCGGTGCCGCCGCCGGCCTTCAGCTCATCGGTATCGCCCTGGCGGACATGAATCTTGTCGATGTCGAGATTGAGCTTTTCCGACAGGAACTGCGCATAGGCGGTGGCGTGTCCCTGCCCGTTGGTCTGGGTGCCGATCTTCAGCGTCACCGTGCCATCGCCATTGAGTTCAACGAAGGCCGGTTCGGAGCCCGGAAAGGCACAGGCCTCGATATAGGTCGCCATGCCGAGGCCGCGGATTTTTCCGCCGGCCTTCGATTGCGCCAGCCGCTCCGGAAACGCTTTCCATTCGGATTGCTCGATGGCGCGCTCCATATGGCCTTCGAATTCACCGGTGTCGTAGAGGCGGCCGGTTTGCGTCCGGTAGGGAAATTGCTCCGGCCGGATGAAGTTGCGGCGGCGGATCTCCTCGACAGGCAGGCCGAGATCGTGGGCGCAGGCATCGACCAGCTTTTCCAGCAGGAAGGCTGCTTCCGGTCGGCCGGCACCGCGATAGGCATCGACCGGGCAGGTGTTGGTGTAGAGGCCGGTCACCGAGACGTCGAGCGCCTGGATATCATAGACACCGGTCGACATGGTGACGCCGATATAGGGGATGAACGGACCGTATTGCGAGATATAGGCGCCGATGTTGGCGAGCAGGTCCACCTTCATGCCGAGAAAGCGGCCGTCCTTGTCCAGCGCCATTTCGGCCGTGACGAAATTGTCGCGCCCTTGCGCGTCGGTCAGGAAGTGTTCCGTGCGGTCGCCGGCCCATTTCACCGGGCGGCCAAGCCGCTTTGCCGCTTCCAGCACCAGCGGATATTCGCGGTAGACGAAGCTCTTCGGCCCGAAACCACCGCCGACATCAGGCGTGATGACGCGCAGCTGGTCTTTCTTGATCTTGAACACGCTGGCCAGGATATACTGCATGGAGTGCACGCCTTGCGACCCGGTGGTCAGCACGAAGCGCTTCTCCTCAACGTTCCATTCGCCGATCGCGGAGCGCGGCTCCATGTAGTTGCACACCAGCCGGTTGTTGACGAACTCGATGCGGGTGACATGGGCGGCCTTGGCGAAAGCCGCTTCGGTCTTTTTCCTGTCGCCCATGTGGTAGCTGAAGGCGCGGTTGGAACCAAGCTCCGGCCAGACCAGCGGCGTGCCTTCGGCAAGTGCATTTGCCGTCCCCGAGGCCGCGTCTTCGCCGTCATAGTCGACATCGATCAGTTCGGCGGCATCCTGCGCCAAGGCTCGGCTGTCGGCGACGACGAAGGCAACGGCATCGCCGACATAGTTGACGCGGTCGCGGCACAGGATCGGGATGTCGCGCGTCGGAGCCTTGGTGCCGTCCGGCTGTTCCTGCATGACGCCGGATTTCAGATCGCCGAGATGGGCAAGATCCTTGCCGGTCAGCACCAGATGGACGCCAGGTGCCGCCTTCGCCGCCTCGGTCGAACCGATGGTGAAGCTGGCCTTGGCGACCGGCGAGCGCAGGACATAGCCATGCAGGACGCCAGCCGGCTGGATGTCGTCGGTATAGCGGCCCTGGCCCTGGATGAAGGCGGCATCCTCGCGCCGCAGCACGGATGCGCCCATGCCGAATTTCGGTGTGACGACGGTCATGGATGCCTCGTGATGATGACAGGAGAAGGAACGCCTGAAATAGGCATTGCCTCAGTTTTGTCGAGGGGCGGTTTCGTGTAAAGAGCGCGGACTTCAAATTTCTTGGACCAGCGGACACAATCCGCCGCCAACGCAATCGACAGGAAAACCCACGGAATGCGCACGGACACCGGCCAGGTCTTCAAACTCGAAGACTATCGCCCCAACGACTACCTCATTCCGAAAACCGACCTTACCTTCCGCCTTTCGCCAGACGCAACGCGTGTCACCGCCGTGCTCACGATAGAGCGTCGTGACGACGTCTCCGTGTCGGCACCGCTGGTGCTCGACGGCGACGGGCTGACCCTCAAGCGCATAGAGATCGACGGCAACAAGGTAAAGCCGGCGGATCTGCTGGCGACGCCCGATCAACTGACCATCCTCAAGCCGCCGGCGGCGCGTCGCTTCCAGTTGCTCATAGAGACCGAGGTGGCGCCGGCCGGCAACGAAGCCCTGATGGGCCTCTACCGCTCGAGCCATGTCTACTGCACGCAATGCGAAGCCGAGGGCTTTCGCCGCATCACCTATTTCCTCGATCGTCCCGACATCCTGTCCGTCTACACGGTGCGCATAGAGGCAATACGTGACGAAGCGCCGCTGCTCCTGTCCAACGGCAACCCGGTCGACAGGGGCGACCTCGGCGACGGCTGGCACTATGCAGTGTGGCACGACCCTTTCCCCAAGCCGTCCTATTTGTTCGCGCTGGTGGCCGGCAATCTCGGCCAGCTTGCGGACAGTTTCGTCACGCTATCGGGCCGCACGATCGAACTCGGCATCTATGTCAAGCCCGGCAAGGAGAACCTGGCCGGCTACGCGATGGATGCTCTGAAGCGGTCGATGAAATGGGACGAGGAGGCGTTCGGCCGCGAATACGATCTCGACGTCTTCAACATCGTCGCCGTGTCCGACTTCAACATGGGCGCGATGGAGAACAAGGGCCTTAACATCTTCAACGACAAATATGTGCTGGCCGACCGGGAGACCGCGACGGACGCCGATTTCGCCAATATCGAGGCGATCATCGCGCATGAGTATTTCCACAATTGGACAGGCAACAGAATCACTTGCCGCGACTGGTTCCAGCTCTGCCTGAAGGAAGGCCTGACGGTTTTCCGCGATCACGAATTCTCTGCCGACCAGCGTTCGCGCGCGGTCAAGCGCATCGCCGAAGTGCGCACCTTGCGCGCCCACCAGTTTCCCGAGGACCAAGGTCCGCTGGCGCATCCGGTGCGGCCGCGCCGCTACCGCGAAATCAACAATTTTTACACCGCGACGGTCTACGAGAAGGGCTCCGAAGTGGTGCGCATGATCCGCACAATTCTCGGTGCCGACGTCTTTCGCGCCGGCATGGACCTCTATTTCGAGCGGCACGACGGTGACGCGGCGACGATCGAGGATTTCATCAAGGTGTTCGAGGATGCGTCCGGCCGCGACCTGTCGCAGTTCGCGCTCTGGTATCATCAGGCGGGAACGCCGAACCTGACGATCAGTTCGACGCACAATCCGGCCGCGCAAGAATTCACGCTCGAAATCGAGCAGTCGGTGCCGCCGACACCGTCCGAAAGCCGCAAGCGGCTGATGCACATCCCGCTGGCTTTCGGCCTGATCGGCGCCGGCGGCAAGCCTGTGCCGTATAGCGGCGTCGAAGGCGCCAGCGTCGAGGACGGCGTCATCCATATCCGCAAGCGTCGCCACATGGTGCGGTTCTCAGGCGTCACCGAGCGCCCGGCCGTGTCGCTCAACCGCGGCTTTTCGGCGCCGGTGACATTGTCCGTCGAGCAGAAAGCCGACGACCAGTTCTTTCTCGCCCGCCATGACAGCGACGCCTTCTCGCGCTGGCAGGCCTTCAACACATTGCTGACTGATGCACTGATATCAGCCTTCCGCGAGGTCCTCGGCGGCAAGCAGCCGGCCTTTGCACCGCGGCTGATCGAACTCGCCGGCAGCATCGCCGGTGACGAGACGCTGGAGCTGGCCTATCGAGCACTGGCGCTGGCATTGCCCGGCGAAGCCGACATCGCCCGCGACATCGGCAGGAACATCGACCCCGATGCCATCTATGCCGCTCGCGAGGCACTGGCGTTGGCGATCGGCACTGCGAACCGGGACGTTTTTTCGGGCCTCTACCGCAGCCTTGCCGACAGAGAAGCGTTCAGCCCCGACGCGGCGAGCGCCGGACGACGCGCCTTGCGCAACACCTTGCTGGATTATCTGTCGCTGCAGCCGGGTGGAGCAGCACTCGCCGCCGGGCATTTCCAGTCGGCGACCAACATGACCGACCGCGCGGCAGCACTTGCCGTGCTCGCGCATCGTCACCACGGTTCGCCCGAGACGGTCGAGGCGCTGGCGGCTTTCGAGACGACCTATGGGTCCGACCCGCTGGTCATGGACAAATGGTTCCAGATCCAGGCCAGCGTTCCGGGGCCGCAAACCGTCGACACCGTGAAGGCCCTGACCAACCACCCGGCCTTCTCGATGGGCAATCCAAATCGAGTTCGCTCGCTGATCGGCACCTTCTCCAGCGCCAACCAGACCGGCTTCCATCGTGCTGACGGCGAAGGCTACTGGTTCTTTGCTCAGACTGTGCTCGAGGTCGAAAAACGCAACCCGCAAGTGGCGGCAAGGCTGGCGACGGCGCTCAGATCGTGGCGTTCGCTCGAACCTTTGCGGCAAGCCAAGGCCAGGGAAGCGCTGCTGTCGATCGCCGGCGCCGAAAACCTGTCGGCGGATCTGCGGGATATTGTCGAGCGCACGCTGGCGTAGGGAGAGCGATCTCCCCCTTGTGGGGGAGATCGACCATTTCGGCGTTATTTTACTCGATTTTTAATCTTTTTTCGCCGGACCACTGGACAAGGCGAATCACCTTTGATTCTTTACTGACGATTCGGATGTGCGGCGTTTGCCGGATCACCAAGCAGCATAGGCAATTCGGGGAGTGCCATTTATGGCGAAGGCGGACGCGTGGGGCGCGCCCGGAGGGACGGTTTTTGCGCATCGCGAGACGCGCGGCGACGGTCTTGCCGGGAATACGCGGCTCATCGCCGAACCGGCCTACCGGCGGCTTCTGGCCGCCGAGCCGCTGCTGCGCCGATCAATACCCGCCCTCATCATCACATTCCTGATCGTCATCGCGGCGCTGCGCGTGCTGTCACTGATGAACGAGCGCGACGATGTCGAGCGCAATGCCAAGGCGATCCTGACGCTGGCGGCGGGCCAGCTGGCCAGTTCGCTCGCCACCACCTCGGAAACGGCGCCCGGCGCCATACAGGATCTGCTGGAGACCACCAGCCGACAGGGCGCGATGGGCCGCAGCCATGTGCTTGTCATCACCGACAGCGCTTTCAAGATCGTCGCGGTGACGCCGCGCTCGATGCCATGGCAGGGCCATTCGCTGGACGGCCTCGTCGAGGGCGGCCAGCCCTTGTTCATGTTCGGCGATCGTGCCGGCGTCATGGACGTCAACATCGACGGACGGGACTGGTACGCGGCGGTCAGCCTGGCGAATGGCGGCAGGGGCGCATCGGCGGCCCTGGTGCCACAGGACGCGGTTTTCGATGCCTGGCGCAAGACCGTTTCGCTGAACGTCACCCTGTTCGTGCTGACGGCCGGCGTGCTGATCGTCATCCTCTACGCTTATTTCGGCCAGGCCGCGCGTGCGCAGGCGGCCGACCGCATCTACCTCGAAGCGCATCAGCGCATCGACATGGCGCTGGTTCGCGGCCGCTGCGGCCTGTGGGACTGGGACATGGTGCGCGGCAAGATGTACTGGTCGCGCTCGATGTACGACATGCTCGGCTACAAGCCGTGCGAAACGATGCTGTCCTTCGGTGAGGTCGATCAGATCATCCATCCCGAGGACGGCGACCTGTTCGAGCTCGCCAACAGAATCGTCGCACGCGAGATCGATCACATCGACCAGGTGTTCCGCATGCGCCATGCCGACGGCCAATGGATCTGGATGCGCGCACGGGCACAGGTCATCGATCCGGAAGCGCCGGAGATCCAGCTGATCGGTATCGCCGTCGACGTCACCGAACAGCGTCATCTGGCGCTGCGTTCCGAGGCTGCCGACCTTCGCCTCAGAACGGCGATCGAGAACATCAACGAATCCTTCGTGCTGTGGGATTCGACGCAGCGCCTGATCATGTGCAATTCCAAATACCAGCAGGACAACGGGCTTTCGGACCGCGACGTGATGCCGGGCACCGCGCGCGCGGCGCTGGAAGAACGCATGCTGGCCTTTGCTTCCGAACGGCGGCTTGCCCACACCAGCGGCCTGCAGGGCGGCGCCACTTTCGAGCGGCAGCTGGCCGATGGCCGCTGGCTGCAGGTCAACGAACTGAAGACCCGGGACGGCGGCATCGTCTCGGTCGGCTCCGACATCACCCAGATCAAGCTGCACCAGGAGAAGCTGGTCGACAGCGAGCGACGGCTGATGGCAACGATCCATGATCTCAGCCTCGCGCGGCGGGCCGAAGAGGAGCGTTCGCGCGAACTGGTCGACCTCAACCGCAAATACATGAAGGAAACCGAACGCGCCGAAGCTGCGAACCGGGCCAAATCCGAATTCCTGGCCAACATGTCGCATGAGTTGCGCACGCCGCTGAACGCCATCATCGGCTTCTCCGAACTGATGGAACAAGGGCTGTTCGGCCCGCTCGGATCGGAGCGCTACGAGGAATATGCCACCGACATCAACAGCAGCGGAAAATATCTGCTGGGCGTCATCAACGACATTCTCGACATGTCCAAGATCGAGGCCGGCCAATTCTCGCTGGACCGGGAAGAAATCGACCTCGGCCCGCTGATCAGCGAAACCGTACGCGTCGTTTCGCTGCAGGCGGCGCAAAAGGCCATCACCGTGGAAACGCGCATTGCCGATGCGCTGACGCTGGTCGCCGATCGCCGCGCGATCAAGCAGATCGTCATCAACCTTTTGTCCAATGCGGTGAAGTTCACCGGCCAGGGCGGCCACATATCGGTCAGGGCCCGCAACACATCCGGCGCGTTGGTGCTGACGATCGAGGACAATGGCTGCGGCATCCCCAAGGAGGCGCTCGGCAAGCTAGGACGGCCCTTCGAGCAGGTGCAGAACCAGTTCTCCAAGAGCCATGCCGGGTCTGGCCTTGGCCTTGCCATCTCACGTTCGCTGGCCGAGCTTCAGGGCGGCGCGCTGAAGATCCGGTCGAGCGAAGGTGTCGGCACGATCGTGTCGGTGCGCATTCCAGTGAAGAGGGCCGTGCCGGCGATCAAGGTTGCAGCGTGAATATTTTATCACCATCCCAGGCCTGATCCCACCTCATGGACGCGAGGTGAAACGCTTTGACAAAGTATCTATTTTATCTACCTTAGATAAGAAAGGTAGACTTTGTCATGCGAGTGACTTCAACAGAATTCCAGCAGAATGTCGGGCGTTTTCAGGACGCTGCCCAGCGTGCGCCGGTCGCAATCACAAAGAATGGCCGGACCCACACGGTACTCCTGTCGGCGGCGATGTTCGAGGTGTTGGTCAAGGGACGAGTCGCCCGTAACGCGGAAGAACTGGATGATGAGACGCTGAACGCCATCGCCGAAAGCGCCGTACCGAGCGAATATGCCGGGCTCGATGCGATGCTCAAAGACTGGACACCGTGAGCCTGCCCAAACCTATCCCGGGTCTGGTGATTTCCTATTCTTACCTCTGGGTGAGAGAACACGAAAGGGTGCCGAAGAAGGTCGCAAAAACCGACCATGCGCCATTGTCGCCGCGCGCCGGGTCGTGGAGGGCCGTGAAGTCATAACGGTCGTTCCGGTCACACACTCGCCACCGGCTGATCCTGCCGATGCAGTAGAAATACCTGCGCCACTCAAAGCCCATCTCGGCCTCGATGACACGCCGTCATGGATCGTCGTGACCGAAACCAATGACTTCCTCTGGCCGGGTCCCGATCTCAGGCCCATCGCGGGAAGCAAACCGTCCCGATTCGACTATGGTATGCTGCCGCCGCGCTTCTACGCCTATCTGCGGGAGAGAATTTTGCAGGCTCACGCACGCCGCGCGCTCCGGCAGATTCGGCGAACAGAGTAGCTGCATGAGACTGGAAACACGAAACGTCTTCAATTCCAAGGGACGATCGCTTCACGGTGATCCCGAACGAAACAAAAGATCAAAGTCCTTCCTGACCTTCTGCGACGTCTCCTTGAGGTGTGCTTCCAAAACACCGAAATCCGGCAAGTCGGTCACCGCCAGAAGCAGATCCGAAAGCCCCGGCGGAACGTCGTCGCGCTCAAAGGCTCCGGTGAGGCACAGCCGCGTCATCTGGGTCAGTGCAAGATAGAGCGCGTAGGCATCGCCAAGCTCCTGCCTTATCCCGGCATCGGCGAAGCCCGGTGCGAGGCGCGACAGGATCTCGGCGGTGCCGGTGGCGCGGCGCCCGGTCTCGACGTGCCCGGTGATGACGGCCACCTGGGCGATGAATTCCAGATCGATCAATCCTCCGGGAATAAGCTTGATGTCCCAGAGATCGCGCGGCGGCTTTTCCTTCTCGATCATACCCCGCATGTCCGCAGCCTCGGCCATCACCTTGGCGGCGTCGCGCGGCTGTCCAAGCACCGTCGCCACTTCCGCTTCAACCTCGCCGCACAGGCTGGCGTCGCCGGCAATGGCGCGGGCGCGGGCCAGCGCCATGTGTTCCCAGGTCCAAGCTTCCTGGCGCTGGTATTTCTTGAAGGCATCGATATGGGTGGCCACCGGCCCCTTGTTGCCGGACGGCCGCAGGCGCAGGTCGAGTTCGTAGAGCACCCCCTCCGCCGTCGGCGCGGACACCGCCGCGATCAGCCTTTGCGTCATGCGGGTGTAGTAATGCGAAGGCGCCAGCGGCTTGTCGCCGTTGGACTCTTCGGCATCCGGCGCGTGGTCGTAGAGCAGGATCAGGTCGACATCCGATCCGGCAGTCAACTCGCGGCTGCCGAGCTTGCCCATGCCGAGCAGCGAAACCACGCCGCCGGCAATGATGCCGTGGCGTGCCGCGAATTCGGCCGTCACCGCCTTCAACGCAGCCTCGATGGTGAGATCCGCCAGATCGGAAAAGGCGCGGCCGGCCCGCGCCGGATCGATCGAGCCGGCGAGCAGCCGGACACCAATCAGGAATTTCTGCTCGGAGGCAAAAATGCGCAGCCGGTCGAGCACATCCTCGTAAAGTCGGTCGCCCTCGACGAAGGCGGAAAGCCGCGCCGACAGATAGGCGCGGTCCGGTAGTTCGGTGAGCAAGGCCGGGTCGAGCAAACCATCGAAGACATGCGGCCTGCGGGTGATGATCGCCGCCAGCCGGGGGGCGGCCCCCATGATCGTCGCCAGAAGCTTCAGCAGGGCCGGATTGGACTGCAGCAGGGAAAACAGCTGGATGCCGGCCGGCAGGCCGGCGAGAAACTCGTCGAAGCGCATCAGCGCTTCGTCGGCCCGGCGCGTCTGGCCGAAGGATCGCAGCAGCGCCGGCGTCAGTTCCGTCAGCCGCTCGCGCGCCTCCGCCGACTGGGTGACGCGATAGCGGCCGAAATGCCAGCCTCGAATGACGCGGCAGATGTCGCTTGGCCGCTGGAAGCCGAGGCCGTGCAAGGTCTGCAGCGTATCGGGATCGTCGACATCGCCGGTGAAGACCAGATTGCCGATGCCTGTCGAAAGTTCGGGTGCTGTTTCGAACAGTGCCGCGTAGTGGCGTTCGACCTGCTGCAGCGAGGCACGGAACGCTTGGGAAAAGGCAGAAGCGTCGGCAAAGGCGAGCATGCGGGCGATGCGCTCCAGGCCTTCATCATCTTCCGGCAGTGTGTGCGTCTGCTCGTCGGCAACCATCTGCACGGCATGTTCGACGCGGCGCAGGAACCAGTACTGGCGGGCAAGCGCATCGCGCGCCTCGGTGGTGATCCAGCCGCGGGTCGCAAGCTCACCGAGCATCGGCACGGTCTCGCGGCCACGCAGTTCAGGGAAGCGTCCGCCGGCGATGAGCTGCTGGGTCTGGACGAAGAACTCGATCTCTCGAATGCCGCCGCGGCCAAGCTTGACGTTGTGGCCTTTGACCGCAATCTCGCCATGGCCCTTGTGGGCGTGGATCTGGCGCTTGATCGAATGGACGTCGGCAATCGCCGCGTAGTCCATGTATTTGCGCCAGATATAGGGCTGCAACTCCTTGAGGAAGGCCGCACCCGCGGCCAGATCGCCTGCCACCGGGCGTGCCTTGATCATCGCGGCGCGCTCCCAGTTCTGGCCGCGTGCCTCATAGTAGCGCAATGCCGCCTCGACCGGGATCGCCAGCGGTGTCGAACCGGGGTCTGGGCGCAGTCTCAGATCGGTGCGGAAGACATAACCGTGTTCGGTGCGGTCCTGCAGGATGCGCACCAGGCGGCGCGTCAGCCTCGAAAACAACTCGGTGGCGTCGAGCGGATCGACGACGGCGGGCGCTTCCGGATCGAAGAAAACCACCAGATCGATGTCGGAGGAAAAATTCAGCTCATGCGCGCCGAGCTTGCCCATGCCGAGCAGGATCCAGCCCGACTGTTTCGACGGATTGCCGACATCTGGCAGTTTGAGTTTGCCCTGGCCATGCGCGTCACGCAGCAGGAAGTCGACGGCCGCACGGGTGCAGGCGTCTGCAAGATCGCTCAATCGCCGGACCGTCAGCGCCGTTTCGGCCTCGCCGGCAAGATCGGCCAGCGCGATCAGGAAATGCGCCTCCGCCTTCCACTGGCGCAGCTCCATCATCAGGCCGGATTCCGAGACTGCTTCGGTTAGATGCACCTGGTCGATGGCGGCGCCGATCGCCTTCAGCCGAGCCTCGATCGTCTGCTCGAACAGCCCGTCCAGGATTTGCGGCCGGCGACGTGCGGTATCACGCAGGAACGGCGACAGATCGAAGACGGCGGCAAGGAAATCCTGGCCCTCCCCTTTGCCTGCCAGGAACTTGGCCAGCCGCGTCAGTCCTTCTTCGCGCGCGGCGGAAGCGATCTCGGCCAGTTCCAACCGCGCACGGTCCTTGTCGAGCGGAGCAAGCTTGGCAGCCGGCTTCAGCAGCCATCCAGTCTCCACCCGCTTCGCTGCAGTGCTCATCAGTGATCCTCCCGAGCCGGGAAACTCATGACCACGGATAGTCCAGGATTGCCAGGCAAGAGTTCAAGCCGGCCATTGTGGAACGTCATGACCGCCTTGGCGAGGCTGAGGCCAAGACCGGAACCCGGCTGCGAACGGCTCTTCTCCAGCCGCACGAAACGTTCCGTGGCGCGGGCGCGGTCGCCATCGTCGGGAATGCCGTGTCCATTGTCGGCAACGGACAGGCGAACGTCCGCACCGGCTCGCTCGAGCGTGACGCGCACCGCCGGCTGGGCATTGGCGCCTGTGGAATATTTGATGGCGTTGTCGACGATGTTCGACAGCGCCTGGCCGATCAGTTCGCGGTTGCCGTTGACGGACACCGCCTCGCGCGCGTCTGCTTCCAGCGATACGCCTGCCTCTTCCGCCACCGGCTCGTAGAGTTCGACGACATCGCGCACGGCCTCCGCCAGATCGACGCGGTTGGTGTTCTCCGAGGAGTAGCCAGCCTCCAGCCGGGAAATCATCAGGATGGCGTTGAAGGTTTTTATCAACTGGTCTGACTCGGCAATGGTGCCTTCCAGCGCCTGCCGGTAATCGGTGGGCTTTTGCTTGCCCGAAAGCGTCGCTTCGGCCCGATTGCGCAGCCGGGTCAGCGGCGTCTTCAGATCATGCGCGATGTTGTCGGAAACCTGCTTCAGGCCTTCGTTCAGCGCGGCGATCCTGGCCAGCATGGCATTGAGATTTTCGGAGAGCCGGTCGAACTCATCGCCAACCCCCGTCACGGGCAGCCTGCCCGACAGATCGCCGCCCATAATGCGGCGGCTGGCTTCCGACACGCTGTCGATGCGCTTCAGCGCGGCGCGGCCGACAAAAAACCAGATCAGCAATCCGCCCAGCCCCATCATGCCGAGCGCCAGCATCAGCGCACGGCGGATGACCGCACGAAACCGCTCCGGCTCGCCAAGGTCGCGGCCGACCAGCATGATCATCTGGTTCGGCAGCCGCAGCACCAGCGCTATGGCGTTGTGGCCCTTTTCGCCCTGCGCCTGCGCATCGTTCTGCTCGGATTGGGTGGTGGTACCCTGCTCGGCGGGAAGGTTGCGCAGGCGCTCGAGCTCTCCCTCGCCAAAGCGCTGATAAGAGAACGGACTGCTGGTCCAGCCTTCGTTCTCGAGAACGCCCGGCTCCAGGCTCTGCACATTGCCGGTCAGGATTTGGCCGTTGGCGTCGGCGATCAGGTAAAGGTTGGCGCCGGGCTGGCGCGAGCGCTGTTCCACCACGCGTACCAGGATCGGCAGGCCACCGCGCTGATAGGCGCGGGCAAGGCCGAGCACTTCGTCATTGATGGTCTCCTGCGTCTGTGCGGTCAGCATTCGCGCCGACAGCGACGTCATGTAGAAGACGAGCGCCACCGCGCAGAGCGCGAAGAGCAGGAAGTAGAGCGCCGAAAGCCGCGCTGCCGTCGTCTTCATGATGGCTGGCACGGAAAGAGCCATGCCGCAGCTAGCCGCTCTTCAGCATATAGCCGGCGCCGCGAACCGTATGCAGGATGGGCTTGTCGAAGCCCTTCTCGATCTTGCCGCGCAGCCGCGAGACATGGACGTCGATGACATTGGTCTGCGGATCGAAATGGTAGTCCCAGACATTTTCCAGCAGCATGGTGCGTGTCACCACCTGGCCGGCATGCCGCATCAGATATTCGAGCAAGCGGAATTCACGCGGCTGCAATGTGATCTCGCGTGACGCACGGCGGACCGAATGCGACAGCCTGTCGAGTTCGAGATCGCCGACGCGGTAGACGGTTTCGGCTTCCTTGGCGCTGGCGCGACGGTTCAGAACCTCAACGCGGGCGAGAAGCTCGGAGAAGGCATAGGGTTTCGTCAGGTAGTCGTCGCCGCCGGCGCGCAGCCCCGTGACCCTATCATCGACCTCGCCGAGCGCCGACAGGATCAGCACTGGCGTTGTGTTGCCCCTGGACCGGAGACCGGCAATGACCGACAGGCCGTCGCGACGCGGCATCATCCGGTCGATCACCATCACGTCGTAGTCGCCGGCGTCGGCGAGCGCAAAGCCGGTTTCGCCGTCACCGGCGACATGAGCGGTGTGACCGGCCTCGGCAAAGGCTTTCTGCAAGTAATCCGCAGCCTCGCGATCGTCTTCTATGACGAGAATCTTCATAGGGCTGTTATACGCGATTTCGCCGGAAGGTTGAGTGGCAGACATCTGCATTGTGGCCTTTGCCAAAGCGCACCGCGATCAAGATTGCCCGAAGCCGTGCGCGATAAAGCTGCTCGCCGCCGATGTCGTTTGCATCGGATCGCGGAAGCGCTTTTGAAAGTGTGCGGCAGCGGACGATGGGAAGCCCGCTGCCGCCGGGGGAAGGCGCGATGACTGACTAACGCGCGCTCCTCCATGCTTTCCCGCACGGCGGCTCGGGGTATTGAAACTGCCGCACTGGAAAAGTCCAACCTGCCGCCGGAACGCCCTCATCCACCTGGAAAGGCCGAGAGAACGCTCCGGGACCGACCTCAGCCTTTGGCGACGGGCAGCGCGACGAACCGATTGGTGTCGTCGCGGGTGATCTGCATCAGCACTGCCTTGCGGCCGGATTTGACTGCTTCGGTCATCGCCTTGGTGACGTCTTCGGTGCCGTTCACTTCGGTCGAATTGACTGACGTGATGACGTCGCCCGGCTGGATGCCGCGATCGGCGGCGTCGCTGTCGGGATCGACATCGGTCACCACCAGTCCCTTGCCGTTTTCAGACTTGGTAACGGTCAGGCCGAGATCGGCCAGCGTGTCGGGCTTGGCCGGGGCGGCGGGCTGCTGCTGATCGACAGAGGCCTGCTTGTCGCTCGAAGGCAGTTTGCCGAGATCGACCTTGACCGTCTGGCTCTTGCCGTCGCGCCACACGGTGACGTCGACCGACTTGCCAGGCGAATAGGCGCCGATCAGCCGGGCCAGTTCCTTCGGCGAAGCGACATCCTTGCCGTCGACCTGGGTGATCACGTCACCGGCCGTGATGCCCGCCTTCTTGCCGGGACCATCGTCCTGGGCACTGGAAACCAGTGCGCCGTTGTTGGACTTCAGACCAAGCGACTCAGCGATGTCGGAGGTGACCGGCTGGATTTCCACACCGAGCCAGCCGCGCTGCACGGAACCGCTCTTCATCAGGTCCTGAACGACCTGCTTGGCGGTCGAAGCGGGAATGTCGAAGGCGATGCCGACGCTGCCGCCTGACGGCGAGAAGATCGCGGTGTTGATGCCGACGACCTGGCCGTTGAGGTTGAAGGTCGGACCGCCAGAATTGCCGCGGTTGACCGATGCGTCGATCTGGATGAAGTCGTCATAAGGGCCAGCGCCGATGTCACGGCCGCGGGCGGAGACGATGCCGGCGGTGACGGTTCCACCAAGACCGAACGGATTGCCGACGGCCACCACCCAGTCGCCTACGCGAACCTTGGAGTCATCGGCGAAGTCGACATAGGTAAACTTGCCGACGCCGTCGACCTTAAGCACGGCGAGATCGGTGCGCGGGTCGGTGCCGATCAGCTTGGCGTCGAGCTCCTTGCCGTCATGCATCACCACGGTGAAGGCCGAGCCTTCCGAAACGACGTGGTTGTTGGTGACGAGATAGCCGTCATCCGAGATAAAGAAGCCGGAGCCTTGAGCAACCGGCCGCGGCTGGTCGTTGTTGCGGTCGCGGTGGCTGAAGCGCCTGTTGCCGCCACCCTGGCCGTCCTGGTCACCAAAGCCACGGAATTCCTTGAAGAAGCGGCGCAGCTGTGGATTGTTGGGCAGGTTGTTCATGCCATCCTGGTCGTCGGACGGGTCGGAGCCATCATCGGCGGCCGGGCTGATCTTGGCCTTGACCTTGACGCTGACAACGGCGGGAGAAACGCGCTCGACGACATCGGCGAAGCCCGGCACCTGCGGCGCCTCGACGCGCACGGCATCGGCCAGAACAGGGCTGGTTCCGCTGGTCAGCGCGCCAACGCCGATCGCACCGGCCACCGCGACAGATGCGACGGCAGCCATGAGACGCTTGCGGGTGACGGAATATGAATTGGGGGCAATATTCATGGATTTCTTATCCTCTTTCAACGGACGCTGCTTGATCGGCATCCTCAGGAAAAGAGAATTAGAGCGGCACACATTACAGCGCCATTTCCGACACATGAAACTTTGGTAATGTTTGGGAGTCAGGGGACGTACAATCCCCTTGGCTGCCATGTCCGATGTGCTATCTTGTACACAACTCAGCACAAGGCTTTCATAAATGACAGCAAGCACCACCATGACCATCCGGGTCTCTCCCGAAACCAAGCTGAAGCTGGAGCGGATCGCCACCGACACCCGGCGTAGCAAATCGTTCCTCGCCGCCGAGGCGGTCTCGGCCTACGTCGATCGCGAACTCGATATCATTGAAGGCATCAAACGCGGCATGGAAGATGCGGCGGCTGGCCGTG
The DNA here is from genome assembly GCF_040319805.1 of Mesorhizobium sp. M0848. Taxonomy (NCBI): domain Bacteria; kingdom Pseudomonadati; phylum Pseudomonadota; class Alphaproteobacteria; order Hyphomicrobiales; family Phyllobacteriaceae; genus Mesorhizobium; species Mesorhizobium sp. M0848. The sequence goes on along the minus strand of NZ_JAMYOM010000003.1, from coordinate 138,039 downwards.
TCGTGCCTCACGACGATGCGATGGCGGAAATCGACGCAGTCATCGAATCGGCGGAAGCCAGGCGCTTGGGCAAGGCGTGAAGCGGTTCGTCGCCTGGTCGCGAGAAGCGCTGGACGATCTTAAGCAGCAAGTTGCCTTTATCGCTCAGGACAATCCTGCTGCCGCCCGACGCCTGGCGGATCGTATTCATGAAATGGGCCAGGGCCTTGGTGAGATGGCGACGGGCCGCCCAGGCCGAGTGACAGGCACATATGAGAAGCTCATCGACCGCCTGCCCTACATCATTGCCTATGAGTTGCGCCCAATCGCTGGCCGTCAGAGCGTCGTTATCCTGCGCGTCATTCACACGTCGCGAGACTGGCCCTCGGAGGAATGGCCAAGCTAATTGCCTAGTATCTTGTCCAGCGCCGCCTGTTCCTCAGTGGTCAACGCATTGGTCGCCAGCACGCGGCGCGACCGCGCGGTCAGCACGATGAAAACGCCTCCTATCAGCAACAGCAGGACGGGCGTGCCCCATAGCAACGCATTGCGCAGGTCGAAACGCGGCTTCAGCAGCACGAACTCGCCATAGCGCGAAACCACGTAGTCCATGACCTGCTGGTCGGTGTCGCCGGCGACGAGGCGCTGACGCACAAGGACGCGCAAGTCGCGGGCAAGGTCGGCATCGGATTCGTCGATCGACTGGTTCTGGCAGACCATGCAGCGCAAGCCTTCCGACAGCGCCCGCGCCCGCGCCTCCAGCGTTGGATCAGGCAGCACCTCGTCAGGCTTCACCGCCGAGGCCGTGCCGGCAAAGAACAGCGCCAGCAGCAGGATAATGGAGGTCAGAGAAAGCCGCGCGTTCATGGCAGGGTCGCGGATGGCACCGCGCTCGCCTGCTTGCGCCGCCGCGACGGCGCGCCGACGCGCAGGCGCCGGTCCATCAGTGACATCGCAGCGCCCGCCATCATCATCAGGCCGCCGCCCCAGATCAACGTCACCAGCGGCTTCCACCACAAACGCACGACGACGGAACCGTCATTGCCCTCGTCGCCGAGCGAGATGTAGAGCTGCGAGAAACCAATCGTCCTGATGCCCGATTCCGTCGTCGTCATCTGCCGCACCGGATAAAACCGTTTGGCGGAGCTGATTTCGCCAACAGGGCTGCCGCTGATGCCGATCAGTTCGAAGCGGCCGAGATCCTCGCTGTAATTCGGTCCCTGGGCCGGATAAAGCCCGACGAAACGCAGCGTATGGCCGGAGAGTTCGACGGTCTCACCGGCATGCATCGACAGGATCTTCTCGGTGCCGAAGCAAAGTGTGCCGACGATGCCGAGCGTGGTCAGGCCCAAGCCAAGGTGAGCGAAGGCGGTGCCGAAGACCGAGCGCGGCAGGCCGAGCAAGCGCCTGACCATGATCCCCGCTGCGACATTGCCGACCCCCGATTTGACGGCGAGGTCGGTGAGCGCGCCAAGGATCAGCCAGACGGCAAGGCCAACGCCCAGGGCTGCGAACACCGAGGCGCCGTCGATGAACAGAACGGTGACCAGCGTCGCCAGCAGCGCCGCTGCAAAGGCCACCATAAGGCGCTGCGCGACGGCGAAGACATCGCCACGCTTCCAGGCCAGCAACGGCCCGAACGGAACCACGAGCAGCAGCGGCACCATCAGCGGTCCGAAGGTGAGATTGAAGAACGGCGCGCCGACCGAGATCTTGTCGGCTGAAAAGGCTTCGACGGCGAGCGGGTAGAGTGTGCCCACGAGGACGGTCGCGGTCGCCGTCGTCAGGAACAGATTGTTGAGGACCAGCGCCCCTTCTCGGGAAATCGGTTGGAACAGGCCGCCGGTCGTCAGCCGGGAAGCGCGCAGCGCAAACAGCGCCAGCGAGCCGCCGATAAACAGCGTCAGTATGCACAGGATAAACACGCCGCGCGTCGGATCGGTGGCAAAGGCGTGCACAGAGGTCAGCACGCCTGAACGCACGAGGAAGGTGCCGAGCAGCGACAGCGAAAAGGTCAGGATGGCGAGCAGCAGCGTCCAGATCTTCAGCGCCGAGCGCTTTTCCATGACGATGGCCGAATGGAGCAGCGCGGTCCCCGCCAGCCACGGCATGAAGGAGGCGTTCTCGACCGGATCCCAGAACCAGAAACCGCCCCAACCGAGTTCGTAGTAGGCCCAGTACGATCCCATGGCGATGCCGCCGGTCAGGAACATCCAGGCGACCAGCGTCCACGGCCGCACCCAGCGCGCCCAGGACGCGTCGATGCGGCCTTCGATGAGAGCGGCAACCGAGAAGGAAAAACAGATCGAGAAGCCGACATAGCCGAGATAGAGAAAAGGCGGGTGAATGGCGAGGCCGAGATCCTGCAGGATCGGGTTGAGATCGCGGCCTTCGATCGGCGCCGGATTGAGCCGGATGAACGGATTGGACGTCGCCAGGATGAACAGGAAGAAGACGGCGCCGATGGCGCCTTGCACCGCAAGCACATTGGCGCGCAGCGTCGCCGGCAGGTTGGAGCCGAAAGCGGCGACGAGCGCGCCGAAGAAGGTCAGGATCAACACCCAAAGCAGCATCGAGCCTTCATGATTGCCCCAGGTTCCGGTGATCTTGTAGATCAACGGCTGCAAGGAATGCGAGTTTTCCCACACGCTTGCCACCGAGAAATCGGAGCTTGCATAGGCACTCGCCAACGCTGCGAAGGACAGCGCCGTCAAGGCAAAGCCGGTCACCGCGACCGGACCGCCGACGGCCATGAGGCGCTGGTTGTTCAGGCGCGCGCCAAACAGCGGCACTACCGTCTGCACCAGCGAAAGCGCAAACGCCAGGACGAGGGCGAAATGTCCGGCTTCAACCATGCCCGTGATCCATTGTCGCTCTCCTGCCGGAGCTATTCACTCTTGTTCTCCTGCCAGACGCCCTTGGCCTTGAGGCCGTCCGCAACCTCCTTGGGCATGTAGCGCTCATCATGCTTGGCCAGCACGCTATCGGCAACAAAAACCCCGTCCGGGCCGAAAGTACCCTCGGTGATGACGCCCTGCTCTTCGCGGAAAAGGTCGGGCAGGATGCCGGTGTAGGTGACCTTGACCGATTTGTGCGTGTCGGTCACCGAAAAGCCAACCGTGGCCCCCTGTCCGCGCTGGATCGTGCCTTGTTCGACCAATCCACCCAACCGGATGCGCTGGCCAGGCTGGACGCTGGCGGTGGTGAGATCGGCCGGCATGTAGAAATAGGAGGCCTTCTGGCCAAGCGCGTAAAAAGTCAGCCCGGTCGCGGCACCCAGGAAGACCAGCCCGCCCGCGATCACCGACAATCGTTTCTGCTTGCGCGTCATGTCTTGTTCTACTCCGTCGCCGCAAGCCCAAGCGAAGCGGCAAAGGCAGTGAATTTCTTCGCCTGGTCACTGTCGGCTCCAAAGACGGCAATGGCGCGACCGAGCGCCTCACGCGCCTGATCGGCCTTGCCGAGCACGACATAGGAACGAACGAGCCGCATCCATCCTTCCGGATCGCGCGGATTTTGCCGTAGTTTGTCGTCGAGGCCGGCGACCATCGTATTGATCATGGTCTCCCGATCCTGCGGCGACATCGAGGATGCGGCGTCGACATCGCCGGCATCGGGACCGTTGGTGGCGCCGCCGGAAGCGACGTCGGAGCTTCCGGATTTGGCGAGCGCCTGCTCGACGGCACCGCGCCATGGCGAGTCCGGCGGCAATCTGCCCAGCATCGCCTGCCATGCCGTGGTCGCTTCCTTGGCGCGACCCTCCTGCGCCAATGCCATGGCCAGGTAGAAGCTGGCCTTCGCATTGGCCGGATCGAGCTTCAGGGCTGCCTCGAAAGCATCCTGGGCATCGGCCGAGACAATGCCGCCTGCCGCGCTGGCGATCGCCTCGCCGAGACCGGCCTGGCGAAGGGCGCTGTCGCCATCGAGCCGAATGGCGTTGCGATAGGCTCCTGCCGCGTCGGAAAAGCGCTGCATGCGCAGATAGACCGGTGCCAGCACGTCCCAGCCCCTGCCGTCAGTGGGATTGGCGGCCAGATGGGCTTCGGCCCGCGCCACCAGCTCGTCGAGCGAACTGTCGGCGGGATTCTTGGCCAACCGCTCGCTGAGCGGTTGCGACGGCAGGTCAGGAGAGCCAAGCTTGACATAGAGCCCCCAACTGACCAGCGGCACCGCCAGCACGGCTACGGTTGCCACCAGCCTTGCCGTGACCGGCGCTCGGCCAGGGTTTGCGCCGCCGGCGGTACCCGCATTGTCAAGGCGAAGGATGCGGCGAGCGATCTCGGCGCGGGCCTCGGCGGCTTCGGCCGGCTGGATCAAGCCACGCGCGGCGTCGCGGTCAAGCTCGGACAATTGGTCCCGATAGACTTCGAGATCATGTTCGCCGCTCGACGACGCGCCCTTGGCGCTGGCGGCCAGCGGCAGCAGCACCGCCAGGCTTGCACCCAGCGTGAGAATGGCGGCTATGACCCAGAACAGCATGGTTCTTCCAATACCGGCAGAGCTCTGCCGTGCCAACAGATGCATGCTGCGACGCTTTGACGACGCCAGCCGCCAATCGTCGGCAGACGGTCGTCAGGTCAGCGGCGTCCAGCTGCCATCGGCGTTGCGGCAAGCGGTTCCACGCGCAGTGACCCCGGCGCCGGCGGAAAACACCGTCTGCGTGTACTGGCGGCAGTCCTGCGAACCGACGCGGTACGGCTGGGCCGGAACCACCTCGCCGTAGCGCGAAGCCTGAGCGCCCTTCCACGTCACCTTCTGGCCACTGGTCGTATATTCTAGCGCCTTGTATTCAGCCTCGAGCGCGCTGCGCTTCTCGGTCTCGCTGAGGCCGTTGCCGATCGCCCCGCTGATTAGGCCGCCGCCCATCGCCGAAATGATCGTCGTGGTCACCTTGCCGCTGGAAGGAGGTGTCGAGGCCGGTGTCACTGCCACGGTTGGACCCTTGCCGCTCAAGGTGGTGCAGCCGGAAACGGCCAGCAATGCGGAAACGAGAGCGACGCGAATCTTCATGCCAACAACCGATTTTCTTGAGTGGGAGCCTGCCATGGATGCGCCGGGGGCCGCGTCATCGGAGAAGTTGGCGTGGCCATAGTATTGATATTTGTCGGAAATTTGGCCGCTGGCCGCTGCAGGACCAATCGACATGCCGCCCAATAACATCTCCCGTCCCTCTATGTCGATTGGCCCTAGTGAACATCACTGAAGGCTCCGCAATCGCACCACCGCCTTCAATCCGCCCATACCGGACCGTTCGAGCGCCAGAACGCCTCCATACTCGTTGACAAGGTCTGCGACAATGGCCAGCCCCAGACCTGTTCCGGGCTTTGTCTCGTCCAGACGCCGTCCTCGCTTCAGCGCCTCGCGCGCCTTGTCCTCCGGAATGCCGGGACCGTCATCCTCTATGCTGATCTCGAACAGGCCGGCCGGGTCGTCCTTGCCGGTCAAGGGCACGACCGAAACCTGCACCGCGCTCTTTGCCCATTTCATCGCGTTTTCAAGAAGATTGCCCAACAGTTCCTCAAGGTCCTCGCGCTCGCCGGCGAAGACGATCTCGGTTGCCGGCAGCGACAGCGACAGATTTGTCTGCGGATTGAGCTTCTGCAGAACCCGCACCATGCGCTGCACCAGCGGCATCACCGGCGTGCGGAAGACGACGCTGTCGCGTTGTGCCGCGACGCGGGCGCGCTGGAGATAGTGTTCGACCTGCTTCTGCATGGAAGCGGCCTGTTCGGCGATCAGCTGCCCCTTGGCACCGCCGAGCGCGCGGCCCTCGTTGAGCAGCACCGCCAGCGGCGTCTTCAGCGAATGGGCGAGATTGCCGACCTGTGTTCGCGACCGTTCGACGATGCGCCTGTTGTTTTCGATCAAGGCATTGGTTTCGTTGGCAAGCGGTTCGATCTCGGCTGGGAACTGGCCGTCGAGCCTCTGCGCGGTGCCCTCGCGCACCATGGCAAGCGCGTTCCTGACCCGGCGCAACGGCTGCAGGCCAAGCAGGATGGCGATCGCGTTGATGGCGATCATGCCGACGCCGAACAGGGAGAGGTAAGTCAGCAGGCGACGCTGGAAGGTAGCGATTTCCTGTTCGAGTTCGCTTTGGTTGCCCATGACGCGGAAGCGCGCGGCGCGGTTCTTGGAATCGAGAACGAATTCGCTCTCGAACACTTCGAGCTGCTCACCATCGATGCCTTCGGTCGGATAGCTGCGCTGGAAGCTGGCGTTGAACGGCACATCGGCAACGCTCGGCGACGGGATGTTTTTCAACATCGAAGACGAATGAAGATCACCATGCACACCTTCCGAAGCGGGCTCCACCGACCAGTACCAGCCCGAATTCGGCTCCGAGAACCGAAGGTCGCCGAGGTCTGGCGCGCCAGTCAGCGCCCCGCTGTCGGAGATGCCGATCGAACCGATCAGGTTGAACAGATGCGCCGAAAGCAGGCTGTCGAAGCCGCGCTCGCTGGCCTGGCGGTATAGGGTGGTGATCAAGGTGAAGATGACAACGAGCGTCACGATCGCCCAGACCGTGGAAAAGGCGATGACGCGGAACGTCAGCGAACGCGGCCACAAACGCAGCGAAAGCGGCGTCCTCGCGGTTGGTTTGAGCGGTTCCGAGTTACGCCTCCGGCTCACGCATGCGGTAGCCCATGCCGCGCACGGTTTCGATCATGTCGATGCCCATCTTCTTGCGCAGCCGCCCGACAAACACCTCAATGGTGTTGGAATCGCGGTCGAAATCCTGATCGTAGAGGTGCTCGACCAGTTCGGTCCGCGAGACGACCTCGCCCATATGGTGCATCAGATAGGCAAGCAGGCGGAATTCGTGCGACGTCAGTTTCAACGGCACGCCGTCGACATCGGCCTTGGAGGCCTTGGTGTCGAGACGCAGCGGCCCGCAGGTCAGTTCGGACGAGGCATGGCCGGCAGCCCGCCGGATCAGGGCCCGCAGCCTGGCCAGCACCTCCTCGATGTGGAACGGCTTGGTGACGTAGTCATCGGCGCCGGCATCGATGCCGGAGACCTTGTCGCTCCAGCGGTCGCGCGCCGTCAGGATCAGCACCGGCATCTTGCGGCCGCCGCGTCGCCAACGCTCGACCACGCTGATGCCGTCCATCTGCGGCAGGCCGATATCGAGCACGACGGCGTCGTAGGGCTCGGTGTCGCCAAGGAAATGGCCTTCCTCGCCGTCGAAGGCGCGGTCGACGACATAGCCGGCATCGACCAGCGCATCCGATATCTGCCGATTGAGATCCTTGTCATCTTCGACGACGAGTACACGCATGCGGAGTTCGATACCTGTTGAAGAGCTTTACCTGTTGAAGAGCTTTGTCAGATTGAAGACTGGGGCAGATATAGGCCGATTCCGGCGGCCTGGGAAACGTAGCCTAAGGTTGATTGGATCAGTTCAGCGGAACGACGATTTCGGAACGGCGCGGACGTTGTCCGTCCTTGCCCGGAACGAGCACGACGATGACACAGACCGGCTGGCCGCCGCGCGTCGACTGCGAGGCCTTGGCCAGCGTTCCGCCATTCTGTTCGGCCACCTGTTGGCCGATGGCGTAGCAATCGGACGCCGCAAGTACGATCGGACTGGCCAACTCGGGCGGCGCGATGACCGGCATCGCCATCGCCTGCGACGCGAACAGCCCGGCAGCACAAAGCGCCAGTGTCGCGGTTCGGAAGTGGGAGCGAAGCGTTTTCATGACCGGCGTTGTAACGCATCGGTGCTGAACGTGAAATGAACGGTGAACGCCGCTGAAAACATCCTCGCCACACCCCTGCAACGCGAGACAGTCAATCTGGAATTTCACCGCCTCGAACAGGTGAAATCCCGCGAAAGCCCAGTCTAGACTCCGTTTTGACCATATTGAAAGCGCATCAGGCATTTTCCTGGGTTATCGCGCGAAAACGCAGCAGCCCGTGATGCACGAGCAGATCCTCGTCATGGCGGGCTTCGGCAAATTCCAGCGACAGTCGTGTCTGGCCGCGAGGGCCGATCACCAATGCTGCGTCGGCAAGGCGCGCCTGGATGGCGGCCATGATGGCTAGCGTTTCGGCGTCGCCATGGGCTTTCGACCAGACATGCAGCGTAATCAACTGATCGTCGGTGTTCTCGGCGCCCGTATCCCAGTCAAAAGCGGAGGTATGGCCGCAGGTCACGTACGGAAAAGCGGCATTCTCGGTTGGCCGTTCGAGCAGTCCGGCGCCGCCCAGCAAGGCAGACAGCGATGCATCGCTTTTCAGCCTGAGAAACAGTGCCTGCTGCAAATCGCCTGGCGCGGTCATTTGTCTTTTCCTCTGGTTCCTGCGCTGCCGACTATTGCTTTTCGGAAGCCTGTCCGCGTTCTGCGTGTTTTGACAGATATAGCCATTCGACGCGCGGAGGCGATGGCGATTCGTCATCGCAATGATGGATGCCGATGATCTCGAAAGGGCGACTTTGCCAACACCATCGTCCGCGGGCACCGAGCTGTGAACATGGACTCTCGATTCCTGGTCACATATTCTCGCTCCATACAGCGTCGCATGATGCAATGTTTCCTTGCCGTTTTTGATCCACGAAGCCATTTCGAAAGCTGATGATGCTCGATGCAGAAAAGACCAGGGCTGCGTCGCGGTTGTTGGTAGGCCACCGGGACAAGGGCACCCGTCTCGACGCCATACCTGAGGCGTTGCGCCCACAAACACGGCTCGAAGGTTACGCTATCCAGTCGCACGTCATGGATCGCTCGGTGGCCCCTCTTTTCGGCTGGAAGATTGCCGCCACCAGTCTGGCCGGACAAAGGCACATCAACGTCGACGGCCCGATGGCCGGACGTCTCCTGGCCGAAAAAGCGGTGGAGGTCGGCGGGACCGTTTCCCTGGCGACGAGCAAGATGCGCGTGGCCGAGATCGAGTTCGCTTTCCGCTTCGGCCGCGAGCTGCCGCCTCGTCCGGCACCCTATGAAATCGCCGAGGTGATGGAAGCCGTGGCGACCTTGCACCCGGCGATCGAAATTCCGGACTCACGCTATGACGATTTTTGCGCCGTCGGGGCGCCGCAACTCATTGCGGACAATGCCTGCGCCAATCTGTTTGTCATCGGCGAGGCGGCGGACGACTGGCGAGACGTGGACCTTGCAAAGCACCCCGTGGTCGCCTCCGTTTCCGGAAGGCCGCAACATAGCGGATCGGGAGCAGCCGTGTTGGGCGATCCTCGCATCGCGCTCACCTGGATCGTCAACGAGCTGTCGGGCCTGGGCATAGCGCTCCAACCGGGACAGGTGGTGATTACAGGTACCTGCGTGACGCCGATTGGGGTCGAGGCCGGCGACGAAGTCATTGGCGATTTGGGCAGGTTCGGCAGCGTCTCCGTGCGGTTTGTCTAATAGCCCCCACGCTGCCTGGCCACGAAACTGCGCACCGCCAGCACCAGAACGGTGATGATGATCAGGATCACCGAGAGCGCGGCGATCGCCGGGTCGATGTTGTCGCGCAGGCCCATCCACATCAGCCTGGGCAGCGTGATGGCGTTGACCGAGGTGATGAACAGGGTGACGCCGATTTCTTCCCAGGACAGCACGAAGGAGAGAAGCGCCGCGGTAATGATGCCGAACTTGATGTTGGGCATGATGATGCGGGTGGCGCGCTCCCACACAGTGGCGCCTAAGCCCCGCGCGGCAAGGTCGATGCGGCGGTCGAGCTGGCTGAGCGAGACCAGCATCAGCACCGTGGCGAAGGGCACGGTCATCACCGAATGCGCCATGGCGACGCCAAGCCAGGTGTCGTAGCCGAAGAACGCGCTGAAGCCCGAGATCGAGGTCAGCAGGAAGTAGAGCGTGATCGCCGAGACCACCGGCGGCACCACCATCGGCAGCAGGACGAAGCCGACCAGGGCTGCGGTAAAGCGCGGCTGGAACATCCAGACGCCAAGGCTGAAGCACAGCGCGAGCACGGTTGAAAAGGCGCTGCTGACGACACCGATACGGATCGAGAGCAGGATCGATTGGAGCCAGCGCGGGTCCTCGACCAGCGCCCGGTAGTGGCGCAGCGACAGTTCGCCCGACGGCATAGCCAGCATGCGGCTCGGCGTCAGCGACACCGGGATGACGGCGAGCAGCGGCATCAGCAGGAACAGCGCCACGAAGGCGGCGATGATCAGCGAGACAGGACCGGGGCGGTAGGTCGGCATCAGATCAACTGCTTCGGTCTGACATAGCGGAACAAAAGCGCCATCAGCGCGCCGACGAACAGCACCAGCACGACGCTGATCGCTGCACCCAGACCCCAGTCCGGGCTCTGGAAGATCCTGAGATAGATCAGCTCGGCGATCATGACGCTGCGGCCGCCGCCGAGGATCGCCGGCGTGACGAAGAAGCCGAGCGAGAAGACGAACACGATCATCGCCGCGCCGATGATGCCGGAGCGCGTCATCGGCACGAACACCGTCCAGAAGGTGCGCATGCGGCTGGAACCGAGGCCACGCGCAGCTAAAAGCACGCGGTCGTCGAGGCTGCGCATGGAAGATGCCAGCGGGAAAACGGCGAAAGGAATGAGGAAGTGCGTCATGCCGACGATGACGCCGAATTCGTTGCGCACCAACGCCAACGGTTCGGAAATGAAGCCGATCGCCTGCAACCAGGTGTTGATCAGGCCGCGATTGGAGAGCAGCGCCACCCAGCCGAAAGCACGGGTCAGCACGGAAATCCAGAAGGGGACGAGAATGCAGAACTCGGCGATCAGGCGCTGTGCCGGGGTTCCACGCACCCAGACGACGGTGATGGCGTAGGCAGCTGCCACCGAAACGACAGTGACGACCGCCGCGATGCGCAGCGTGCGGATGAACACCGACTGCACGAGATCGTCGGTGAGCAGCGCCTCATACTGGCCGAGGCCGGGCGTCGGCAGTGTAAAGCTCCATTTGACGACGCCGAGAAACGGCCAGGCATAGGTCAGGACAAGAAACAGGAGCAGCGGCGCCATCAACAGCGCCGCGCCCATCCTGTCGGAGAGATAGGATCTCATTTCGACCCGATTACCCCGCCCCTGATCAGGCCGAGATGATCTTGGTGTATTCGTCGAGCGCCGGCCCATAATTCTTGGCGTACCAGTCCATGTCGAGCGCGATCTGCTTCTTCATGTTCTCGGGATCGACCGGATTGATGCGCTTCTTGTCGGCGGGGATCAGCGCGTCTGCCGCCGGGTTTGCAGGACCTTGGCCGAGCTTGTCGAACATGACCAGCTGCTTTTCAGGGTCCTGGGCACTGGCGATGAACTTCATCGCAGCGTCCTTGCCGCCGGGGTTGCCCTTGAGCACGGCCAGCGCGCCGGGCGAGATCAGGCCCTGGTCCCAGATGAACTTGATCTTGCCGCCCGAATCCTGCTCGATCAGCGAGGCACGGGTCGACCAGACGATCGCCATCGAGGCCTCGCCATTGAGTAGCACGCTCTGGCTTTCGGCGCCGCCGCCCCAATAGGCAACGACGTTTTCCTTGAAGGCGGCGATCTTGTCATGGGCGCGCTTGAGGTCGAGCGGGTAGAGCGACGCAGGCGCGATACCGTCGGCGAGCAGCGCCGCTTCCCAGCTCGACACGCCCCATTTGTAGAGCGAGCGCTTGCCGGGGAATTTCTTCACATCGAAGAAATCGGCCATGCCGGTCGGCGCGTCCTTGCCGTACTTCTCGGAATCATAGGCGATGACATAGGAGAAGAAATAGGTCGAGGCGGCGTATTCCCAACCAAAGCCGGGCCGCATCTTCTTCTTGTCGACGATGTTGTAATCGATCGGCTCGAGAGCCCCTTGGGCGCCGAGCGTGATGGCCGAGAACGGGTCTACGTCGACGAGATCCCAGGTCGGCGCGCCGCTCTTGAACTGTGCGGCGATGGCGCCTTCGGTCGGACCCGAACCGTCCATCTTGACGGTGATGCCGGTGTCCTTGGTGAAGGCCTGGCCATAGGCGGCATCGTAGGCGGTGATGGCATCGCCACCCCAGTTGACCAGCACAAGTTCCTTGGCCTGCGCAAAGGCACCTGTCGAGCGCAGCAGCATCGGCGTGCCGGCCAGCACGAGTGCCGCCAACTGTGTGAACTGCCGGCGCGAGATCTCGCCGCGACCTGCCCTGGCGGACAGGCTATCGATGGCTTGTTTCTTGGTATCATGTGTCATGTCAGTTCCCCTTTTTTGTTGTTGATAGTGCCGGAAAGCGGTCTGCGATGTCTCGCCACACCGCTTGTCATTGTCCTCCATGCGGAAGAAGGAAACCCTTTTCCGCCGGCCAGGTGAGCCAGACGGAGTTACCCTTGCTCAACGCCGCGGCAGCCACCTCGTTCGGCACCGAGACCGTGACCTTGGCGCCTTGCCGCGTTGTCAGGTCGAGCCGCGTTGCAGCACCTAGGTAGGTGGAGTTGGTGGCGGTAGCGGCGATCCCATTCTCACCATCTGCCGCCTCGCCCGATATCGACATGTATTCGGGCCGGATCGCCAGGATGGCGTCGCCGCGCACGAGTTCGGCCTTGCAGCCCATGCTGACCGCGCGGTCTTCGCACAGGCCGGTCGAGCCATTGCCGGCGGGCTTGACCCCCTTTAGCGGCAGCATGTTGATCTCGCCAAGGAACTCGGCGACGAAGCGGTTGTCCGGCCGGTCGTAGACCTCGTCGGGCGCTCCGACCTGCAGCAGCTTGCCATGATTGAAGATGGCGACGCGCGACGACAGCGCCAGCGCCTCGCTCTGGTCGTGGGTGACGAAGACGAAGGTGGTGCCGGTCTCCTGGTGCAGCCGCTTCATTTCGGCCTGCATCTGGCCGCGCAGGCCCTTGTCGAGCGCGGAAAACGGCTCATCGAGCAACAGCACGCCCGGTTCGAACACCAGCGCACGGGCCAGCGCCACGCGCTGCTGCTGGCCGCCCGACAGTTGCGCCGGCAGTTTCTTCTCGTGGCCCTTGAGGCCGACGCGCTCGATCATCTCGCCGACACGGCGCTTGATGTCGGCGGCCGATTTCTTGCGGACCTTGAGTGGGAAGGCGATGTTGGCTTCTACGCTCATATGCGGGAACAGCGCGTAGCCCTGGAACACCATGCCGGCGGCGCGTTGCTCTGCCGGCCGGTCGGTGATGTCGACGCCGTCGCTGAGCAGCTTGCCCTCGGTCGGCTGCACGAAGCCGGCAAGGATCATCAGGAAGGTGGTCTTGCCCGAACCGGACGGCCCGAGCAGGGTCAGGAACTCGCCACGGCCGATATCGAGCGACAGATTGTCCAGCGCACGGAACGAGCCGAAGCTCTTGCCGATCCCGATTGCCTTGATCTCTGCGGCACGGCCGGGTTGCTGCATACTGCCCTTTCCCTAACGCTTTTCGAAATCGTAGGCAGGGTGCCGGCTCACCGCAACCGAATAGTTTTCGCCTGATCGGCAAATTCCATTCATCTATGGCGAGATGTCGCCACCTGCACTCAATACGGCAGGATGCGGTTCTCCTGGAGTTTCGACCGCAGCCATCCTGCGAACGCTTCCAGCACCGGATGCGAAGCCTTGGCGTGTTCGGAGACCAGGAAATAGGAACGCGGCGACTTGATCGCGATGTCGAACGGCCTGACCAGCCGGCCCTCGCTCAGCGCCCGCCGGCTGGTCAGTTCGTCGCCCATGGCGATGCCCTGCCCGGCAATCGCCGCCGAGAAGACGAGGTTCATGTCCGAAAAGAAGATGCCGCCCTCAATGTCGGGGTTTTCCACCTTGGACAACGCCAGCCAGCGCGCCCAATCCTCGGTGTCATCGAGATGCAGCAGGTTGGCGCGCAGCACGTCCGACGGCCGGGAAAAGCCGCCGATCTTGTTGAGCAGCGTCGGGCTGCAGAGCGGCGTGAACGAGATTTCGCAGAGCGGTTCGACCGCCCGGTTCGGCCAATTGCCGACACCGAACGCAATGAAGGCATCGGCGTCGGCGTTGCTGACATCGTCGAGCCGGCGCGGCGTCAGGATGCGCAGCGCCACGTCGGGATACATCTGCCGGAACTCGCCGATATGGGTGCACAAGAACAGCGAGGCGAAGCCGGGCGTGCAACTGACGGCGAACGAGCCGCCGACGCCGGTGCCGGCATCACGCGTCACCGCATCGCCCAGAACGGTCAGCGCCTTGCGCACGTCGCTGGCATAGCGCTGGCCGCGCGGCGTCAGCGCCACGCCCTTGCCGATGCGTTCGAGCAGGTCGAAGCCGAGGTCGCGCTCCAGCAGGCGAAGCTGATGGCTAACAGCGCTGCGGGTCAGGTGCAACTCGTCGGCGGCGCGCCAGACGCTGCCGTGGCGGGCGAAGCTGTCGAGCGCGCGCAGCGCTTGTGTCGATGGTATACGCAAGGAGCCTCAGGTGAACCGAATTTGCACGAACCGGGAAAACATATCACTTTTTAGCGAACCGCTTCACTGCTTTCTTCTCATGCCATGGAGAAACCGGTGGCCACCTCGGCGCAAGCAACCGCCCTTGCCTGTCTCGACGGCATCCAGCCGTTGTTGTCCGCGTGGACACGCACCATCTTCGATTACGGCGAGACCGCGTGGCGGGAGTATCAATCCGCCGCCTGGTATGTCGAGCGACTGAAACTCGAAGGCTTTTCCGTCGAAGAAAGTTCCGGCGGCATGCCGACCGCCTTCTGCGCGCATTGGACCAACGGCCCCGGCCCGACCATCGGCATGTACGCCGAATACGACGCGGTGCCGGGCAATTGCCAGGATGCCGCTACGGTCGAGCGTCCGCGCCGGGGACTTGGCAACCAGGCCGGCGGCCACACCGACCCGCATTCCGGGCTGGGCATTTCGAGCCTCGGCGGGCTGCTGGCGACCAAGGCGGCGATGCAGCGCCACGGCATATCAGGCACGCTGCGCTTCACCGGCGAGCCGGCGGAAAAGGTGCGCGGGTCAAAGCCGATCCATGCCGCCAAGGGCTATTATGACGGCCTTGCCGGCATGATCTCCTTTCACCCGTTCTACATGCTGCCGCTCTGCAACACGGCGCGCTGGGACACACATTGCGGCGCGGCCTACGCGATGGTCTATCGCTTCATCTGCGACCAACCGGAGCGCTGGGCGCTGGCTGCGGGTGCTGCACCCATTCCGCAAGCACATTCGGCGGCGCGCGCCCCCGGCGCCAACGACGCATTGTTGATGATGTACATGGCCTCCAAGGCTCTGCGCGATTCCATGCTGCCGCATCAGGGCGGCTGGTCGATCAGCGAAGCGATCCTGACGGCGGGACAAGCAACCGCCGACAATTTGCCGGCGGGGCTGGCCGAGATCCAGTACATGATCCGCGTGCCGACGCTTGCCATGGCCGAGCAGGTCACCGCGGTGCTCGACCGCAATGCCGAGGCGGCGGCAGCGATGAGTGGTTGCCGCACCGAGCGGCATTGGGTGTCGAAGTCACGGCCGGGACTTACCAATCATGTAATGGCCGAAATCGCCTATGAAGCACTGTCGACGGTCGGGCCGCCGCGCTGGGACGAGGACGCCAAGGCAGTCGCGCGCGAAATACAGGTCAATGCCGGGCGCATGGCGAGCGACGAGCCGTTCATCGAAGAGTTGGAGCGCTTGATCGAGCCGCAGGCGGCGGAAGCGATCCTGCGCCGCGACCTGCCGCCCTCGCAAGTCAACTCGACCTCCGACGATTACACCGACATGTCGTGGCATGCGCCGACGGCGCGCTTCTATGTCGCCCGCCCGGCGCTGCGTTCGGAGACCGGCTATCCCTATCCGTCATGGGTGATGAATGCGTTGGGCGGTATTCCCGCCACCATCGACCCGATGGTGGCCTGCGCCTCCCGCACGATCGCGCTCGCCGCCCTTCGCCTGCTCGAGGACAAAACCGCCCGCGATGCGGCGATGAATGAATTCGTCGCCCGCACCGGCGGCGGCATAGGCGGCTCGAACTGGATCGCGCCGCTCTGCGACTACGAGCCGCCGATTGGATTTCGTTGGCCTGAATATGTCACCACCCCACGCGGACGCGACTGGTGGATACCGAGCAATTAGACACCCTCACGAGGAGCACCCCATGACCGTTCATGACCGCATTGTCGCCGAGCCGTTTTCGCTGCAGCGCCGCAACCCGGCCGGCGGCACCAAGCCGCTGACCGCCTGGGGCTTCGCCAACGAGACCGACGTGCTGACCGACGTCCTGCTCGGTTCGCCCAATTTCCTGCGCCATCTGTCGACCAGCTCGCTGTCGCGAAAGCATCTGCGCGAGGCACCCTGCAACGTCCAGATCGCCCAGGCGCAGCACAAGGACCTGGTCGCCGCCTACGAGCATTTCGGCGTCAACATCCACTGGCACGAGCCGACGCCTGAGCTGCCGATGCAGGTCTATTCCCGCGATTCCAGCGTCATGACGCCCTACGGCGCCTTCATCACCGCCATGGCCAACTGGTGGCGGCGCGGCGAGAACTATGCCGCGATCCGCACCTACGAAAAGCTCGGCATCCCGATCTACGACATGGTCACCGCAGGCACGTTCGAGGGCGGTGACTTCAACGTCATCGAGGATGGCGTCGTGCTGATCGGCTGCGGCGGCGCGCGTACGCAGGAGGAAGGTGCTCGCCAGGTGCAGGCCTGGTTCGATAGGGAAGGTTGGGAAACCCGCATCGCCTTCATCGACGAGTATTATGTTCATATCGACCTGATGGTGGTGCCGATCGCCGAAAAACTGACCGCTGTCTGCCTCGCCTGCACCGAACCCGGCATTGTCGACTGGTTGAAGGGCAAGGGCCACGAGATCATCGACGTGCCGTTCCAGGATACGATGGCCCTCGGCTGCAACTTCATGTCGCTGGGCAGGGACCGGGTGATCGCGCCGACCTCCAGCCAGGCGCTGATCGGTCAGCTCAAGGCGCGCGGCTTCGAGGTCGCGGCCGTCGACATGAGCGAGATCTCGAAGACCGGCGGCGGCATCCACTGCATGGCGCAGGCGCTGAAGCGCGAACCGGCCTGAGGAGTGGGATAGCGCTACGCTGCTTCGCTCACATTCGTCAGCATGATCGGCATCCGGGCGGCCGAGGGTGCAAGGTCGCGCGCGCAAAACGGCTGAGATCGCCGGCTGGCGGCACCGTGTGCCCCGCTTGCGAGTCGCAACGCTGCCCGATGCGAAACTTGCGCGATAACTAATATAAGCGCACAGTAAAAAACGTCTTTTGGGAGAGGACAGCTCATCTGCAAATCGGGAGGAAACCATGAACACCATGAGCCTCACCACGCTTGAACGCGGCAAAACGACAGTCGACGCCGCAGCCCTGGAAGCGTTTTCGGCACAATTGCGCGGCAAAATGCTGAGCGAAGGCGATGCCGCGTATGACGAAGCACGGACCGTCTGGAATGCCACGGTCGACCGGCTGCCCGGGCTGATCGTGTGCTGCGTCGGAGCTTCCGATGTCATCAGTGCCGTGAATTTCGCCAGGGAGAACAGGCTTCTCGTCTCGGTGCGCGGCGGCGGCCACAACATTGCCGGAAGTGCGGTCTGCGATGGTGGCCTGATGATTGATCTGTCATTGATGAAATCGGTGCGGGTCGATGTCGCTGCGCGGCGGGCATGGGTCGGGCCTGGCGCGACGCTTGCCGATGTCGACAAGGAAACGCAGGCCTTCGGGCTGGTGGTACCGACCGGCATCAACTCGACCACCGGCATATCCGGCCTGACGCTGGGTGGCGGCTTCGGCTGGATCACCCGCAAATTCGGCCTGACCATCGACAATCTTGCCTCCGTCGATGTGGTCACCGCCGATGGCAAACTGCTCCGGGCCAGCCATGCCGAAAATCCGGACTTGTTCTGGGCGCTGCGCGGCGGCGGCGGCAATTTCGGCGTCGTCACGGCATTCGAGTTCGAACTCCATGAGTTTGGACCGCAAGTGCTGGCGGGGCTTGTCGTCCATCCCTTCGCCGATGCCGAAAAGGTGCTGCGGGAGTATCGCAAGGCGCTCGAGACCGCACCTGACGAGTTGACCTGCTGGGTGGTCATGCGGCAGGCGCCGCCGCTGCCCTTCCTGCCCGCGGAGTGGCATGGCAAGGAGGTTCTGGTGCTGGCCATGTGCTATTGCGGCGACATCGAGGCAGGCGAAAAGGCGACGCAAAAACTTCGAGCCATCGGCACGCCGATTGCCGATGTCGTGGGCCCCAGCCCGTTCACCGGCTGGCAGCAGGCATTCGACCCACTGCTCACGCCCGGCGCCCGCAACTACTGGAAGAGCCATGACTTCACCGAGTTTTCCGAGGAGGCGGCTGCGGTCGTCAGGGGGGCAATAGCCAGGCTGCCGGGACCCGAATGCGAGATATTTATCGGCCATGTCGGCGGCGCGGCAGGTCGCGTCAAGGCGGACGCAACGGCGTTCCCACAGCGCAGTTCGCATTTCGTCATGAACGTTCACGCCCGCTGGCGCGAACCGACGATGGACAAGGCTTGCACCGACTGGGCTCGTTCAATCTACGAGGCGGCCAAGCCTTATGCCGCCGGCACCGCCTATGTGAACTTCATGCCGGAGGACGAGGTCGACCGGGTCGAAGCGGCCTATGGTGGCAACCATCGACGGCTTCTGGAAATCAAGCAGCGCTACGACCCATTGAACCTGTTCCGCATGAACCAGAATTTGCGCCCGAAAGAAAGCTTGCGAGCCGCATGAGGCGCGCCGTGCTGCAGTGATAAAAAGCTCACGCCTCCGCTGGAGGCGCGGGCACATGCTGTAGGCGCCGGGCTGTATTCTCGGGCCGGCCCGTCAGCAACAAACCCAATACTGTGTCTTCGCCGCCCTTGTGAGTGCTGGAAAAATGGAGGAATAGTCTCCCGGAATGCATCGCCCTGAAATTGCCGGTTTGCGGTTCTCAGGTCGTGCAATTGCTAGCCGGATATCGAATGGCCAGTCCCGAACCGCGCAAGAGAAGAGGTCCGATCGCCGCCCGGCTGCTGGCGCTCGACGCGTGGATCGATTCCTCGCTCTACGAGATCGGCTTCAAGGCGCGCCAGTTCTGGGAATCGGCGACGATCTTCTCGCGGCGCTTCCGCGTCAACGGCTGGCGCCGTGGCATCATCGAACTGCTGAGCGAAGGTTTCACGCTCGGCGCCGTCGGCATCGTGGTGATGCTGGCGCTGGCCATTCCGGCTTTCCAGGACACTGCCGGCGACTGGCGCGCCCAGGGCGACTTCGCCGTCACGTTCCTCGACCGCTATGGCAACGAGATCGGCCAGCGCGGCATCATCCAGCGCGATTCCGTGCCGGTCGACGAGATGCCCGATCACGTCATCAAGGCGGTGCTTGCCACCGAGGACCGTCGCTTCTTCGATCACTACGGCATCGATGTGCTCGGCCTTTCGCGCGCCATCTTCGAGAATGTGCGGGCGAACTCCGTCGTCCAGGGCGGCTCGAGCATCACCCAGCAATTGGCCAAGAACCTGTTCCTCACCAATGAGCGCACGCTGGAGCGCAAGATCAAGGAAGCCTTCCTGTCGCTGTGGCTCGAGGCCAATCTGTCGAAGAAGGAGATCCTGCAGCTCTATCTCGACCGCGCCTATATGGGCGGCGGCACGTTCGGCATCGAGGCGGCCGCCGACTTCTATTTCGGCAAGAGCGTCAAGGACCTGAACCTCGCCGAGGCGGCGATGCTGGCCGGCCTGTTCAAGGCGCCGACCAAATATGCGCCGCACATCAACCTGCCGGCGGCGCGCGCGCGCGCCAACGTGGTGCTGTCCAACCTTGTCGATGCCGGCTTCATGACCGAAGGCCAGGTCCTGCAGGCCAGGCTGCATCCGGCCGATGTCGTCGACCGCGGCGAACAGAAAAGCCCTGACTATTACCTCGACTGGGCATTCGACGAGGTCAAGAAGATCGCCAAGCCGGGCCAGCACTCGCTCGTCGCCCACACCACCTTCGACGCCAACATCCAGAAGGCGGCGGAAGAATCGGTGGAGTTCCACCTGCGCCAGTTCGGCAAGGAGTATAACGTCACCGAGGGCGCGGTCGTGGTCATCGAGACCAACGGCGCCGTGCGCGCCATCGTCGGCGGCCGCGACTACGGCGCCAGCCAGTTCAACCGCGCCACCAAGGCGCTGCGCCAGACCGGCTCGTCATTCAAGCCCTATGTCTACGCAACGGCGATGGAACACGGCTTCACTCCCAACTCCATTATTTCCGGCGGCCCGATCAGTTGGGGCAGCTGGTCACCGCACAATTACAACGGCGGATCGGCGGGCAACGTCACCCTGATCATGGCAATGGCGAAATCGATCAACACCGTGCCGGTGCGGCTGGCCAAGGATCATCTCGGCATTGGCCCGATCAAGGCCATGGCCGAGGCGATGGGTGTGGAATCGCCGATCGAAGCACACAAGACGATGGTTCTCGGCACCTCGGGCATGACCGTGATGGACCAGGCGACGGGCTACAGCGTGTTCGCCGACAATGGCTTCGTCGGCTCCCGGCACGGCGTCAGCCAGCTCGTCACCCGCACCGGCGAGGTGGTCTATGATTTCGCCAAGGATGCGCCGCCGCCGCACCGGGTGCTGTCGGAGCAGGCACTGAAATCGATGAACACCATGCTGGCGGCAGTGCCGGTGATGGGCACCGCGCGGCGGGCTCAACTTCCCAACATCGTCGTCGCCGGCAAGACGGGCACGACGCAATCCTACCGCGACGCCTGGTTTGTCGGCTTCACCGGCAACTACACGGCGGCGGTGTGGATGGGCAATGACGACTTCACGCCGACCAAGAACATGACCGGCGGCTCGCTGCCGGCGATGGTGTGGCAGCGACTGATGGTCTACGCGCACCAGAATATCGACCTCAAGCCGATCCCCGGCATCGACAAACCTTTCGTCGACGAGGAGATAGCGGCCAAGGCCGAGGAAGCGCTGAAGAAGAGCGACGAACAGGCGGCGGCCAATGCGGCGGCCGAGCGGCCGCCGGTGCTGTCCAGCCGCACGACCCAGACGCTGCGGGACATGACCACGCTGTTCCAGTCGGCCCCCGTCCTCAGTACGCCGCAACCGCCGGAGACGCTGTCGGCGCTGTGATCTTTCCGACTGGGCAGGTCTTTCAACTGGTCCGGGGCGGCAAATCCATCGGCCCGCTTGCCACAAGGCCCCGCGCCGCGATATCCCCGAGCGGCAACTCTTCGTGTTCCCGGCCCCTCATGCTCAAGAATGCCTTCCTGACGCTGCTTTCGCTTGCCATAGCCATCGTCGGCGGTGGCGGCAGCGTCTGGTATGCGCTGAAAGTCCAGGATGGTGTCGGCGCCATCAGGATCGGCCAATGGACGGCCTTTCCCGATATCGGCACGCCGGCCGCCGATCCCTATTCCAAAGCCCGCGTGGCGCGCGAGGGTGTGCTTGCGCTCGGCCGCGCCGAGGGGCTGTCCTTCGTCGCCGAGCGCGACACGGGCGGCGCCGAGCTCAAGCGCGAATGCACCTACACAATCGAGGGTGGTTTCCCGACGGCACGGTTCTGGACGCTTTATGCCGCCGACCAGTCGCTCGGCGTGGTCGAAACCGGCAAACCCCGGCTGGCGGCGCTGCAATCCTACGGGGTGGTGCGCCAGCCCGACAATTCGGTGATCATTTCCGCCGGCCATCACCCGATGCCGGGCAATTGGCTGCTGACAGACGGCTCCGGCAGGATGTATTTCGTGCTGACCTTCTACGACACCCCGATCGCCAGCAGCACCGGCCTGTCGGACGTCTCGCTGCCGCATATCGTCAAGGTCGGCTGCAATGCGTAGTTTTTACGCTGCGATGCGCGGACTTCTGCATGCCGTCCTGCTCGGCCTGCTCGGCGCCGGCATCGTTCACATCGCCGTGCTGCTGCTGGTGCCCGAGTTTTCCGAACGCGATGCCTGGTCGCGGTTGTCCATGGCGTCGGATCTATACAAGATGACGCGGCTCGATGCCGAGGCCGGTGGGGCGCCCGTGGTGAAATCCGTCGACCCGCTGTTTTACGCGACGGCCTGCCGGTTCGATCTGGGCGAAGGCATGGTCCGCGTCAAGGCACCTGGACATGTCCCGTTCTGGTCGGTCTCGGTCTATGACCGCAGCGGCCACAACATCTATTCCTTCAACGACCACACAGCGACCGGCGGCGTTCTGGATGCCGTCGTGCTGACGCCGGCGCAGATGATCGACGTGCGCAAGGATCTTCCAGAGGATCTTCAGGGGGCGATCTTCGTCGAAGCGCCGATCGAGGAAGGCATCTTCGTCATCCGCGCCTTCGTGCCCGACAGCAGCTGGAAGCCGATCGTGTCGCACTTCTTCGAACAGAGTTCCTGCGAGTTGCAGGACTTCTAAAGCGTGTCGCGTCTGAACGGATTCAGACGACCCGCTTTAGATCTTTGTTTATGCATGTCGTTATCCCAAAACCGAAGTCATTTTTGCGAGACATGCACTAGACATGATCCCGGACGAAAGGTCCGTGGCCGCCGAAACTCAGTGGTGCGGGACCGGTTTTGTTCCTGGCGAGCCCGGCTTGTCGGGATCGACCGGCCGCACTTCGCCGGCACATGGCCGCTCGTAGCGGATGCCGGGAAAGATGATTACAGCCGCCGGCATTTCGACGGTTTGCTTTACTCTGGTGTTTGGTGCCGTACGCGGCACGAAAGACAGTACCATGCCCATGGTTCGCGCATTCCTCTCGGTTTCCCCGGAGCACAACGCAACGCCTCCAAATGTCATTAAGGCCGGCAGAGGGTTAACGGAACGCTAACGGATCGCCGCTAACTTGATCTTTGTTCTTGGCGCTCGCGAAACCGGCACAGTCCCGGTCGAGCGCGGCCAAGCTTGTGTCGAGTACGGGCGTATCCTTCGTGTCATCTTCGGACTTCAGGCAAATCGCGGTGCGAAAAGACTCGGGAAAGGCCGAAAGGCTGTTCCGCGCCGCAGTGTCGGCGTTTTGCTCGCTCACCCGCCCTTCACGCCGTGAGATTGGCCAACTCGAAGACCTGACGCTGCCGCTGTTCGACAATGTGTCCGTCGAATCTCGCCGTTACGTGGCGGCCGCCCTTTCCGAATGCGAATACGCCCCCGCCGCCCTGGTGCGCCGCCTTTGCGAGGAACCGGTCGACATTGCCGCGCCGCTGCTCATCCGCTCACGCGCCGTCAGCGACATCGATCTCATCGCCCTGATCGGGCGACATGGCCTGCCGCATGCGCGTGCCATCGCGCGCCGCAAGAGCTTGAACCCGACCATTGCTGATCTGATCAGGGCCCTCGAGAGGCCAACCCTGGTGCGTGCGCCGGACCCGGATGCGAACGCCGCTGCAGCAGACAAGATCGCGCCAGCGAGCGCGGAAACCGCCTCCGGCGAGCTGGCCCGGGAACAGGCGCTCGGCATCGCAGCCGAGAATGCACGGCGCAGGCTGCGCTCGATGATGCGCACGGGCGACGAGGCGGCAGCGACGAACGCCGATCCTTTCAAGAGCGCCGACACCTATGTGAAATTGCGCGAGACAGCTCTGACGGGAAATGCCGCGTTCTTCCAGACCGCGCTCGCCGATGCACTCGATATCGATTTCGAGATCGCGCGATCGCTCACCGCCAACCAGAATTACGCCTCGCTGCTTGCCGCCTTGCGCTCGCTCGACCTCAGCGAAGACAGGGCCTTCCTGATCACGGTTGCCGTCTATCCCGGCCAGTTCCCGCATCCGCAGGCTATCCGGACTTTCCTCGACCGCTACCGGCTGCTGCATCGCGAGGCGGCCCAGGACAAGATGCGGTCGTGGCGGGCGGAAACCCTTTCAAGGGCGGTTCGCGGCGCAGCACCTGCCAACAGCGATACACGCACCGCCTCAAACAGCGACGATGCGGCTGATACCTCCGGCCTCAGGGCGTCTTCACGGAAATAAGCTCCTCGACGGGCACGGTGCCGGCCTCGATCTCGACCACCCAGATGTCGGGATCGAACTTTTTCTCCCTTTCCAGCCTGGCGTCGAGCACCGCGGCATCCTCGCCGGCTCCGAGCAGAGTGAAAAACCGGTCGTCGGGCTTGGCCGAATCATAGCTTGTCTGCGGCGCCGGGCCGAACAGGGCAACCTCGCCCAGCCTGCCCCGCGCCAGGACGAAGACAGCGCCGGCCTCGGTCGCGCCGCGCTTGACCACGGCGGCAAATCCGCCGGCGCCGAAAACCCGGCGCAACAGGGCCGAGACCCACAGATCCGATGTGACACGCATGAGAAAACTCCGCGAATGCATGTCGCCCAAAAGGTGGGTCCCGGTTTTGGAACAACGGCATGCATGAGAACAAGGCAGGCGGGTTCTCTAAAGTAGTTTGCCGTTTCAAGGAAACGGCAAACTACTTTAGCCCTTGTTTGACGCGATTCCGGACGGAAAACCGTTTCACACTTTTCCTGGAATTGCTTTGTCGATATTTCCCCCGCTGGGCGAGCCGTCGTTTCAGCCGTCAGTTGGTCAGGCCGATCTCGCGCATCTTGACGTAGACGATCTCATCGGGCTCGCCGGTCTGCGGCAGCCCGAACAGCGACTGGAATTCCTTGATCGCTGCCTTGGTGCGCGCGCCGACGACACCATCCAGCTGCATGTCGTCATTGCCGAACGCCTTGAGCCCGGCCTGGATCTTGACGATGCGGGCATCAGGCGCTTGCGTCGCGGCATTCGCCTGTCCGGAATTTGTCTGTCCCGAACCTGTCTGCAAAGACACCGGAACGGCGGCCGGCGTATCCGGACGCGGCTGCGGCCTGGGTACCACGGAAGCGGTTTTCGGCGTCGCGCCCAGTTGATCGAGCAGAAGCGCGTCGATCTCGCCGGACGTGTTGAGCCCAACCTTCTGCTGATAGTCCTGGATAGCCTTGCGGGTGTTGGGTCCGGAAATGCCGTCGACCGTTCCCGAATAGAAATCGAGATCCTTCAATATGCCTTGCACCTGCTCGACAACCGGATCGCCCTTGATCGGCGCCGGCGCGCCGGATGGCCGCACGATGTTGAACGTCGTTTCCGGCTCGTCGGGCGCCGCGTGCGGAAAGCCCGCAATGCTGCGGGTCGCGAAGAATGCGCCGGCATGCGGGAAAGGCTGGTACCACAAGGCATTTGCGGAGACGTAGAACAGCGTCACCAAGAATGCCGTCGAGCCGCCCACCAGGACAGGGTTGCGCGAGATCATGCCGCCGACGGCGACAGCGCCGTCCTGAAAGGCGTTGCTGCGGCGCTTGACCGCCTTAGCCTGTTTTGCGGAGCGAGCCATTTCTGTCCCCTTTCGCCATCGCCACAGGCATGGTCAGCACGCCGGCCTTCTCCGCCTGATGTCCCTTCGGTCCGTTCACCGGCAGGCTGATGGTCACCGTGGTGCCCTCGCCCGGCGTGCTTTCGATGGACATCGTGCCTTCGTGCAGCGCCACCAGGCCCTTGACCAGTGAAAGGCCAAGACCAGTCCCCTCGAAACGGCGGGTATAGTCGTTCTGGATCTGCATGAAGGGCTTGCCGAGATTGGCGAAATCCTCCTCGGCGATGCCGATGCCGGTGTCCCTGACCCAGAAATGCAGGCGCGAACCGATCCGCTTGGCACCGACGACGACGTCGCCGCCGTCGGGGGTGAACTTGATCGCGTTGGAGACCAGGTTGATGAGCATCTGCTGCACGGCGCGCTGATCGGCATTGATGTCGCCGGCGTCCGGCGCGATCTGCGCCCGCAGATCGATGTTCTTGGCCTGCGCCTGCAGTTGCATCATCGACTGGCACATGTCGACCGCTTCCGCGAACCGGAACGGCTCGGGTTCGGTCGCGTAAACGCCCGATTCAATCCTGGACACGTCGAGTATCGAGGTTACGACGGCGAGCAGATGCTGGCCCGAATCCCGTACCAAGCCGACATATTCCTTCTGGCGCGGATCCTTGAAGGCGCCGAACATCTCGTGCAGCAGCATATCCGAGAAGCCGATGATGGCATTCAACGGCGTGCGCAGTTCGTGGCTGACCACCGCCAGGAAGCGCCCCTTCGCCACCTCGGCGGATGCGGCCGCCTCATTGGCCGCCGCGAGATCCTCGCGCAACCGGCTGATCTCGTCATTCTCGCGCAGGACGAGCGTAAAGACGCCACCCTGTTCCTCACCACGCACCAGATCAAGCGAGAACGGCCGGTAATTGTCGGCCGTCAGGCTATTGCCGTTCTGAGGCAGCCGGATGCGCAATTCGAGCCGGCGCGACAGCGCACCGTCGCGCATGTCGGCCATCGCGCTGAGATAGGAAACGCGATCCGACAGATGGACGCGATCGAAGAGGCCGTTTCCGGACAGCAGTTCGGGCGGCAGTTTCAAAAGCGTGCGGGCCTTTGGCGACGCGTCCAGTACCTCGCCATGACGGGCAACGCGCAAGACCACCGCATCGATGATGTCTTCGAGCCGGTCGGCAGTGTCGACCACAGCCGCGTCGGCGGTGTTTTGAAACGCCGATGCACGCGGCATCAGTGTCAGCGCCCACACCAACGGCACCAGCCAGTGCCACGCCGCGATCTGCGCTCCTGCGAAAGGAAATACGGTTCCAGCCAAAGGCTGAGCCAGGATGGCGACAGCGGCCGACACGGCTCCCCACAGTGCTGCACGTCGCGAGCCGCCGATCCACCAGGCTTCGAAAGGCAGCGCCAAGACAAGCATGGCGACAGGCGAACCCAACCCGCCCGCGGCGGCAATGAGACTGCCGAGCGAAATGCCGGCCAGCACCAGGGCGACCCGACTCGCCATCGCCATCTTGCCGGTCGCCGCCACCAGCAAGGCGACGAACCAGCACAGGCCAAAGGCGGCGAAGATGGCGGCCATGGTGACGGCAACGCCCATGCCTGAAGTGACCAGCGTGACCGCGGCGCCGGCGGCAAAGAAAGGAGCGGCGAGCATGACGCCGATGAAACGGCGCTGGCGCTCGCGGTCGCTCCGCCCAAGGATGGACGGATGGACCATACGTTCGCAACCGGCAGAAATCGCGCCAGGCAATTCAACGTATCTGGCCTTGATTGAACTCAACTCAACGCACTCGCACTTGTCGTGGACAGCTCTGCTTTGCAGATGGTTCTGGTTGGCTTTGAA
The DNA here is from genome assembly GCF_040319805.1 of Mesorhizobium sp. M0848. Lineage (NCBI taxonomy): Bacteria > Pseudomonadati > Pseudomonadota > Alphaproteobacteria > Hyphomicrobiales > Phyllobacteriaceae > Mesorhizobium > Mesorhizobium sp. M0848. The sequence continues at coordinate 111,053 of NZ_JAMYOM010000003.1, read as the reverse complement.
ACTCGCATCCAGCGTTTAAGGAATGGATAAGGCAGGGCCGACCAAGGCCCTGGCCTGCGGCAAATATCGGGATGCCGGCCGCCGAAAGCACGGGCAAATGCAGCCATAGTAAACGGAGAGTTATCCGGCGACGGCACCTATCGGACAGACGCACACGGCACCCGGACTTCCACATTCCAAGAAAAATACAGGAAAATCATGGGGATATATGGTTATTTGTTGTTAAGGAAAATCACTGGCAATTGAGACAAAACGATTGCAGAACGCTTCGTCTCGAATTTGCCTAAAATTTGAGGAAAATTCTCTCTTTGCCTGCAAGCCGTCCTTTGCGCCTGTGTGCCAAGATCCTGCCTACAAAAGAGGTCATGCCATATGGATGCATGATCCGGTCACGACGAGAGGGCAAGGGCATGGTCTTCCTCATAAGAATGGCTTTCTGGTTTTCGCTGGTGCTGCTGGCGCTGCCGCTGACTGTCGGCCCCGATGAATCGGGCCGCGAAAGCGTCGGGCCGATCCAGGCCTTGTTTGCGGCACGCGAAGCGGTTGGCGATATCGCCGGCATTTGCGAACGCAAGCCCGATGTCTGCGAGACCGGCAAGTCGGCAATGCACACCATCACCGCCCGCGCCAAGGAGACCGCCAAGATCGCGGCAGCGATAATGGACGACAAGTCCGCCGCCAGCCCCGACACATCCACGATGACCGGCAGCCTGCCCGAAGAAATCGTCTTGCCCGAGACCGTCAACCTGCCGCCTCAGAATTAAGCCGTTTCGACGGCGCACCGCGGGCTGTCTGCCCTCTCGACGCCCGCGGTGTCCTTGTTTTTTCCGTGACGCGGCGCCGCCGCGTGACTATATCCGGGCCATGACCACCACGATCCAGACGATCCGCGACGATTTTTCGTTCCTCGAGGAATGGGAAGACCGCTATCGCTATGTCATCGAACTCGGCGAGGCGCTGCCGCCATTTCCCGACGAGCAGCGCAGCGCCGCCAACAAGGTGCCGGGATGCGTGAGCCAGGTCTGGCTGACCACCGAACGCGGAGCCGGGACCGACCCGATCGTCACCTTCACCGGCGATTCGGACGCTCACATCGTGCGTGGACTGGTTGCGATCATGCTGGCGCTGTTTTCCGGCAGGACCGCCAGCGAAATCCAGCAGACCGATGCGGAAGCGACATTGAAAGAACTCGGCCTCGACGAACATCTGTCGCCGCAGCGCGCCAACGGCCTTCGCTCGATGGTCAAGCGCATCAAGCGCGACGCCGAGGCAGCGCTCAAGCAGACCGCCTGACACCTCCATACCCGATCCGCGCGTCGCGGCGCGCAAAAATCAAACGGCGCCCGAAGGCGCCGTTGATGTCGATCCGATCTGGCTTATTTTAACGCAATTCCCAAGGGAAAGCTCTATGCGCTTTCCCGGGAAAACCGTTTCACATTTTTCCTGGAATTGCTCTGGCAGCGATTACCGCGCTTTGCGCTTGCGGCCGAGGCCCATCTTCTTGGCAAGCTGTGACCGGGCAGCCGCATAGTTGGGTGCAACCATCGGATAGGTCGGGTCAAGGTTCCACTTTTCGCGATACTGATCCGGTGTCAGGTCATAGTGGGTCATCAAATGACGCTTCAGCGACTTGAACTTCTTGCCGTCTTCAAGGCAGACGATGTAGTCGTCATGAACCGACCGCTTCGGGTTGACCGCCGGCTTCTGCTTGTCGGCAGGCGGCTGTTCGGCGGTTCCGCCCACACGCCCGAGCGCAGCATGGACATCGGATATCAGGTTCGGCAATTCGCCGACCGGCACGGGATTGTTGCTGACATAGGCGGCCACCACATCGGCGGTCAATTCGATCAGCGCATCGCTGTTTCTGGAAGGTGTTTCGACAATATCCATGGTCTTCGGGCCCCAACAAGAGTTACATCGATCTGCGCCCTTTTTTACAAGCAGGGCATCGCACGAATTTTGTGCAGGTAGAGTTTCTACGATTCGTGTCGCGGGCACATCAATGAGCGCGCAGACCAAGTAAGTCAATTCGGCCCTTGCGCTATATTGAACGATATTGATCAATTATTCCACGATCAGCTTCAATCTTTCGTGCATTGTGTAATTTATCGATATTTCGCGCTCCCGCCGGCGGCGGCTGACGTAACGTCAGATCGCCGTTACATTCGTGGCAACTCACGACACGGGTTTTAATGTTTGATCTTGCTTGGCTATCGCCCGAGCAATATTGGTTGTTCACATTTATCCACAAAACCGTAGGTTGCCGTGGTCATACGCAAGCAATCATGCATGCCTGTCATCCAACCGATCGGCTGATTGCTGCCGCGTCAATCAATGCGGGGTGATGTATTTGCCATAGGCCCAGCCGGTGATGAAATTGCCGTTCTGGGCCGGATCATGCCAGACTTCGCACCAGCGATAGCGAATCTTCTGTTCCTGTTTCCATGCCGGCTGGTTGGCGATGTCGAGCAGGTTTATTCCGCCGGTGCATCGCCCGGTCATCTGCAGAACGGTCCCGTTCGGATATCCCGCCTGCTTCTGGGATGTGCCCGAAGGGTATTTGCGTACATTGAGCGTATCGCCGAACGGCACATTGGCCACTTGCCAAGCCGCGAATACGGTCGCATGAGACTGGCCGGCAAAGGCCAGAGTTAGTGAAGCAACGGCGAAAGCCGCAGCAGTCCGAGACCAAATAGTCATCATCTCTCCTCCCGGCTCATCTCCTGGAGCCGACACAACCCATACGCTGTGGCTCTTGAACCTGCCCTGAGCGGCGTGTTCATTCGCCGTTCAAGATATTCTCCATTTGAGATGGTCCATTCAAGATACTGGCCTATTCAAGATACTGGCCCATTCAAGATACTGGCAAAGCGAGACGCAATGACCAAGACATCCATATTTCCGATCGTCAGCCCGCCTACGCCCGAGAAGCGGCCGGTTTCCGACACGCATCACGGCATCACGCGAACCGACGACTATGCCTGGCTGCGGGCCGGCAACTGGCAGGAGATGTTCCGCGACCCGTCATTGCTCGATGCGGGAATCCGCGCAGAACTCGAGGCGGAGAACGCGTACCAGTCGAAGCTGATGGCCGACACGGCCGAACTGCAGAAGCAGCTTTTCAAGGAGATGAAGGGCCGTATCAAGGAAGACGATTCTTCCGTGCCGATGAAGGACGGACCCTATGCCTATGGCTCGTCCTTCAAGCTTGGTGGCGAGCAGCCGCGCTATTTCCGCATGCCACGCGACGGCGGCGCCGAGCATATCCTGCTCGATGGCGACGCGGAGGCCGCGGGCAAGGCCTATTTCCGTCTTGGCGGCGTCGACCATTCGGCCGACCACGCAAGGCTGCTTTGGGCATTCGACGACAAGGGCTCCGAATTCTACACGCTTCGCGTGCGTGACCTTGCCGACGGCAGGGAGCTTGCGGACCAGATCCCCGACACCGGCGGTTCAGGTGTCTGGAACGCTGGCAATGACGGCTTCTTCTATACACGTCTCGATCCCAACCACCGCCCGTCGAAGGTGCTGTTCCATGCGCTTGGCGACAGCCCGCAAAGCGACCGGCTGATCTATGAGGAAACCGATCCCGGCTTCTTCATGAATGTCGACGGCACCCGCAACAACGAGTGGATCATGATCGGCATCAACGATCACGAGACCTCGGAATACCGCCTGATGCGCGCCGACGATCCGTTTGCCGAGCCGAAACTGGTGTCGCCGCGCGAGATTGGCCTTCAGTACGAGTTGGAAGAAGGCGGCGATATCTTCTTCATCCTGACCAATGCCGACGGCGCCAAGGACTTCAAGATCATGACGGCACCGGCGGGCGATCCCGTGCGCGCCAACTGGCAGGAACTGGTGCCGCATGAGCCCGGTCGGCTGATCCTGTCGGTGATCGGCTTCAGGGACCACATGGTCCGGCTCGAACGCAAGGAAGGCCTGCCGCGCATCGTCGTGCGCGACCGGATCAGCGGCGAGGAGCATCTTCTGTCCCTCGACGAGGAGGCCTTCTCGCTCGGACTGTCGGGTTCTTATGAGTACGACACCGAGATCATGCGCTTTTCCTACTCGTCGATGACGACGCCGGCGCAGGTGTTCGACTACAATATGCGCACCCGCGAGCGGGTGCTGCTGAAGACCCAGGAAGTGCCGTCCGGCCATGATGCGGACCACTATGTCACGCGGCGCCTGATGGCGCCGGCCAGCGACGGCGAACTGGTGCCGATCTCGCTTTTGCATCATCGCGACACGCCGCTGGATGGATCCGCACCTTGCCTGCTTTATGGCTACGGCTCCTATGGCATCACCGTGCCGGCCGCCTTCAACACCAACTGGTTCTCGCTGGTCGACCGTGGCTTCGTCTTCGCCATCGCTCACGTTCGCGGCGGCAAGGACAAGGGCTATGGCTGGTACGATGAGGGCAAGCGGGAGAACAAGATGAACACGTTCACCGATTTCATCGCCGTCGCGCGCCATCTGGTCACGGAGCGTTACACGGCGCATGACCGTATCGTCGCGCAGGGCGGTTCGGCCGGCGGCATGCTGATGGGTGCCGTCGCCAACATGGCGCCGGATTGTTTTGGCGGCATTGTCGCCGAGGTTCCCTTCGTCGATGTCCTCACCACCATGCTCGATGCGACCCTGCCGCTGACGCCGCCGGAATGGCCCGAATGGGGCAATCCGATCGCGTCCGCCGACGACTACCGGACCATTGCCGCCTACTCGCCCTATGACAATGTCGCTGATCACGACTATCCGCCGATCCTGGCGCTCGCCGGTCTCACCGATCCGCGCGTCACCTATTGGGAACCGGCCAAATGGGTGGCCCGGCTGCGCGACCGCAAGAGCGGGGACAATCCGGTTCTGTTCAAGATCAACATGGATTCCGGCCATGCCGGCGCTTCCGGCCGGTTTTCGCGGCTGGAAGAGATCGCCTACACCTATTCCTTCGCGCTGAAAGTGATGGGCAAGGCGCAGCCTACGGGAGCAACCAACAAATGATCGACCTCACCACCCTGATCGCCTACATCGCGGTTGTGCTCGGCTTCGTCTTCATTCCAGGCCCCGCCACCCTGCTGACGATCGCCCGGGCAACGAGTTCCGGAACCAAGGTCGGCATCGCGACGGGCGCCGGGATCGCTGCCGGCGATGTCTTTCACACCGTCATGGCGATGATCGGCATATCGGCGGTCATCGCCGCGTCGGCGACGCTGTTCAGCGTCATAAAGTACATCGGCGCGGCCTACCTGATCTATCTCGGCATTCGCGCGATCATGGAGAAAACACCGGCCAATCCGGCTGCCGGCGCGCTTGCGATCTCTGCCGGCAAGGCGTTTCGACAGGCTGTCCTGACCGAAGTGCTCAACCCCAAGACCGCTCTGTTTTTCCTCGCCTTCCTGCCTCAGTTCGTGCGGCCTGAAAACGGGACGGTGATGCTTCAGATGACCGTGTTGGGGGCCATCTTCGTCGCACTGGGCCTTTTCAGCACGGTCGTCTTTGCCGTGAGCGCTGGCCGGCTCGGCACGTTCCTGCGCCGAAATCCGTCAGTGTTACGATGGCAGGGCAAAGTTGTCGGCGGCATCTACTGCGCTTTGGGCGTCCGTCTGGCGCTGCAGCAACGCTGACTCCAGACGATGATCGACGCGCCCTTTCCGGAGGGCTGGGTGATCAGGACTTTTTGAAGTTCCCGTTGCTCATTTTCACTCGCAATTGCGATGACCGCGCGCTACCCAGTGCGCGGCTTTTCCCGGCCTGACAACCTCCAATCGCGTAAAGGTCCATTATGCTGCTCGTCGACGTCTATCTCGACAAATCGTCCATCCAGGGAATCGGCGTCTTTGCCAAGAACCACATTCCTCGCGGTACTCTGATCTGGAAGCTGGACCCAAGGTTCGATCGGCTCATCAAGGTCGAGACTTATGAGCGCGCGGCCGGCCCGGTGAAGAGCTATCTCGATCGCTACTCCTATCCCGACCGCCGCGATCCGAACTACATCGTCTTCGAAGCCGACGACGCGCGCTATATGAACCATGCCGACGAGCCGAACTGCGACGTCTCCTCACCCGAGGAGAGCTTTGCGCTACGCGACATCGCGCCTGGCGAAGAGCTGACATGCAACTACAACCATTTCTTCGAAACGGGCTTCGATTTTCTCGGTGACCGCCACCTGTCATCCGCAGACTCGGTCTAGTTCGCCGTCTTCTTGCGAGCCGGATAGCCGTTTGGCTGCGCTGGGATCGCCTTGAGATAGGCGGCGATGGCCGCACGGTCCTGCGGCGTCAGTTCGGCCATGTTCCGCTGGACGTCGACCATGGCGCCGCCGACCGAATCGAAATCGGGCGTGAAGCCGGTTTCGAGATAGTTGGCGATATCGGCCTCCGACCATTCGGCGAGACCGCCCTCGCCTGATGTGATGTTCGGCACGACGCCATTGCCTTCCGCGGCCACGGCGCCGGCCAGCCATTCGTTCTTCTTCGTGCCGCCCGCAAGATCGCGCGGCGTGTGGCATTCGCCGCAATGGCCTGGCCCCTCGACCAGATAGCGGCCTGATATCACCGGATCAGGCGTGCCCTGGGGGAAGGCAACAACCGGCTGGTCGCTGAGGTAGAGCAATTTCCACAGGCCGATGCCGTGGCGGATATTGAAGGGAAAACCGAGCGAATTGCCCGGCGCCTTGCCGGCGACGGCCGGCAACGTCTTCAAGAAGGCATAGAGATCGCCAATGTCGGCCGGATTCATGCGCGCGTAGGATGCATAGGGAAACGCTGGATAAAAATGCTCACCAGAAGGCGACACGCCCTTCAGCATGGCATTGGCGAGGTCCTCGACAGACCATGCGCCGATGCCGTCCTTGGGATCTTGCGAAATGTTGGGCGGCACGAAGGTTCCGAAGGGCGTCTTGAGTTCGAGGCCCCCAACGAGCTGAAGCCGCGTGTCGCCCTGTGAGCCCGGCTTTGCATGGCAGGATGTGCAACCGCCGGCATAAAAGATGCGCTTGCCCTTGGCAGCGTCGCCAGGACCGAGCTTGGCCAGAGTTTCCCTGTCGAGCCTCACCGGCGCCGACAGGACCCACCCGGCAACCGCGCCGACGCCGCCCAGAATGACGACGGCGCCGACAAGTTTTTTCAGCCACGCCATGGCTGGTGATCAGCCCTTCTTGATTCTGTAGCCTTGATGGCAGGTGCCGCAATCCGAGCCGATAGCGCCGACTTGCGCCTTCAGCGCGTCGGCATCGGCGGGAGCCGCAGCGACCGCGGCCTTGACGTCGGCGAGATATTTGTCCTCGGCTGCGTTGAAGCCAGCCATGTCTTCCCAGATCTTCGGCGAGGCCGTGGTGTCGCCGGTGTCGCTGCCGGCCGGGAACAGCGCATCGGCATCGAATTTGTCGGCATTCGCCTGCAGCGCCTGAAGTTGCGTCAACACAGCCGCCGCATCAAAGGGTTCCTCGCCCTTGACCACTTTCGACAGGCCACCGACGATCTTTCCGCGTTCCTTCATCAGTGCCTGCCGATCGAGGATCGGGTCGGCAAAAGCCGCCGAGGCCGCGAGTGCGAGCATAGAGATGGCGATAACAAGCTTTCTCATTCAATTGGCTCCATGATGAAGGCATTTCGGGACAGGACGTTAACGGATGCATCAGGGGGAAAATTCCCTTCCCCCTGATGATTTTTGCCAGACCTTTGTTGTTACGGGAATCTCGACGCAGAAAAAGAAAAGCCCCGCTCGATGAACTGCCCCCCGAAAGTTGGGCATCAACCTTCGGGGGAGCAGTTCATCGCGCGGGGCTTCTCTACGATCGATCAGGACATCAAACGCGCTGTGTTCAAGCGGACTCGAACGACGCGGTTTGAGTCTTTGTTTTCGTGCATGTCGTTATCCCAAAACCGCTGCGCACTTTTGGGCAACATGCATCAGGCCTTTTCGTACAATTCGAGGACATGGTCCCAGTTGATCAGGCTATCGACGAACGCCTCGAGATATTTCGGCCGGGCGTTGCGATAGTCGATGTAATAGGAGTGCTCCCAGACATCGACGCCAAGGATCGGCGACGCGCCATGAACGAGCGGGTTCTCGCCGTTCGGCGTCTTCGAGATCGCCAGCTTGCCATCCTTGACCGAGACCCAGGCCCAGCCGGAACCGAACTGAGTCGTGCCGGCGGCAATGAAGTCGGCCTTGAACTTGTCATAGCCACCAAGATCGCTATCGACTGCCTTCTGCAAGGCGCCCGGCAGCTTGTTGCCGCCGCCGCCTTTCTTCATCCACTTCCAGAAATGGATATGGTTGTAGTGCTGGGCAGCATTGTTGAAGAGGCCGGCATTCTTGCCGAACGACTGCTTGACCACCTCTTCGACCGACAGATCACCCAAGCCGGCCTCGGCGGCGAGCTTGTTTCCGTTATCGACATACGCCTTGTGGTGCTTGTCGTGGTGATATTCCAGCGTCTCTTTCGACATGTAAGGCTGCAAGGCCTCATAGTCGTAAGGCAGAGCGGGCAATTCAAAGGCCATGGATAGTACTCCCTCGTGGAAAAATCCGGTGTCGATACCGGAGTAAGATAGGTCTGGAATGGATTGGGACAACTCCGGATGAAGCGTCGGTCGCCTTTTTATCCGCTCAAGCAGGGGAAGTCGAATGCGCCCAAGCCCAATAGAGTTCGCGCGCCTTTTTGGCCACCGGCCCGGGTTGCAGATTGCGATCCTCGATACGCGTGACCGGCACCACCTTGGAATGGTTCCCGGTCGAAAAAATTTCGTCCGCTTCGAGGAAATCTCGCACCGACAGCGTCTTTTCCGTGGTCCTGAAGCCATATTCGCCGAGCAGCGTTATCGTGCGCGAGCGGGTGATGCCGGACAGGAAGGTGCCGTTCGGCGCAGGCGTAAAGACGTGACCGTCCTTGACCAGGAAGATGTTCGAGGTTCCGGTCTCGGCGACGTTGCCCAGCATGTCGAGCACCATTGCGTTGTCGAAGCCGCGCATCTTGGCTTCGAGAATGGCACGACCGTTGTTGGGGTAAAGGCAGCCGGCCTTGGCGTTGGTCGGCATGGTTTCGATGGTCGGACGCCGGAACGGCGACACGGTCACCGAAAAGCCGGTCGCCGGAATCATCGGTGATTCATAGAGGCAAAGGCAGAAGCGGGTCGAGGCGGGATCGGCCGGCACGCCCATATAGCCGCCATGCTCGGCCCAGTACATCGGCCTGATATAGACCGCCGTCTTGCCGTCGAACTTCTTCAACCCATCCCATGTCAGCCCGACGATCTTGTCGGCGCTCATGTTCGGCTTCAGGCCGAGCGCGATCGCCGAGGAATTCACCCTGGCGGCATGGAGGTCGAGATCCGGCGCCACGCCTTCGAACCAGCGGCCACCGTCGAACACGCTAGTGCCGAGCCACATGGCGTGGCTGCGCGGCCCCAGAATGGCGACGTTGCCCTCGTGCCAATCACCATCGACGAAAGTCCATGTCGCGGATTGCGCCGCAGCCGCCAGTGTCATCGTGTCGTCCCGCCTCAATCGGTCTCGTGTGACGGCCATTGGAAGATGCTTTGGCGGGCGCCGTCAACCGGCATCATGGAGTTTTGTTGAGGCCAGTGCCGGGGCGCAATGCAATCAAAGCTTGCACCTTGTCGCACCTGCCCTCAAAACTGTTGTCATGCAATACGCCGCCTATGTCTTCGACGCCTATGGCACGCTGTTCGACGTGCATGCCGCCGTGCGCCGTCATGCAGACCGGATCGGGCCGGACGGCCAATTGTTGTCCGAGATCTGGCGCGCCAAGCAGCTCGAATATTCCTGGGTGCGCACGCTGATGGGCGCCTATGCCGATTTCTGGCAACTGACCGAACAGGCGCTCGATTTCGCCTTGCGCAAGGTTCCCTCGGCCGACCCCGGTCTCAAGGCGATATTGCTGGATGCCTACTGGCGGCTGGATTGCTATCCGGAAGTGCCGGCCGTGCTCAAGGCGCTCAAGGCTTCGGGAGCGAGGCTGGCGATTCTGTCAAACGGTTCGCCCGAAATGCTGCAGGCAGCGGTCAAATCCGCCGCGCTCGACCAGGTTCTGGATGACATCTATTCCGTCGACAGGGTGCGGCGCTTCAAGACCGATCCGGCTGTCTACGATATGGTCGCCACCGGCTGGCGCCTCTACCCCGGCGCGGTTTCCTTCCAGTCCTCCAACCGCTGGGACATTGCAGGCGCCACCAAATTCGGCTTTCGCACGGTGTGGATCAACCGTTCCAACCAGCCCGAAGAATACCAGGATTTCCCACCGGCCCTTATCCTGCCGTCGCTCGAAGCCCTTGTGCCCGGCAGCTAGGAGACCTGTGTCTCTGGCGCCACAGTAGCGGCTCGGTCACAGCTTCGCCTTTGTTTGCCCACGTTCGGGCCAGAATCGGAACCGCCTATCGCCCCAGGTGTTGTCAGGCACCCCGCGGAACTGTCGGCGAATTCACGCTTTGTTGCGATTTGAGACTTAAAGAAGGCAACCATGTCCATAACCGAAATCGAATCTTTTCGCCTGAGCCGTCGCGGCTTTCTCAACGCCGCAGCCCTGGGCGCCGCTTCGATCGCGGTTTCCGCATGCGCCACTACCGGGCCGGGCCCGGTCGAGCCGCCGCCGCCAGCCTATGTCGAACCGCCCCTGACCGATTATGTGACGATGTACGCGGCAGTCAGCGACGGCGGCTTCGATTTGCCGGCCATCCCCGTCGACAAGATCGATCCGCAGTTCCTGCGTCAGATCGTTCCCGACCCGACGGGACAGAAGCCGGGAACCATAGTCGTCGATACCACCGGCCACTTCCTTTATCTGGTTCGTCCAGGCGGTCAGGCGATACGCTACGGCGTCGGCCTTGGCCGCGCCGGTTTCGAATGGTCCGGCGACGCCGTCGTTCAGTGGAAGCAGAAATGGCCAAAGTGGACGCCGCCGGACGAAATGATAGCCCGCCAGCCGGAATTGAAGCCCTACAGCGCCGACAATGGCGGCATGCCCGGCGGCCTGAAGAACCCGCTCGGCGCACGCGCGCTCTATCTGTTCCAGGGCAATGTCGACACGCTCTATCGTCTGCACGGCTCGCCTGAATGGCGGTCGATCGGCAAGTCGGTATCGTCAGGCTGCGTGCGTCTGATGAACCAGGACATTATCGACCTCTATGATCGCGTGCCCTCGAAGACGCCGGTCGTCGTGACCAGCGACGCCAGCCAACCCATGGTGGCGACGGCCAACCGACAGGCGATCCCGATCGACGCCGGAGTGCCGGACGGTTCGGTGCTACTTGGACCGGTCAAGGCGATTACCAATTCGATCTTCTGAGCAGGCGAAGGGGCGGCGGTTACGACGCTCCTTCACCGGATTGTCTCTCTGAAACGGAACCGATTCTGCATCGGCGGAGACCGGTCTGTCGCGTGGCGGCCCACTGCGATATTCTGTGGTGATGAAACTCAGCCAGAGCATACGGTTCTGCACGTCCGAGGACGGTACCCGCATCGCTGTCGCATCATGCGGGGAAGGCAAGGTGATCGTTCGGGCGGCGCACTGGCTGAGCCATGTCGATTATGATCTCGAAAGCCCGGTTTGGCGGCCATGGCTCCAGGCCCTTTCGGCCCACAACCAGTTTGTGCGCTACGATCCACGCGGTTGCGGTCTGTCGGATCGCCATGTCGCCGACCTCTCGATCGAAGCGTGGCACGCAGACCTGGACGCCGTGACGGCGACCATCGAGCAGCCAAGTTTCGTTCTGCTCGGTCTTTCGCAAGGCGGCGCTCTCAGCATCGCCTATGCGCTGCGGCATCCTGAGCGGGTGTCGCATCTGGTGCTGCTGAATGCCTACGGCCAGGGTGCGAGAGTTCGAGCGCAGACCGAGGCCGAGCGGTTGGAAGCCGAAACACTCGTCAATTTCGTGCGCATTGGCTGGGGACGCGAAAATCCTGCGTTCTGCCAGTTCTTCACCAACCTTTTCATTCCCAACGGGACACAAGAACAGCACCGCTGGTGGGGCGATCTTGAGCGCGTGACGGCAAGCGCCGACGTAGCCGCCCGCCTGCTCTGGCAGATGCAGGGGATCGACGTCCTCGACCTCGCGGTGAAACTCCGCGTCCCGACGTTGATCGCGCACAGCCGCGGGGACATGCGCGTGCCGTTCGATGAAGGCTGCAAGCTTGCCGCAGCGATCCCTGGAGCGCGCTTCCTGCCGCTTGAAAGCAAGAATCATGTTCTCCTGCCGACCGAGCCAGCCTGGAAGGTGTTCCAGGATGAACTCGATGCCTTCCTCGGACATGAGCGGCCCAGGCAGCCGCGCGCAATCCGAGAGGCCGGCCTGACACCTGCCGAGGCGGCGCTTCTGGATCTGGTCAAACAGGGGCTGGACAACCGCGCGATCGCGCAGCGCTTGAGCAAGAGCGTGAAGACCGTGCGCAATCAACTGTCGATGATTTTCAGCAAGCTCGGCGTCCACAGCCGATCGCAGGCAATCGTGATGACGCTGTCCGACAGAGAGCGAGCGCCCCAGCCCGATTGAGTTCCTCGCAGACCACAAATAAGGGACTTCTGTCCCTATTTGCATTCGCTTTCACTTCCCCCACGGGACTGCTGCATCATGCCCATCATCAGAGGGGGTCTCATCCTCGGAATCGGCGGAGCGACAAGCCGTCGTCCGAAGATCAGGAGGAACCCGACATGACGCAACTCAATGAAACCAGGCTCAATGAATTGGTAGGCCGCGTTCTGGGCGACCTTGGTGGTGCGGTCAGCGTGCCGTTGGTTCGGATCGGAGATGCGCTGGGTCTCTACAAAACGCTCAAGGAAATCGGCCCTGCGAAGGCCAACGAACTTGCCGATGCTGCAGGATGCGCGCGTCGCTACGTTCGCGAATGGCTGTCGGCGCAGGCGGCGTCCGGCTACGTGCACTATGAACATGGACGGTTTTCGCTGACGCCCGAGCAGTCATTCGTATTTGCCGAATCCGACAGCCCGGTCCATCTGATTGGCGGTTTCGACACCGCGGCTGCTATGGTCGAGAACCAGCCAAAAGTGGAATCGGCTTTCAGGACCGGGCGAGGCGTTGCCTGGGGCGATCAGGCAGGGTGTCTGTTTTGCGCCGTGTCACGTCTGTTTCGGCCGGGTTATGTCAATGCCCTGGTGAAGGACTGGCTGCCGGCGCTTGACGGTGTCGTCGCCACGTTGAAGGCAGGGGCATCGGTGGCCGACGTTGGGTGTGGGCACGGTCTGTCGACGATCCTGATGGCGCAGGCCTTCCCCGCCTCCCGCTTCATAGGTTACGACTTCCATCCGGCCTCGATTGCCGCCGCGACCGCGCATGCCCGGTCGTACGGACTGACGAACCTGAATTTCGAGGTCGGCCGGGCGCAAGATTTTGGCGGGCGTGGCTTCGATCTGATCACCTGCTTCGACTGCCTGCACGATATGGGCGACCCAAAGGCCGCGGCGGTGCATATTCGCAAATCGCTAAAAGAGGGCGGCACCTGGATGATCGTCGAACCCATGGCGGGAGATACTCTGGAGGAAAATATCAATCCGGTCGGACGGCTGTACTACTCGGCCTCGACGATGATCTGCGTTCCCACATCACTGGCACAGGAGACGGGCCTCGCGCTCGGAGCTCAAGCAGGAGAGAACCGGCTGACGGAAGTGATCCGGTCGGGTGGGTTCTCTCGTGTCCGGCGGGCTGCCCAGACCCCACTCAACATGGTGCTCGAAGCGACCTGACGCAGAAAAGGTCGGTTCGGGCCCTCCTCGAACCGGCCAACCAACGTCTGTCCGCCAAAACCGGCTCAATGCCGCCTATCCGATGCGGCTTCAAGCCACGGGCATTTCGCCAAAGCGGATGCCTCTGCCTCAGATCCGAAGCTCACCGCCCCCTGGAAAGACTGCCCAATATCCCGCGCACGATTGCCCTTCCGACCGACGAGCCGACCGAGCGCACCACCGACTTGATCGCCGCCTCGGCCACCGTCTGGCGGTTGGACGGGCGCGGTGCAGATGTGCGCCTGCCACCCGATTGCGGCGCGGGATCGTCATTGCCGAAGCCCGGAATGGTCCAGCGCGAGCCGCCGCTGCCGGCCTGCTGGGCCTGCTCTTCGGCATCCTGCGCGTCCTTGGCCTTTTTTTGCAGCATTTCGAAAGCCGATTCGCGGTCGACGGCCTGATCGTACTGGCCGGCGACCGGGCTTTCCTGGATCAGCTTTTGCCGCTCAGCGGCAGTTATGGGTCCAAGCCGCGAGGATGGCGGGCGGATAAGCGTCCGCTGCACCATGGACGGAACACCCTTGGCCTCCAGCGTCGAGACCAGCGCTTCGCCTGTGGCAAGCTGGGTAATGGCGGTCATGCAGTCAAAATCGGGATTTGGCCGGAACGTCTCGGCTGCCGTCCGGACTGCCTGCTGCTCACGCGGCGTATAGGCGCGCAGCGCGTGCTGGACGCGATTGCCGAGCTGGGCCAGGACTTTTTCAGGGATATCCAAAGGGTTCTGCGTGACGAAATAGACGCCGACGCCTTTCGAGCGGATCAGTCGGACCACTTGTTCGACGCGATCGATCAGCACCTTGGGTGCTTCGTCGAACAGAAGATGCGCCTCGTCGAAAAAGAACACCAGCTTCGGCTTGTCGGGGTCGCCGACTTCCGGCAGCACCTCGAACAGTTCCGACATCAGCCATAGCAGGAAGGTCGCGTAGAGCCGCGGATTCATCATCAGCTTGTCGGCGGCAAGCACGCTGATGGCCCCGCGTCCGTCGCGGGTGGTGCGCATGATATCGGCGATACGCAGTGCCGGTTCGCCGAAGAAGTTCGCCGCGCCCTGCTGCTCCAGGACGAGCAGCGTGCGCTGGATCGCCCCGACCGATGGCTTCGTCACGTTGCCGTAGCGTGAGCCGATCTCGTCGGCACGCTCGGCGATGTTGGCCAAGAGCGCCTGCAGGTCCTTCATGTCGAGCAGCAGCAGGCCTTCCTCGTCAGCCAGGCGGAAGGCGATGTTCATGATGCCTTCCTGCGCCTCGGTCAGGTTCATCAGGCGCGATAGCAACAACGGCCCCATTTCCGAGACCGTGGCGCGGATCGGATGACCCTGTTCGCCGAACAAGTCCCAGAAGATGACGGGGAATTCCTGGAAGTCATAAGGATCGAGCTTGACCTGTTCGGCCCGCTTGACGAGGAAATCCTGTGCCGTGCCCATCATCGCGATGCCCGACAGATCCCCCTTGATGTCGGCGCAGAACACAGGCACGCCGGCGTTGGAAAATCCTTCGGCCAGGATCTGCAAGGTGACTGTCTTGCCGGTACCGGTGGCGCCCGTCACCAGGCCATGACGATTCCCATATTGCAGCAACAGCTGCTCGGCACGCTGATAGCTGTCGTCGGGCTTGCGGCTGGCGCCGATGAAAATACTGCTGTCGTCAGCCATATGCACGGTCTCCGCAAACTGATGTGTCTAAAGCCAGTGGCCTTGCCGCAGGTATAGTGAGGCCATTGGACAGCGACAATGCCATTCGTCCAAATCGGGGCCATTCGTCCAAATCGGGGCCATTCGTCCAAATCCGGGCCATTCGTCCAAATCACCCCATTCTTTCAAATCGGGTTTTTGGAGCTTGCGGATTTTGCCGCTGTTTGGCAATCGTCGTCCTCGCGGACTGACCTATATCTGATGGATCGAATCCGGTCTCTGGAAGCGCATTGCATTGCGATATCGGACCGGGGACCGTAGACTGGACCGCTCCCGGCCGGTGCGGCCGCATGAAACGAGGAGGACGGATGGGCGCCGGAGCCTTGATCCAGGACGTGGAACCCGAAAACATCGAGCGCCAGCGATGGCTCGCCTTGGCGGAAAAGGCTTTGGCAGGCGCTTCCTTCGAGGAAAGGCTGGTCTCGCACAGCGACGACAACATCCGTATCGAACCGCTCTACGACCGCAGCACCGCGGCGGAACCGATCGTGCGCGCAAACCCGAAATCGCCATGGATCGTCAGCCAGCGAATCGACGATCCCGACACCAACCGCGCCAGAAGCCAAGCGCTGGAGGATGTGGCACAGGGTGCCACGGGATTGTCGCTGGTCTTCGAGGGGGCGCCGAACGCGTTCGGATACGGCTTGCCGAGAACGGCGGAGGCGTTGGAGGCGGTGCTGGACGGCATACCGCTCAACCGCATCCAGGTTCGCATCGACGCCCATCCCTGGAGCCGCGCCGTGGCCGACTGGCTGGTCGCTTTCCTGAGCAAGCGGCGGTCGGACCCGGCAAAGCTCAACCTCTCCTTCGGCATCGATCCAGCGGCGATCTTCGCGGGAACCGGTCGGCTGCGCATGTCGATCGAGGCGCTGCAGGCCTCCATGCCGCAGTCGCTGGCGCATTTCTTCGCGATGGGCGTTCCGGGCGTGCTGCTGGAAGCTGACGGGCGCGTGTTCCACAATGCCGGCGCCACGGAAGCGCAGGAGCTTGGCATCATGCTGGCTTCGGCTGTCTCCTACCTCAGAATGTTCGAGACGGCGCGGCAGCCGCTTGTCTATGCCGCACCTCATATCGGTTTTGCACTCAGCGTCGACCAGGACCAGTTGCTGTCGATAGCCAAGATGCGGGCGCTGCGCAGGCTCTGGGCGCGGGTGCAGGAGGCTTGTTCGATCCCGACATCCACGGCCAGTATCCATGCCGAGACCTCGTTTCGCATGATGACGGCGATGGACCCGGAGACCAACATCCTGCGCACCACCATTGCATGCTTTGCTGCGGCGTGCGGCGGCGCCGATTCGATCTCCATCCTGCCGCACACGATCGCGCATGGTCTGCCGGCGGGTTTTGCACGTCGTGTTGCCCGCAACACGCAGCTGATCATGGCCAATGAAAGCCATATCGATCATGTCGCCGATCCCGCCTATGGTTCCGGCGCTGTCGAGGCGCTGACCATGGAATTGTGCGAGCTGGCCTGGGCGGAATTGCAGACGATCGAAGCCGAGGGCGGTGTCCTGTCCAGCCTTCAGGACGGACACATCCAGAAGCGCGTCCACGCAGCGGCGGAGCAGCGCAATGCAGCCTACCGCACAGGTGAACGGGCCATCATCGGCACCACGCTCTATCCATCAAAAGACGAACGCCCGGTCGAGACGCTGGCGGCGGAACGGCGACCGGCCTTCACCGAAGGCGTTGCCGTCTGCGAGCCGCTGTTTCCAGTCCGCATCGACCAATCGATCGGAGCCGGCTCTTGATCCCGGACTTCGGCCAGATCGGCTGGATCCCGCCACGGCGCACGCCTGTCGAGGTCAAAGGCCAGCGGACCACGCCGGAAGGGCTCATTGCCAAGCATCTGTACAATCAAAGCGATCTCAAGGGGCTGCCGCATCTCGACACCTATCCCGGCCTGCCGCCCTTCGTGCGCGGCCCCTACCCGACCATGTATGTCCAGCAGCCCTGGACGATCCGGCAATATGCCGGTTTCTCGACGGCCGAAGATTCCAACGCTTTTTACCGACGCAACCTTGCCGCCGGCCAGAAAGGGCTGTCGGTCGCCTTCGATCTCGCCACGCATCGCGGCTATGACAGCGATCATCCGCGCGTTGCCGGCGATGTCGGCATGGCGGGCGTCGCCATCGATTCCATCCTCGACATGCGGCAGCTCTTCGACGGCATTCCGCTCGACGAGATGACGGTATCGATGACGATGAACGGCGCGGTGCTGCCGATCATGGCGCTTTACATCGTCGCTGCGGAAGAACAAGGCGTTGCGCAGAAGGATCTCGCCGGGACCATTCAGAACGACATTTTGAAGGAATTCATGGTCCGCAACACCTACATCTATCCGCCGAAACCTTCGATGCGGATCGTGTCGGACATCTTCTCATACACATCGAAGAACATGCCGAAGTTCAATTCGATATCGATCTCCGGCTATCACATGCAGGAGGCCGGCGCGACGGCCGACCTTGAGCTCGCCTACACGATCGCCGATGGCATCGAGTATGCCCGCGCCGGCGTCGCGGCGGGCCTCGACATCGACCGCTTTGCGCCTCGCCTGTCCTTCTTCTGGGCCATCGGCATGAATTTCTTCATGGAAGTCGCCAAGCTGCGGGCTGCGCGCCTGTTGTGGGCGACCCTGATGCAGAAGAATTTTTCGCCCAAGGACGAGCGCTCGCTGTCGCTGCGCACCCATTGCCAGACTTCTGGCTGGTCGCTGACGGCGCAGGATCCCTACAACAACATCATCCGCACCATGATCGAGGCGATGGCTGCAACGCAGGGCCATACCCAGTCGCTGCACACCAATTCCTTCGACGAGGCGATGGCGCTGCCGACCGACCATTCGGCGCGGATCGCCCGCAACACGCAGCTCATCCTGCAAAAGGAATCCGGCACCACGCGCATCATCGACCCGTGGGGCGGTTCGGCCTATCTCGAACGGCTGACGCATGATCTGGCGGCGCGCGCCCTTGCCCATATCGAGGAGGTCGAGGCGCTCGGCGGCATGGCCGCGGCGACCGAACAGGGCATACCCAAGCTGCGCATCGAGGAAGCCGCCGCACGCACGCAGGCGCGCATCGATTCCGGCGAGCAGATGCTGGTCGGCGTCAATGCCCATCGGCCCGAGACCGACATCGAGGTCGACGTGCTGAAGATCGACAATGCCGAAGTCAGGGCGCGGCAATTGTCGAAGCTGCAACGGCTGAAGGGCACGCGCGACGTCGCCGCCGTCGAAAGCGCGCTCGATGCGCTGACCCGCGCTGCGCAGGGCAACGAAAACCTGCTGGAGTTCGCCATCCTAGCCGCGCGCGCCAATGCCACGGTCGGTGAGATTTCATTCGCGTTGGAAAGAGCCTTTGGGCGCCACGTCGCCACGGTGCAGACCATTTCGGGCGTCTATCGCAAGGCGCTTGGCGATCATCCCGTGGTCGAGGGTCTGCAGGACAAGCTTGACGCCTTCGAGAAGAAGACCGGCGGCAAGCCGCGCATCCTGGTCGCCAAGATGGGTCAGGACGGCCACGACCGTGGCCAGAAGGTCATCGCCACGGCCTTCGCCGATCTCGGCTTCGACGTCACCGTCGGCGCGATGTTCCAGACACCCGATGAGATCGCCAGGCTGGCGGTCGCACAGGACGTCCACATCGTCGGCGCCTCGTCGCTGGCGGCGGGACATCTGACGCTGATCCCCGAACTGCGCGACGCGCTGAAAAAGCTCGGCCGCGGCGACATGCTGATCGTCGCCGGCGGCGTCATCCCGCCGCAGGACTACGACGCGGTGCGGCAGGCGGGAGCTGCCGAGATCTTCCCGCCGGGCACGGTCATACCGGAAGCAGCGGATCGCCTGCTGGACCGGCTGCTGGCCTAGACTTGTTATAATATCTGTTGCAACTTCTCGCCGGTCGAGTTATAATCTGCGTTGCAACAGGATATCTGTCATGAACACGACCATTCGCAAGATCGGCAATTCCGAGGGTGTGATCCTGCCCAAGGAGTTGCTCGATCGTCTGAACATGAAGGCAGGCGACAGCATCGTCATCGTTCAGGAAGGTGAAGAGCTTCGTTTGCGTCGCACCGAAGACAGCGCCGAGGAATTCGAGCGTAAGATGAAGATCGCACGCGAGCGGATGAAAAAGTACGAGGTTGCCTACCGTGCGCTCGCGAAATGACCGAGCATCATTTGAGGGAGTTCGTGGAGTCGCTTCACGCTGAGCAGTTGCGCCTGCACGGCGGGGCGGCAGGCATACGTGATGAAGGCATGCTGGAGTCGGCGCTCTCCCGTCCACAGCAGCGAGAGATTTATGGCGATCCGGATCTTTGCGAACTGGCGGCGGCATACCTGTTCGGCATCGCCAAAAATCATCCGTTCGTTGACGGCAACAAACGTACTGCCTTTGCAGCGGCCGATCTGTTTCTTTATTTCAACGGATTGAGCGTCGAGGCCGACCAGCAGGACGTCATTCAACTGGTCTTGATGGTCGCTGCTGGCGAGATCGATGAAACTGGAGCCGCGGCTTTCTTCCGCGACCATGTCGTCAAGCTCGAGGATTAGCTCTCGGACAGCTTGACGATTTCCCATTCCTTGCCGTTGACGCTGGCCAAGTCGCCGACCTTCTTGCCGAACAGGGCCATGGCCATCGGCGAAACATGCGAAATGCTACCCTTGGCCGGATCGGCTTCGTCCTCGCCGACAATTTTCCAGTGCACCTTCCTGCCGTCGTCGCCTTCGATCGTGACGCCCATGCCGAAGCGCACCACGTCGCTGCCCGGCTCCGGTGCGGAGAGTTCGGCGCTTTCACGCCGGGCGGTCCAATAGCGCAGGTCGCGCGACACGACCGCGATGCGCTCGCGGTCGGCTTTGCGCTCGGCCTTCGCCAGTATGTCGCGCAGATCGGCAAGATTCTCGTCGATCATCGCCAGGCCGCGTTCCGTCACCAGATTGCGATGGTGGCTGACTGGCCGTTCACCTACACCGGCAATGGCATTTTCGCTGTCTTCCTCGCGGGTGAAAGCTCTGCTCATTTCCTGAACTTAGGCCCGCAGAGGCTGCTCGACAAGCCATTGTCGCGCGCTCGGCAGGAGAGACAGAACGGCTGGCACGATTCCTGCGATAAGCAGGCTTGAACGCTGGGATTCTGTGCCGATGTTGAACAGACGAACGCTGCTGACCGGGACCGCCGGCTTTGCCGTCATGGGGCTTGCGCTTGGCAAGGCGGTGGCCGCAAACCTGACTGGCATCGAGAAAGCCTCGATCCGCGGCTCGATCAATGCCACCGACCTCGGCGTGCAGCCCGGCACATCAGACGATCAGAGCAAGGCCTTCGCCAAACTCCTGCGTGACGCAAACAGCCGCGACATGCCGATATTCCTGCCGCCCGGCACCTATGTCGTCTCCAATCTTTCGCTGCCCGGCCGCGTGCGTCTTTCCGGCGTGCCGGGCGCGACGCGCATCGTCTACGGCGGTGACGGCCACCTGTTCATGGCCGAACAGGCCGACCATATCGAACTTAGCGGTCTGGTCTTCGATGGTTCGAACCGCACGATGGGCGATTACACGCAAGGGCTGCTCGATCTGCGCCGTATCGCGCACCTCGCCATCGACAATTGCCAGATCACCGGCAGCGGCAAGAACGGACTGGCGCTGGAACATGCGGCGGGCGGGGTCGAGCGCAGCGAGATATCGGGTGCCGCCGATGCCGGCATTTACTCGGTCGAGGCTGGCGGGCTGTCTATCACGGGCAACACCGTCTCCGATTGCGCCAATGGCGGCATCCTCGTGCACCGCTGGCAGGCGGCGGAAGACGGCACCATGGTCACCGGCAACCGCGTCCAACGGATCCAGGCACGCGGCGGCGGAACCGGGCAGAACGGCAACGGCATCAATGCCTTTCGCGCCGGCAATGTCGTCATCTCGGGCAACATCGTCTCGGACTGCGCCTTCTCGGCGATCCGGGCCAACAGCGCCAGCAACCTGCAGATATCGGGCAACACCTGCTCGCGCTCGGGCGAAACGGCGGTCTATTCCGAATTCTCGTTCGAAGGCGCCATCATCAGCAACAACATCGTCGACGGTGCCGCCAACGGCATCTCGATCGTCAATTTCAACGAAGGCGGCCGCATGGGCGTCTGCTCGGGCAACATTGTGCGCAATCTGTCGACCAGCGGCCCCTACCCCGCCGACTCGCCAGGGTTTGGCGTTGGCATCGGCGTCGAAGCCGACACAACCGTTTCCAACAACGTCATCGAGAACACGCCGCTCTATGGCATGCAGATCGGCTGGGGCCCGTACCTGCGCAATGTCGTCGCCACCGGCAACATCATTCGCAAGGCCGGAACCGGGATCGTCGTATCCGTGGTCGAGGGCGCCGGTACGGCCATCATTTCAGACAATGTCATCGACGGTGCGCTGAACGGCGCCATTGTCGGCCAGCGCTGGGCCGAACCGGCGACTGGCGATCTCACGTCATCGGACAATACCGGCTATGCGCATCTGACCGTCGAGCGCAATCACGTCAGTTGAGGGCTGCTGTCGGCCTCAGCGCCCCGACCTTGGCACCGTTGCGGTTTTCGATGGGCGTGTTTGCCAATTCGCTCAGCTTGAACGCCAAGGCCTCGTCGGCGCGCAACAGTTTGGCAAGGACGGCGGCAGCCATGGCTTCACCGGCGCGGCCGGCGCCATCGTCGCATTTGAGCGCGATGCCGAGACCGAGCTCCGGAATTGCGGCACAATGGACGCCCTCGGCGCCGCCTTTGGTGAAAATCCGCCCTGGTGCGGCCTGCATCAGCGCGACGTCTTCGCGGCCGCTGCCGGCAACCAAGAAGGGCTCGGCCATGCAGGCGGAAAGCAGCCGCTTTGCAGCCTTGGCTCGCTCTGGGCCAAAACCTGATGTCGTGGCCATGCGGGCAAAGCCGAGCGCGAAGCTCCTGAGCGGCACCGCATAGGTTGGGATCGAACAGCCATCGATGGCTCGCTGGTCCTCACCATGGACAGCGCCCGTGACCGACTGCATGGCATCGCGCACCATCTCCTGCAGGCCGTGTCCCGGCTTGACATAGCCGCGATGTGCAATGCCGGCGTGGACGCAGGTGCAGAGGAAGCCGGAATGCTTGCCGGAACAATTGTTGTGCAATGCGTTCGGCGAGCCGCCGCCGCGGGCGAGTGCAATCTCAGCATCATGATTGGACGGCCAATGCGTGCCGCATTCGAGAGCCGAACCGTCCAGCCCGGCCTTGGCCAGCATGGATCGCGCCAGTTCGACATGGGCCGGCTCGCCCGAATGGGACGCACAGGCAAGCGCCAGTTCGCGGTTGCCGAAACCATAGGCATCGGCCGCCCCGCTTTCGACCAGCGGCAATGCCTGGATCGCCTTGACCGCCGAGCGCGGAAACACCGGCTTGGCCGTGTCGCCGATCTCCCAGACAGGCTTGCCGTCGCCATCGAAGACCGCGACTGAGCCGCGATGCGCGCTCTCGACGACCGCGCCGCGCAACACTTCGATCAGAACCGGATTTGTCATGAACCCTCCCGTAAATGCGGGCGGTTTATCTGATCCGGTCGAGAATGGAAACGTAGTTGGCCACCGCCGCACCGCCCATGTTGAAGATGCCGCCAAGTTTTGCGCCCGGCACCTGGATGCCGCCGGCCTCGCCGACAAGCTGCATGGCGGTCAAGACATGCATGGACACGCCCGTGGCGCCGATCGGATGGCCCTTGGCCTTCAGCCCGCCGGATGGATTGACCGGCAGGCGACCATCCCTAGCCGTTGTGCCGTCCAGCGCCAGCTTGGCCCCCTCTCCCGGCTTGGCAAGGCCCATCGCCTCATATTCAATCAGTTCGGCAATGGTGAAGCAGTCATGCGTTTCGACGAAGGAGAGATCGTCGAGCGTCACGCCGGCGTTCTTGAGCGCCCGGGTCCAGGCCTGTTCGCAGCCTTCGAAGGTCAGGATGTCGCGCTTCGACATCGGCAGGAAATCCTGCACATGCTCGTTGGCGCGGAAGGCAACGGCACGGCGCATCTTCAGTGCCGTCGCGGTGTCGGCGAGGATAAGGGCGGCAGCGCCATCGGAGACCAGCGAGCAATCGGTGCGCTTCAGCGGGCCGGCAACGAACGGGTTCTTCTCGCTCTCCTGGCGGCAGAACTCATAGCCGAAATCCTTGCGCATCTGCGCATAGGGATTATCGACGCCGTTCTTGTGGTTCTTGGCGGCAATCATGGCCAGCGCATCCGACTGGTCGCCGTAGCGCTGAAAATAGGCCTGCGCGATCTTGCCGAAGACGCCAGCGAAACCCGCCGGTGTCTCGCCGTCCTCGGGCAGATAGGACGCCTTGAGCAGGTTTTTGCCGATCTCCGGCCCCGGCGTTGTCGTCATCTGCTCCGCGCCGACCACCAGCACGATGCGAGCGGCATTCGCGTCGATGGCACGGATGCCCTGGCGGACCGCCGCCGATCCGGTGGCGCAAGCGTTCTCGACGCGCGTCGCCGGCTTGAAGCGCAGCCGGTCGTCGGCCTGCAGCACCAGGCTGGCGGTAAAATCCTGTGCCGAAAAGCCGGCATTGAAGTGGCCGAGCACGATCTCGTCGACCTCGTCGGGACCGATGCCGGCATGGTCGAGCGCGTCCGTAGCGACCTTGACGATGAGGTTCTCGAGCGTTTCGCCCTCGAGCTTGCCGAAGCGCGAATGCGCCCAGCCAACGATGCATGCGGTCATGGCGGTCTCCATCCTTGGCGCCAGCCTAGCATGTGGGCCACGGCGCATTTCGCCTCTATTGTTCAAATATAAACAATCCTGCTCGCCTCGTGAAGGGCTGGGAGCAGACAATCGCTTGGTACAGGCGACGCCAGTGCTGATTTTTTTGTTGATTGACCCGTCAATAAAAAATAATCCTACTCGAAAGGGATCATTGCAAGATGCCGAAAATCGGAATGGAACCGCTGCGCCGCAAGGCGCTTATCGACGCGACGATCTCGGCGATCGGCGAGCGCGGCTCGCTCGACGTGACCATGTCCGAAATCGCCGGGCGCGCAGGGGTTTCGTCGGCCCTTGCCCATCACTATTTCGGCGCCAAGGACGAGCTGCTGCTGGCAACGATGCGCCACATCCTGGCCGAACTGACCGCCGACACGTTGCGCGCCCTTGGTTCGGCCAATACCGCGCGCGAGCGCGTCTCGGCGGTGGTCGCCGTCAACTTCTCCGACATCCAGTTCCAGCCGGAAACCATCGCCGCCTGGCTCGCCTTCTATGTCGAGGCGCAGAAATCATCGGCGTTGCGCCGACTGCTCAGGGTCTATGCGCGGCGACTGCATTCGAACCTGATGAGCGGGCTTGTCGGCATCTTGCCCAGAGCCGAAGCCGACCGCGCCGCCGAAGCGACAGCGGCGATGATCGACGGGCTCTACATCAGGCGGGCGCTGAAAGACGGCGTGCCCGATGCCGCGACCGCGATCGCGCTGGTCGAGGACTATCTCGAAACAAAACTCGGCGAGCGGCGCAAAAGTGACAATTAAGCGAAATTTTCTGATCGTCATGGTCGACCAGCTCAACGGAACCCTGTTTCCGGACGGCCCGGCGGAGTTTCTGCACACACCGCATCTGAAAGCGTTGGCCGCGCGTTCGGCGCGCTTTGCCAACAACTACACGGCCTCGCCGCTCTGCGCGCCAGGGCGTGCTTCGTTCATGAGCGGACAGTTGCCGTCGCGCACCGGCGTCTATGACAATGCGGCCGAATTCGCCTCATCGATCCCCACCTTTGCCCATCATCTGCGCGCCGCCGGCTACTACACCTGCCTGTCGGGCAAAATGCATTTCGTCGGGCCGGACCAGTTGCACGGTTTCGAGGAGCGGCTGACGACCGACATCTACCCTGCCGATTTCGGCTGGACGCCGGACTACCGCAAGCCCGGCGAGCGTATCGACTGGTGGTATCACAATCTGGGCTCGGTGACCGGCGCCGGCGTTGCCGAGATCACCAACCAGATGGAGTATGACGACGAGGTCGTGTTCCTGGCCACACAGAAGCTCTATCAGCTTTCGCGCGAACAGGACGATGCGAGCCATCGGCCCTGGTGCCTCACCGTCTCGCTGTCGCACCCGCACGATCCCTATGTCGCGCGCAAGCAATATTGGGATCTCTATGAGTATTGCCAGGCGCTGGATCCGGAAACCGGGTTCATCGCGCATGACGAGCAGGATGCGCATTCGCAGCGGCTGTACCACGCCAGCGACTATCCTTCTTTCGAGATCACGCCGGAACAGGTGCGTCGTTCGCGGCAGGGCTATTTCGCCAACATCTCCTATGTCGACGACAAGCTGGGCGAGATCCTGGATGTTCTCGAGCGCACCCGCATGGCCGACGACACAATCATCCTGTTCTGCTCGGACCACGGCGACATGCTCGGCGAGCGCGGCCTGTGGTTCAAGATGAGCTTCTTCGAGGGCTCGGCGCGGGTGCCGCTAATGATTGCGGGCAAGGGTGTGCCGGCCGGGCTGATCGAAACGCCGGTTTCCAATCTCGACGTGGCACCGACGCTTTGCGACCTCGCCGGCATCGACATCGCCGCGATCGCGCCGTGGACCGACGGCCAGTCGCTGCTGCCGCTCACCGAGGGCATTGAGCGCACCGCGCCGGTGTTGATGGAGTATGCCGCCGAAGGGTCCAACGCGCCTTTGGTGGCGATCCGCGACGGCAGATACAAATTCGTCCATTGCGAACTCGATCCGCCGCAACTGTTCGATCTCGAAGCCGATCCGCTCGAACGGGACAATCTGGCCGACGACGCGGCCAATGCGGACCTAGTGGCGGTATTCATGGACAAGGTCCAGGCGCGCTGGGACATGGCCGGCTTCGACGCCGCTGTCCGCGAAAGCCAGGCGCGCCGCTGGGTCGTCTATCCGGCGCTGCGCAACGGCGCCTATTACCCCTGGGATTTCCAGCCGCTGCAAAAAGCGTCCGAGCGTTACATGCGCAATCACATGAACCTAGACAATCTCGAAGAGAGCAAAAGGTATCCGCGAGGCGAATGATGTCAGACCTTCTCGTCCCCTCCCTCGACCATCTCAAGCAGGCCTATGCCGTCACATCCCGGGCGACGCAGATCACGCCGCTGCTGGAATCGACGGCACTGGCCCGCGAGACGGGTGCGGCCCGCGTCTTCATCAAGCCGGAATCGCTGCAATGGGCCGGCTCGTTCAAGGTGCGCGGTGCCTATTGGCGGCTGAAGCAGCTTTCAGCTGACGAAGCGAAGAAGGGCGTCGTCGCCTACTCCTCCGGCAATTTCGCGCAAGGGCTGGCGGCCGCCGGCCAAGCGCTTGCCATTCCGGTCACCATCGTCATGCCGATCGACGCACCGGCCGCCAAGCGCGACGCCACGGCAGGCTATGGCGCTCGTGTCGTGCTGACCGACCACGGCGAGCGCGCACGTGAGGAAGTCGCGGCCGCCAAGGCACGCGAGATCGCCGAGACCGAGGGGCTGGCGCTGCTGCATCCATTCGACGATCCGGAGATCGTCGCCGGCCAGGCGGGCGCCGGCCTCGAAGCGCTCGACCAACTCGAAGCCAAAGGTGCCAGCGCTGATCTTTTGTTCTGCTCGGTCGGCGGCGGCGGACTGATCGGCGGCGTTTCGCTTGCCTTCCACTATCTGTCGCCCGCCACTGAGATCATCGGCGTCGAACCGGAAGGTTTCAACGGCATGGGCTCGTCGCTGGCGCATGGCGCCATCGAGACGATGCCAATCGGGCCGAAATCGATCTGCGACGGACTGATGTCGCGACGGCCAGGCGACGCGCCGTTTGCCGCGGTCAAGACCGCGGGTGTTCGCGGCATCACCGTCGACGACGCGTCTGTCCGCCGGGCGATGCGGATCGCGTTCGAGCGCATGAAGCTGGTGCTCGAACCGTCCGGCGCCGCCTCGCTGGCGGCACTGCTCGGCGGCGAGGTGGATGTGGCGGGCAAAACCGTCCTGGTTGTGGCTACCGGCGGCAATGTCTCGCTCGCCGATTTTATGGCGCATATGAACCATGCTTGAAGCGGATTTCGTCATCATCGGCTCCGGCTCGGCCGGCTCGGCCATGGCCTACCGCCTGTCGGAGGACGGCAAGCATTCGGTCATCGTCATCGAATTCGGCGGGACCGATATCGGGCCGCTGATCCAGATGCCGTCGGCACTGTCGATCCCGCTCAACATGAGCCTCTACGACTGGGGCTTTGCCAGCGAGCCGGAGCCGCATCTCGGCGGCCGCGTGCTGGCGACGCCGCGCGGCAAGGTCATCGGCGGCTCGTCTTCGATCAACGGCATGGTCTATGTGCGCGGCCATGCCCGCGACTTCGACCATTGGGCCGAAGAGGGTGCGGCCGGCTGGAGCTTCGCCGACGTGCTCCCCTATTTCAAGCGCATGGAGGACTCGGATGGCGGCGAGGATGGCTGGCGGGGTCACGGCGGTCCGCTGCATGTGCAGCGCGGCTCGCGCCGCAATCCGCTCTACGGCGCCTTCGTCGAGGCCGGACGCCAGGCCGGGTTCGAGCTGACCGACGACTACAATGGTTCCAAGCAGGAAGGGTTTGGGCCGATGGAGCAGACCATCAGCGGCGGCCGCCGCTGGTCGGCGGCATCAGCCTATCTGAAGCCGGCGCTGA
The DNA here is from genome assembly GCF_040319805.1 of Mesorhizobium sp. M0848. Lineage (NCBI taxonomy): Bacteria > Pseudomonadati > Pseudomonadota > Alphaproteobacteria > Hyphomicrobiales > Phyllobacteriaceae > Mesorhizobium > Mesorhizobium sp. M0848. The sequence continues at coordinate 82,973 of NZ_JAMYOM010000003.1, read as the reverse complement.
AGCGCAAAAATGTGAGTCTGGTCAAGGGCTTTGCGCGGCGGGTGATCATCGAGAATCAACGCGCCATCGGCGTCGAGATCGAAGCTCACAAAAAGATTCAGGTCGTTAAGGCGCGACGTGAGGTGATCGTCGCCGCCTCGTCGATCAATTCGCCCAAGATCCTGATGCTGTCCGGCATCGGCCCGGCCGAGCATTTGCGCGAAAACGGCATTGCCGTGGTGGCCGACAGACCCGGCGTCGGCCGCAACCTGCAGGACCATATGGAGCTCTACATCCAGCAGGAATCATTGCTGCCGATCACGCTCAATTCGGTGCTGAATCCGTTCTCGAAAGCGCTCATCGGCGCGCAGTGGCTGTTCCTCAAGACCGGGCTTGGCGCCACCAACCATTTCGAAGCGGCGGCCTTCGTGCGCTCGCGCGCCGGCGTCGACTACCCCGATATCCAGTACCATTTCATCCCTGCGGCTGTCCGTTATGACGGCAAGGCGGCGGCCAAGTCGCACGGCTTCCAGGCGCATGTCGGGCCGATGCGCTCGAAGTCGCGCGGCTCTGTGACGCTGCGCTCGCCGGACCCGAAATCGAAGCCGGTGATCCACTTCAACTACATGTCGCATCCCGACGACTGGGCGGAGTTCCGCCACTGCATCCGGCTGACGCGCGAGATCTTCGGCCAGTCGGCGTTCGACCCCTATCGGGGCAAGGAAATATCGCCTGGCAGCCACGTGCAGTCGGACGACGATCTCGACATCTTCATCAGGGATCACGCAGAGAGCGCCTACCATCCTTGCGGCACCTGCAAGATGGGCCGCGCCGACGACATGATGAGTGTCGTCGATCCGGAGTGCCGGGTCATCGGCGTCGAAGGATTGCGGGTCGCCGATTCCTCGATCTTCCCGCGCGTCACCAACGGCAATCTCAATGCACCCTCGATCATGACCGGCGAAAAGGCTTCCGACCACATCCTTGGCCGCACGCCGCTGGCGCCGTCCAACCAGGAACCATGGATCAATCCGCGCTGGCAGGTCGCGGATCGATAGGGCATTGTCGAACGGACTTGGTAGCGAATACATCTGGAGAAAACCATGCGCGCCCAGCCCACGGCATCGCACTATGTCAATGGACGCTACATCGAGGACGAAGGCGGCGCGCCGCTGCCGGTCATCTATCCGGCAACCGGTGAGACCATCGCCATGCTACGTTCGGCGACGCCGAACGTGCTGGAGCTCGCCGTCGAGGCAGCGCGGGCGGCGCAGCCCGCTTGGGCGCGGCTGAAACCGGTCGAGCGCGGGCGCATCCTGCGCCGCGCCGCCGACATATTGCGCGCCCGAAATGCCGACCTCGCCCGCATCGAGACGTTGGACACCGGCAAGGCGATCCAGGAAACGCTGGTGGCGGACGCGCCTTCCGCCGCGGACTGCCTTGAATATTTCGGCGGCGCCGTCGCCGCCTACAATGGCGAGTCGGTCGATCTCGGCGGACCCTTCGCCTACACAAGGCGCGAAGCGCTCGGCGTCTGTGTCGGCATCGGCGCCTGGAACTATCCGATCCAGATCGCCGGCTGGAAATCGGCACCGGCACTCGCCATGGGCAATGCCATGGTGTTCAAGCCATCGGAAAACACGCCGCTTTCAGCACTCGCACTGGCGGAGATCTACAGCGAGGCCGGGCTGCCCGACGGCTTGTTCAACGTCGTGCAGGGCTATGGCGATGTCGGCGCCGGGCTTGTCGGCCACGATGTCGTCGCCAAGGTGTCGGTGACCGGTTCGGTGCTGACCGGCCGCAAGGTGCTGTCGCTGGCCGGCTCAAAAATGAAGCACGCGACGATGGAGCTCGGCGGCAAGTCGCCGCTGATCGTGTTCGACGATGCCGACATCGAGAACGCCATTGGCGGCGCCATGCTCGGCAATTTCTATTCGACCGGCCAGATCTGCTCCAACGGCACGCGGGTCTTCGTGCAAAACGGCATTCACGACCGCTTCGTCGAACGCCTTGTCGAGCGGACCAAAAAAATCCGCATCGGCGACCCGCTCGACCCCGAAACCCAGATGGGTCCGCTGGTCTCCAAGGCGCAGCATGACAAGGTGGTCGGCTATATCGAAATCGGCAAGCAGGACGGAGCAACGCTTGCCTGCGGCGGCAACGTGCCGTCGCTGCAGGGTTTCCAAGGCGGATTCTTTGTCGAGCCGACGGTGTTCACCGGCGTCGCCGACACAATGCGCATCGCCCGCGAAGAGATTTTCGGGCCTGTCATGAGCGTGCTGAAGTTCGACGATGAGGACGAGGTGATCGACCGCGCCAACGACACCGAATTCGGCCTTGCCGCCGGCGTCTTCACGCGCGACCTGCCGCGCGCCCACCGCGTCATCGCCGAGTTGCAGGCTGGCACCTGCTGGATCAACGCCTACAATCTGACGCCGGTGGAAATCCCGTTCGGCGGCTTCAAGCAGTCAGGCATCGGACGTGAGAATTCACTGGCGGCATTGGCACTCTATTCGCAGCTGAAGTCGGTGTATGTCGAGACTGGGGATGTAGCGAGCCCGTATTGAGAGGCCGGCCTCTCAATACGGGCTCATCCCTTCTCCACCGTCCCATCAAGATACTGCGTCAGCGCGCAGACCAGATGATAGAAGATGCTGGCAGGAACGTCCGATGCCAGCGAGCGGCCGCGCTCGTCGATGCGATCGATCCACAGGCCGAGCGGCGCCGGGTCGATGTGCCAGCGGAACAGCCGGCCGACGCGCGCTTCGATTTCCGGCTTGAGATCGGGGCCGCCAGAGCCATCCAGCGCGATCGCCGCCTTCACGGCTTCGGCCTGCGGCCAACTGCGGGATATCAGGTCGAGCGGCAGGCCTTGCCTGGAGACGGCGCCATAGGCAAGCCCGGTGGCGCGGTTGAGGCCATTGGCAGTGGCCGACGCGTAAAGTTTTCGGGCAAAGCCGCTCAACTCGGCCTGGCCGCTACGCCCGGCGAAATCTACCAGCAAAGAGGCCCATTCGAAATGGTGGCCGGGCTCGGTCCATGACCCTTTCTCGCCGGTGGAGGGTTTCCATTCGGCATCGAAATACTCGCCAAGCGTCCAGCTTTCCGGATCGAAGAAATGACTGCGGAAGAGGTCGATGATACGTGCCGCGCGCCGCAGATGGGCGCGCTCGCCGGTCGCCTGGTGCCAGGCGAGAAAGGCCTCGAGCAGGTGCATATGCGGGTTGGAGCGGCGCTCGCCTTTGCCGTCCGATGTCTCAAGAAAGCCGGTCATGCGGCTGTCTTCGAGATGCGCATCGAGAAAGGCGAAGGTTTCCTCGCCGAGGCGCAAGGCGTCGGGATTGCCTGACATATGCGCATGCGCCAGTGCCAGGAGCACGCAGGAATGATCGTAGGCATCCTCGGTGGCGTCGGCGACCGAACCGTCGACATTCAGCGTGCGAACCCAGCCGCCTTTGTCGGTGCGGCCCTTGCCGGCCATGAAGGCGATGCCGTGGCTGATCAACCGATCGGCCGGGCCGTCCCAGCCGCGCGCCCGGGCGACGGCGAAAGCATAGACCTGTCTTGCCATGGTGCGCATGCGCTTGGGCTTCATCAACGGCGAGGCGTCCAGGCCGAGCGCTTCGTGAAAGCCGCCATGGCGTTCGTCGACCCCCGATGTCGACCACAGCGGCAAGGTCTCCTGAAACAGCCAGTGATGCACGCGCCGGCGCCAGGCGCCGCTTTCGATGACGCGGTCATGCGCCGGCGTGAACCTGGTTTCCAGGCGACCCGATTTTTCGAGCTGCTCGACGATCTTCTTGACGTGTTGGCTGTGGCTGACCGGGGCGACGAAGGTGGCATCCGATGTCGAAACGATGGCGATATCCTTCATGCCGATCGCCGACAGCAGGCGGCCGTCGCTGCGAATGTAGGAATTCTCGCAATCGATGGCGACGACATCGCCGATGATGACATTGCCCCGGTCGTCTGCGGGGCCGACATCGAGCAGCGACTGCCACGAGCCGAGATCGTTCCAGCGGAAGCCCGCCGGCACCATGGCGATGTCTTTTGCCCGCTCCATGATGGCGTAGTCGATCGAGTTCGACGGAATGGCGGCGTAGAGTTCCAGCGGCATGTAAAGGCCCGACAGATCCGATGTCGCCGCCTTGTAGGCTGCTTCGGTGGCCTGCCAGATATCCGGCTGGAACGCTATGAAGGCGTCACGCATGGTGCTGGCGCGAAACAGGAAGATGCCGGTGTTCCAGTAGAAATTTCCGGCCTTGAGATAGCTCTGCGCAGTCGCAATATCCGGCTTTTCGACGAAGCGCGACACGTCGAAGGTGCCGCCGCTTTCGGCCGCGACCTCGATATAGCCATAGCCGGTCTCTGGTTGCGTCGGCTTGATGCCGAACACCACCAGCCTGCCGACGCGCGCAGCCTCGGTGCCGGCTTCGACGCTCTGCCAAAACTGGCGCGGGGTCGATATCTCATGGTCAGACGGCACCACCAGCACCAGGCTGTCGCCGAACTCGGACAGTGTGCGCAGCGTCGCCAGTGCGACGGCGGCGGCTGTGTTGCGCCCGGTCGGCTCGAACAGCGGACCGCCGCCGGCGAGGTCGAGACCAGCAAGATCGGCGTGAACGCGATCAGCATGGCGCTCCGCGGCGATCAGGAAGATCGGCGTTCCGCCTTCCAGCCGGGCGGTCAGCCGACGCAAGGTCTTGGCCAGCATCGAGCCGTCGCCGGACAGATCGTGGAACTGCTTGGGGTTGTCCTCGCGCGACAGCGGCCACAGCCGCGAGCCGACGCCACCGCTCATGACAAAACTGACGATCCGCTCGGTCATTCAACTACCATTCAAAAGGTCTGGTTGTAGGCGCCCACCTCGGAGCTGCGGCGCAGCACGGCGTCGACAGCCTCGAACATCTCCCGTCGACGCTGCGACGACACCGGGCTTTCGACCACCACGACCAGTTCCGGTTTGTTCGACGAGGCGCGCACCAGCCCCCAGGTGCCGTCATCGGCGACGACGCGCACGCCGTTGACGGTGATGAGGTCTGCGATCTTCTGCCCAGCGAAAACCCTTCCATCCCGCTTCATGGCCTGAAAGTCGGCAACCACCCGTTCGACCACACCATACTTCACCTCGTCCGCGCAGTGCGGCGACATGGTCGGCGTGCCAAAGGTCAGCGGCAGCGCGCGATAAAGATCGGCCATCGAACTGCCCGGGCTGCGATCCAGCATCTGGCAGATGGCGATGGCGGTGACCAGGCCGTCGTCATATCCGCGCCCGATCGGCGGATTGAAAAAGAAATGACCCGACTTTTCGAAACCGGCGACAGCACCGAGTTCGGCGACGCGGCGCTTGATGTAGGAATGGCCGGTTTTCCAATAGTCAGTGACGGCGCCATTGGCGCGCAGCATTGCGTCGGTATGGAACAGGCCGGTCGATTTGACGTCGACGACGAAGGTCGAGTTGGGATGCTGGCTGGAAATATCCCTTGCCAGCATCACACCGACCTTGTCGGCAAAAATTTCATTGCCTTCATTGTCGACGACACCGCAGCGGTCGCCATCGCCGTCGAAGCCAAGGCCCATGTCGGCGCCTGATGCCAGCACCTTGTCCCGGATGGCATGCAGCATCCGCATGTCCTCGGGATTGGGATTGTAGCGCGGAAATGTATGGTCGAGCTCGACGTCGAGCGCGATGACCTCGCAGCCGATGCGCTGCAACGCTTGCGGCGCGAAGGCGCCGGCGGTGCCATTGCCGCAGGCTGCGACCACTTTCAGTTTTCGGGCGATGCGCTTGTCGCGGGTCAGATCGTCGAGATAGGTCGCGCGAAAGTCACGGATGAAATCGTAGGAGCCGCCGCCGATAAGGTCAAAATCGCCGGACAGCACGATTGCTTTCAGCGCGCTCATCTCACCCGGGCCGAAGGTCAGCGGCCGCGCCGCACCCATCTTGACGCCGGTCCAGCCATTTTCGTTGTGCGAAGCGGTGACCATGGCGACCGAGGGCGTATCCAAAGCGAACTGAGCGAAATACGCCATCGGCGACAACGCCAGTCCGATGTCCCTCACCCGTGCGCCTGCAGCCATCAAACCGGACACCAGGGCCAGTTTGATCGACAGCGAATAGGAGCGGAAATCATGCCCGGTAATGATATCGGGACCGGCGCCGAGACGGCGGATCAGCGTACCAAGCCCCATGCCGAGCGCCTGGACGCCGATCAGATTGAGTTCCGGTCGTTGCGCGGAGCCGGGATGGCCGAACCACCAGCGCGCATCATATTCGCGAAAGCCGGATGGCTTGATCAGCGCTGTGGTTTCGAATTCGAAACTGTTGGGCCGGGCGTCGCCAACGATGCTGAAGGACAAGACTGGAAACTCCGAATGGCCGAAATTACGAATTGTCGAGGGCTGCGGCTTAGCACACAAGGCTTTAAGCCATGTTTATTCCGGAAGGGAATCCGGGCCTTTCGGGCAATGCTCGACGAAAGCCGACGAAATGCGACAGAAGTGCCGCCGTGCCGCTTGCAGGAACCAAGTGTGGCGGCTATAAGCCCGCGGTCTGGTCACGGAGTGTAGCGCAGCCTGGTAGCGCACCTCGTTCGGGACGAGGGGGTCGCAGGTTCAAATCCTGCCACTCCGACCAGAGAAAACAAAGAGTTAGCGCATCCCGACTTCGGCGCTCCGCCTGCCCCTCAAGCGAGATTACTCGCGTCCCCCGCCAGTCGGATGGGCGAATTTCTATTCGCCGTGCCTCTGTGACCCGGCCGACAGCGATGCCCGTTGCACTGGACAGTAACCAGTCAACCGGCCGCCTGATGCCTTCATGCGTGCGCTCGCGGACAGTTTCGGGTAAACATCCCGACTGGTACGCGCGTCCCCCTCAGCGGAGGCCAAAAAAGCTCAAGATCGCTATCACGATGACCACAGCTCCCACGAGCCAAATGATATTGTTCATTATCTCTCTCCTGTTGCCTGGGAAGCCCGCGCCTCTGGCAGAGAACGCGGGCCGACCAGCCTTTGCCGACTGATCCGCAGCAGACACCAAATCGTGATCCCGGCTGCGGGAAATAAACCATCAGGCACGCCTAATGTTCCGCCGTTTGACGAGATCCAGCGATGACCAGTGAACGTTCGGGTCGATGCCGGACGACCGGAACCAAAGCGATCAGGGGCAGTTTATCCAATGAAGGGCTAATTAAGAAAATGGAGAAACTGCAATGAAAACAATGATCATGTGCGCGTTGGCGCTTTCCCTTGGACTGCCCGTTGTGGCTTCGGCAGCCGAAGCCGATGTGGTTGTTAGAACCCATCATCGACATCACGAAAGCGTCAAGATCATCAACGAAGACGGCCAGCGCTTGCACCACCGCCGCCATGGTACCGTAGCGTTTTATGACCATGGGCGCCGGCATCATCACCGCGATACTGTTGTCGTGACAGGTTCCGTCTCCACCCATCGTCACCACCATCGGCACCATCCCGTTGTGATCGAAAACGACGGGTACTGATCGCAGATCTCCGGCCCGATTCTTGATGAGTCGGGCCACGAAAGGCCTTTTGGCACGCATTCCTGGGTCATGCTTTGGCGGCGCCGTCGGCAAGACCATTGCGGCCCACGACCAGACTTAGGTCCGACCCCTCCCCGACCGAAGTCCAGGGTTGGAAACGTTTGCCCTTGCCCCAAATTCGAGTGGCGGGCAAAAAATGATCAATGAACTATGAGCAGCAGCATGTCGAACCGTGAGACCAAGAAATCCTATGCCCTGAGCATGCGCATGACAGAGATCAAAGCCAGGATGCAGGAAGCCCAGATTACCGAAGACGAGATGAAGACCTTCCAGAAGGTCGCAGCCATCATGGAGGGCGGCGAGGGCCCAATCGAGGTTGACGATCTGATGGCCGCGTCATTCCTCACCGAGACGACGCTGAACAGCCAGAAGCGTTAAGCGACCATGCCGACGATTTGCAGACTTTTTGATTCCCCCGTCGATGCGGCGCGGGTCGCCAGCGACTTGGTGGCAGCCGGAATTCCTCGCGTACAGATCGCGATCATCGGGCCTTACAATGACGAGGCGGGATCTCTTCGGGTTTCCGCTTTGGGATCGTTATTTGGCGCTGCCGCCGGCGGGTTGGTCTGCCTGAGTGCCGTTGCGGCCTATGGCATCAATCCTGTTGCTGCGGGCGTATTGCCAACAGCGGTGGCTGGCGCGGTCTGTGGCGGCGTTGCCGGTCTGTTTGGAACATTCGCCACGGCCGCCATAAAGGCGGATGATCAGGAGGTTGCCGAAGGGGTCGTTCTGGTGACGGCGCATGTCGATGAAAATGACGCCGACATCGCTCAGACAGTGCTCGGCGGTTGCCCCCCGTCGAGGTTCGTGGCCGAGGCAGCGTAGGAAAGGCCGCCCCGACGTCGCCGGAACCGGTACTCTCCGTTTGCCAGCGATTGAGCCCAACACTCGGCAGATAGCAATTCCAGTGACTGAGATGTTCCTGCGTCGGCCGCAAAGGCCGGGCCCAGTGGGAGGTTTCTTCGAGGCCGCATATTTTGACGAAAAGGTCTGTCGGTCTTAGGGTCGTGAACTTGATGGAGTCAGTGAACGGCGGGCCGAGTGCGACATGAATTTGAATTCAACCACAGCCTCGCCCTTGATTCTCGTGATGACGCTGGTTCTCGTCGCTGGCTGTTCATCGCTCGGCAGAACCGTCGATCCAGCGAAATACGATTCGATGACGTGCACCGACCTCAACAGGGCGATGGGAGACGTCGCCCGTGACATCTCGCAAACGGCAATCACGCGCGGCAAGGTCGCCAACACCAATGTTCCACGCTGGCTGCTCGGCGGCTCACGCGTGAAGACCGCGGTGGCCAACCGTGAAACAGCCAGGATCGACCGGCTCAAGCAGCAACAGGATGCCATTGCCGCTGTGCGAGCACGCAAGTGCCCGAGCTCCACAAATTGAGCGGACAGCCAGTGTATCGGTGCGAAGCCTGGTTCAGGCGCTCAGGCGAAATCGCGTCATGTCGATCGCGGCGGCCATCAGCGTCTGTGTGTAAGCGTGCCGCGGATCGCTGAAGATCGCCTCGGTCGGCCCCTCCTCGACGATCTTGCCCTGTTTCATGACGATGATGTAGTCGGCCATGGCGCGCACGACCGACAGATCGTGGCTGATGAAGAGATAGGACAATTCGTGGTCCGCCTGCAGCTTGCGCAACAGTTCGACGATCTGTTTCTGCACAGAGCGATCGAGCGCCGAGGTCGGCTCATCCAATACCACCAGCCTGGGCTTCAGGATCATGGCGCGAGCAATGGCGATGCGCTGCCGCTGGCCGCCGGAGAATTCGTGCGGGTAGCGATTGCGTGCGTTGGGGTCGAGGCCGACCTCGCGCAAGGCGTCGACCGCGCGTTGATCACGCTGCTTGCCCGAGAGATCAGGCTCATGCACCAGAAGTCCTTCGGTGATGACCTGGCCGACGGTCATGCGCGGCGACAGCGAGCCGAACGGGTCCTGGAAGACAAGCTGCATCTGGCGCCGCAGCGGCCGCATCGCCTGCCTGTCGGCTTGGGAAATGTCGCGATCGCCGAAACGGATAAGCCCGTCGCTCGGCAACAGCCGCAGCAAGGCGCGGCCGAGCGTCGACTTGCCCGAGCCGGATTCACCAACGATGCCGATGGTCTGGTTGCGCTGCAGCCGGATCGAGATGTGATCGACGGCACGCAGCATCAGCGGTTCACCAGCAAGAAACCCGCCGCCAATCCTGAACGTCACTTCGACATTTCTGCCTTCAAGCAGCACCGGAGCATTGGCGGGCGGCGGCGCCTTGCTGCCGGTCGGCTCGGACGCCAGCAGCATTTTCGTGTAGGCATGCTGGGGATTGACGAAGATGGCCTCCGCCTCCCCCTCCTCGACAACCTCGCCCTGGCGCATGACATAGACCCGGTCGGCAAAGCGGCGGACGATGCCAAGATCGTGGGTGATGAAGACGATCGCCATGCCGAGCTTGCGCTGCAATTCGGCCAGAAGCATCAGGATCTGCGCCTGGATGGTCACGTCGAGCGCCGTCGTCGGCTCGTCGGCGATCAATATGTCAGGGTCGTTGGCGAGCGCCATCGCGATCATCACACGCTGGCGCTGGCCACCGGACATTTCATGCGGATAGGATTTCATCCGCCGCTCGGGATCGGGAATATGCACCAGCCGCAGCAGCTTGAGCGCCTCTTCCCGCGCGTCGGGGGCATTCAGGCCCCGGTGCCGGCGGATCGGCTCGATCAACTGATTGCCAATCGAATAGAGCGGATCGAGCGAAGTCATCGGCTCCTGAAAGATCATGCTGATCTTGCGGCCACGAACCTGGTTGAGCTCGGATTTGCTAAGCGTCAGAAGATTGCGGCCGCGATAATCGACGCTGCCTGTCGCTTCCCCATTCGATGCCAGCAGGCTCATCGCCGCCATCATCGTCTGGCTTTTGCCGGACCCGGATTCGCCAACCACGGCAACGGTCTCGCCAGATTTGACATGGATGTTGATGCCCTTGACTGCTTCGACGGCGCCGTCAAGCGTGCGGAAGCGGACACGCAGATCCTTGACGCTGAGGATCGTTTCGGAAGCAGCCATCTCGGCGATCCCCATCTTAGCGATCCCTTGGGTCAAGTGCGTCGCGCAGGCCGTCGCCGACGAAATTCAGCGCGAACAGCGTCGAGACGAGGAAGAAGGCGGGGAACAGGAGCAGCCAGTTGGCGGTGCCGATGTTCTTGGCGCCGACCGAGATCAGCACGCCCCAGCTGGTCATCGGCTCCTGCACGCCGAGCCCCAGGAATGACAGGAAACTCTCCAGGATGATGACCTGCGGCACCAGCAGCGTCATGTAGATGACCACCGGGCCGAGCAGATTGGGAATGACGTGGCGCAGCAGGATACCGCGCTGGCCGACACCCATGGCTTCCGCCGCCTGGACATACTCCTGCCGGCGGATCGACAGCGCCTGGCCGCGCACGATCCGCGCCATGTCGAGCCACAGCACGGCGCCGACCGCCAGGAACATCAGCACGAAGTTGCGGCCGAAGAACACCACCAGCATGATGACGAAGAAGATGAAGGGCAAGGAATAGAGCACGTCGACGATGCGCATCATCACCTCGTCGATTTTGCCGCCGGCAAAGCCGGCAGCGGCCCCGTAGACCACGCCGATGACCACCGCCACGACACCCGCGAGCAGGCCGATGGCCAGCGATATGCGCCCGGCCATCAGCGTGCGCGACAATAGGTCCCGGCCGGTGTTGTCGGTGCCGAACAGGAAATATTGCTGCTTGATCGAGGCGCTCATCGTCGCTTCAAGACCGTCGGGCGACTTGCTCTCGATCTTGGTGCCGTCAAAGGCATCGGAACGGTCGAGATAACGGATGTTGCGATCGTCGATCGGCCTGGTCGACTTGACGGTGACGAAGACCTGGTTGCCTTCCTGCCGCCACTCCTTGATCTCGACCCGCATGCGCTTGATCGCTTCGGTAAGCGCCGTCTCGACCATGTCGGCCTTCGGATAGGCTGACAGGCTTGGCGGCATGCGCACATAGTCGGCATAGATGGTAGTGTATTGATGTGGCACGAACCACGGCCCGAATACGCTGACGACACCGATCAGGGCAAGGTAGTACAGGCTGAACATGGCGGCGCGATTGGCCTTGAGACGCGCCCAGGCATCCCCCCAGAGTGAACGGCCGATGACGGCGGGGGCGGCTGTGGCTGCGATGTCAGTCATAGCGCACCCTCGGATCGACGACCGCGTACATGACGTCGACGATCAGGTTGAAGACAATGGTAAAGATGGCGATCACCACCACCGTTCCCATCACCAGCGTGTAGTCACGATTGAGCGCGGCATCGACGAAATAGCGGCCAACGCCTGGAATGGAGAAGATCGTCTCGACAATGACCGAGCCGGTCAGCAATGCCGCCGCCGCCGGACCGGTGAAGGAGACGATCGGCAGGATGGCGCCGCGCAGCGCGTGCTTGACCACCACCGACCAATCGGACAGGCCGAGCGCGCGCGCCGTGCGGATGTGATGGGACCGCAAGGATTCGATCATCGAGCCACGCATCAGCCGGGCGACGATGGCGATCTGCGGCAGAGCGAGCGTCAACACCGGACCGACCTTGTTGATGAAAGCGCCATCGCCCCACCCACCGATCGGCAGCAGCCTCCAGGTCAGCCCGAACAGGAGTTGGATCACCGGCGCGATGACGAAGGTTGGGATGGTGCTGCCGGCCGTCGCCAGCGCGATCACCGTATAGTCGCCAAGCTTGTTCTGGTTAAGCGCCGCAATGGTGCCGAGCACACAACCGAGCAGCAGCGCCAGGACGAGCGCCGAGGCGCCGAGCTGAACCGATATAGGCAGGCCCTTGGCGAAGAGTTCGGTGACGGTGAAGTCCGGCATGTTGTAGCTCGGGCCGAAATTGCCGCGCAGCAGATTGCCGAGATAATGGACGAATTGCAGCCAGAGCGGGTCGTTGAGGCCGAACTGGGCTTCGAGATTGGCCTTGATCTCGGGGCTCAGCCCCCGCTCTTGGTTGAATGGGCCGCCCGGCGCGACGCGCATCAGGAAAAACGCCATGGTCACGATGACGAACAGCGTCGGGATGGCGGTCAGAAGCCGCCGTAATACGTATCGCAGCATCGGTGCCCCGCTTGATCCAGAGCAACGCGCGTCCAGCCGGACGGTTGCGCTCTAGCCTTCAAATCTTCGCACCGACATACCGAAAATCGATTCCGGTTTCCGGACCGATGCGATGGCCAACCAGCACCGCCGCGCATTGAGTTGCGCGGCGGCCCGGCTAAGGATCAGTCCTTACTGATGAAGCGGGACGGATGGATATCCATCACATTGTCGTCGAAGCCATGCAGCTTCGAGGAAACGATGTCGTGGAAGCTGTAGTAGAGAAGCGGAATGTTACCGACGTCATCGACAAGGATGCGCTCGGCCTCAGCGAGGTCCTTCATGCGCTCTTCCGGCTTACCGCCGGCAGCCGCCGCCTTGTCCATGGCCGCTTCATATGCCGGGCTGACATAGCTCGAATAGTTGTTACCGCTGGCCTTGCGGGTGATGCCGAGGAAGGTCTCCGGATCCTTGTAGTCGGCGATCCAGGCGGCACGCGCCACGTCGTAGTCGCCCTTCTGCTCGAGGAAGGAGTAGTGGGTCTTGGTGTCGGTGTTGACGAGCGAGACGTCGACGCCGAGCGGCTTCAACTGTTCCTGGATGGCGACGGCCGTGTTCTTGTGGTTTTCCGACGTGTTGTAGCGGATCTCCATCTTCAAGGGATGCTCGGGCGTATAGCCGAGTTTCTCGAGGGTCTTCTTGGCAGCGTCCTCGCGGTCGATCTGCGACATGTCGGCGTATTTGGCCGTTGCCGGCGAGTAGCCCGCGATGCCCGGAGGCACCATCGAATAGCCAGGCAGCATCGAGTTCTGCCAGACCTTCTCGGCGAGGAAGTCGCGGTCGATCGCCATCGAGATGGCGTTGCGCAGTTCGACATTGTCCCACGGCGCCTTGTCGGTCTTGATCGCATAATAATAGGTGCCGAGATAAGGTCCGACGCGGACCTGGTCGCCGAACTTGGTCTTGAGGTCAGCGAGCTGTTCGGTCGGCAGGTCGCCGTAGCTGTCGAGTTCGCCGGCCTCGAAGCGCTTCATCGCCGATGAGCGGTCTTCGGTCGGGATATAGTTGACGACGTCCATCTTGACGGTCGCGGCGTCCCAGAATTTCGGATTCTTGACCAGCTTCATGTGGTCGTTGGGAATCCACTCGGCCAGCGTATAGGCGCCGTTCGAAACGAGATTACCCGCCTTGATCCAGTCGGCGCCGAGCTTGTCGATCGAAGCCTTGTTGACCGGATAGGTGGCCTGATGGGTCAGCATCTCCAGGAAGTAAGGCGTCGGCGCCTTCAGCGTGACTTCGAGGGTATTTGCATCAATCGCTTTGACACCCATATCCTCCGGCTTGCCCTTCTTGGTGTTGACGTCCTCCGCACCCTTCACCGGGTACAGCATCGAGGCGTATTCGGCAGCGGTGGCCGGGTCTTCCAGCCGACGAAACGAATAGACGAAGTCGTCCGCCGTCACCGGGCTGCCATCCGACCAGAGGCCATCCTTGCGCAGCTTGAAGGTGTAGACAGTGCCGTCGTCGGACACTGTCCAGCTTTCGGCCGCGCCCGGAATGAGGTTCGTCTTCTGGTCATGCATGACCAGGCCCTGGAACAGGTCGCGTATGATATCGGCTTCGTAGACTGTCGAGGTCTTGTGCGGATCGACCGTCTCCGCTTCGGCGGCGCTGCCTCTGTTATAGACGGTCTCGGCGAAAGCCGGCGTGTAGAACGTGCCGGCGGCCAGCGCCATGGTCGTGGCGAGCACCGTCGCCTTCAGCATGTTTTTCAGCATGAAGTTCTCCCTGTCGGCGCTGCCGTTGGCGCGCCTATTAAGTGTTGACGCCCTGGAGCCGATATCTGACCCCTTTGAGCGCGCCGCTGGTTCCCATCCTGCGGCTCGTGCCCAGACACTAACGCGGAGAATTTTTATTTCAACAGACTCTCTGGGTCACCCAAAGTAAGGCGGACGAAAGCTATGGCGTGGCCGCTGAAACACCAGCCGAAACCAGAAGCTTGACTTGGTTTCTTCACCTCGACGTCATTTTTCACCGCGAATCGGAGCCACGCCAGTTTGCCGGAATGTCTTAATGCGTTCTTAAGCAACCACAGGTTACATTATGATTGCCTTCTATACAGTTCGATCTCAGACGCGTGGCGGCTATGAGCAACGGAGCAAGTAAATTGCCCAAGGTCTTTCAATTGGTGCGAAAATTTCAAGAGGAACGTGGAACTTCTGCGGTCGAATTTGCCTTACTTTCACCGATTTTCATTCTTCTTCTACTCGGAATGGTTGCATATGGTATATACTTCGGCGCCGCCAACTCGATCCAGCAGATCGCAGCGGATGCCGCCCGCACGGCAATTGCCGGGCTGAACCAGACCGAGCGCCAGACGCTCGTGGCCAGCTTCGTCACCAACAATGCCGGCGGATATCCCTTCGTGGATGTCAGCAAGTTGACCTACCAGGCCAACGACAGCGCGGCCGATGGAAGCCAGTTCGTGGTGGCCATCCAGTACGATGCCCGCAACCTGCCGATCTGGAACCTTTTCCCGGGCATAGCCATGCCCGGGACCACCATCAAGCGCCAGTCAACGATCAGGGTCGGGGGCATTTAAATGCTGCTGCATGCGTGCAATGGGATCGGTCGGCTTGCCCGGTTGATGCTGGGTGACAGGAAAGCGAACTTCACCGTCATGGCGGCATTGAGCGCGCCGGTGGCGCTGGCCCTGGCCGCGGTGGCCATCGACGAAGCCTCGATCTACACCGAGCGCCGCGAAGCACAGGCAATGGTGGATCTGGCGGCGATCACCGCCGCCTCGAACATGACCAAAGTCAACACAGCGGTTGTCACCACGCTGACCGACAACGGCATGCCAGGGGTTGTCGTTCAAAGCTCGGGACAGACGATCGAGCCGGCGGCCGGCAAAACCGTCGTGACGGTCACGCCCGGGAGATATGTGGCATCCGGGGCCAATGTGGGCCAGCGTTTCCAGGCCAGCATAACACCCTACAATGCCGTCCGCGTCACCCTGAAGAAGATCCCTGCCCGCTATTTCGCGAGTTCGCTGATCCCCACTCCCGTCATCGGCACCCAAGCCACCGCCAGCATGACGCCGCAGGCGACGTTCTCGGTCGGATCGAGGCTCGCCAGCCTCAATGGCGGCATCCTCAACGCGCTTCTCGGCGGACTTCTCGGCAGCAACATCTCGCTCAGCGTCATGGACTACAACGCGCTGATCTCGGCGGATGTGAGCGTGCTCTCCTTCGTCGACGGCGTTGCCACACAGCTGAACCTGACCGGCGTGTCGTATTCGGATGTGCTGGCATCGAAGGCGACCGTCGGCCAGATCGCCACGGCCATGGCCAATGTGCCCGGGCTTGGCAACACGGCCAAGGTCGCCCTGCAGACGATCGCGTCCAAGTCGACCAGCACGGTAAAGATCCCGCTCAGTCATCTGGTCGATCTCGGCTCCGTCGGCAAATTGGGCCTCGGGCAAAGGCCCGCCGGCCTCGGCGTCGATGCCAGCGCCTTGGGAATGCTGACGGCCGCTGCCGGACTGGCAAACGGTTCGAAGCAGGTCGACGTCGCCCTCGGCGCCACCATTCCCGGGGTGCTGTCGACCACGCTCGCCATCGCCATCGGCGAACCGCCGCAATCCTCGCCATGGCTGGCGGTTGGAGAAGCCGGCACCGTGGTGCGCACCGCGCAAACGCGCATCAAGCTGCTGGTCACGGTCGGCGTCGGCAATCCAAACCTGGGCGGCGGCATCAGCCTGCTGTCGGTCAAGCTGCCGCTGAATGTCGAAGTGGCCTACGCCGAGGCCAAGCTGACCGACATCAGCTGCCCGACCGGCCCCGACAGCCTGAAGGTTACCATTGCCGCGAAGCCCGGCGTCGCCGCGGTGAACCTTGCCGCCAGCGACGCCGATAACAGCCCCACCGCTTTCGCCGATTTCAGCAACCCGCAGTCGTTCTCCGACGCCAACATAGCGGATGTCAGCCTCAATCTGTTGCTGCTAAAAATCCCGCTAATACTGGTGAAGGGGTCGGCGGGTGCCGATATCACCAACGTCAGCCCGACCAACCTGGTCTTCAACAAAACCGAGATCGCCGCCAAAACCATCAAGACGACGCCGACACGGGACCTGACTCAGACGCTGACAACATCACTGGTCGACAAGTTGTCACTCTCCGTCAACGCGCTGGGTATCCTCGGGCTTGACGTAACCGCCCTGCTCGGCGCAGTGAAACCTGCGGTGACGACGCTCTTGAAAACCGTGACCGCACCAGTCGACACATTGCTTTACAATCTGCTCGATACGCTCGGCGTGCATCTCGGCGAAGCCGATGTCCGGGTCACCGGCGCGACATGCGGACGTGCGGTGCTGGTGCAGTAACGGTCCGGGTATCAGTCGAGCCTGCCAACAAAGGCTCCGAGCGCTGGCAGCAAAAGCTCGGTCTCGACGACCGCGGCATTGCCATCCAGCTGTACAACCGCTCCGATGTCCCCCCGCAACTGCCAATTGGCCGATCCCTCGGCGAAATTAAAGACACAGAGCAGTCTTTCGCCGCCGCCCTCGCGAATGAAAGCGAGCACGTCACCCTCGGCGTCGAGAAAGCGGATCGAGCCTGATACCAGCGCCTCATGCTCTCCGCGCAAGGCCAGCGTGGTCCGATAGGACTTCAGCACCGAGGCCGTGTCGGCATTCTGGACGTCGACCGCGTGGGTGCGATGGCTGGCCGGTATCGGCAGCCACGGCTTGGCCGTGGAGAAGCCTGCATTGTCGGCGCCGGCCTCCCAGACCATCGGCGTGCGACACCCATCCCTGCCCTTGACGCCTGGCCAGAAGCGGATGCCGACGGGATCGCGCAGATCCTCATAGGCCAGTTCCGCCTCCTCCAGGCCCAGTTCCTCGCCCTCATAGAGGCAGATCGAGCCGCGCAGGCAGGCGAGCAGCATGATCGAGAATCTTGCGACCGCGTCGGGATCGCTATCCGGCCTTGTCCAGCGGCTGACATGGCGCACGACGTCATGGTTGGAGAATGCCCAGCAGACCCAGCCGTCGGAGACGGCCGCCTCGAAGGCTGCGACGCAGCCACGCACATGCGCGGCCGAGAACTGCGGACCGAGCAGGTCGAAGGTGTAACACATATGCAGCTTGTCGCCGCCGGAGGTGTAGGCGGCGAGCGTCTGCAGCGAACGGCCTTCATCGCCGATTTCGCCGACCGCGGCGCGGTTGTCGTATTCGTTGAGCAGCGCCCTCAAGCGGCGCAGGAACGCCAGGTTTTCCGGCTGCGTCTTGTCGAACAGATGCTCCTGGTAGAGGTAGGTGTTGGTCTCGCCGTTGGTGCCGGCGACGCTCGACGCCAGCGGCGGATTGCTGCGCAGCCAGCGGTCGTGGACATAGTAATTGACCGTATCGAGCCGGAAGCCGTCGACGCCGCGCTCCAGCCAGAACCGCACCGTGTCGAGAAGCGCGTCCTGGACCTCCGGGTTGTGGAAATTCAGGTCGGGCTGCGAGGCAAGGAAATTGTGCATGTAATACTGCCGGCGGGTCGAATCCCATTCCCAGGCCGGGCCACCGAAGACGGAGAGCCAGTTGTTGGGCGCGCCGCCATCGGGCTTGGTATCGGCCCAGATGTACCAGTCGGCCTTGGGGTTATCGCGGCTGGCGCGGCTTTCGACAAACCAGTCGTGCTTGTCGGACGAATGCGACAGCACCTGGTCGATGACGATCTTCAGGCCGAGACGATGCGCCTCGGCGACCAGCGCATCGAAGTCCTCGAGCGTGCCGAACATCGGATCGACATCGCAGTAATCCGACACGTCGTAGCCCATATCGGCCATCGGCGACTTGAAGAAAGGCGACAGCCAGACTGCGTCGACACCAAGCGAAGCGACATGAGCGAGCCTCGACGTAATGCCGGCGAGATCGCCGCTGCCGTCGCTGGTCGTGTCCTGGAAGGAGCGCGGATAGATCTGGTAGATGACGCAACCGCGCCACCATCCGGTCTTGTCACCTGCCGCCATTGCGCTTCTCCCCTGTGCCGGCCTGCGCTCGTTCGATCATGAAGATCACCGCCCGTCCCGATATCGGTCGCGAGCTGTCCGCTGGCTCGGCGGTTTCGAGGGCTGGCACCCAGCAAAATCCTTCACGCTCAGGCAAGGTGAACATGCAGGCCCTACGATCGCCGTTGACGAGCACCGCGAGACGGCGCTCGTCGTCGCTGGCGCCACCCAGGATCATGACAAGACGGTGCCGCTGCGGATCTTGCCAGCTTTGTCCATCGAGCGGCGTGCCCGTTTCGGTCAGCCATGCGACGTCCGGCGTCCCCGAACCTGCCTGCGGCTGGCCAGTTAGGAAGCTTGTATCGAAGAGCGCCGGCATCGACCGGCGCAGCCTCGAGAGTTCCACCGTGTAGCGCTCCAGCGCCTGGTCACGGCCGGCCCAGACGAGCCAGGTGATCTCGTTGTCCTGCGCATAGGCGTTGTTGTTGCCTTGCTGGGTGCGGCCGAATTCGTCGCCCGCGGTCAGCATGATGGTGCCGCGTGAGGCAAACAGCGTGGCGAGCAGCGCGCGCTGATCGTTCAGGCGAGCAGTTGGTACGGCCGGATCGTCCGCATCCCCTTCGGCGCCGTTGTTCCAGGACAGGTTTTCATTGTGGCCGTCGCGGTTCTGCTCGCCATTGGCTTCGTTGTGCTTGCGCTCGTAGCGCACGATATCGGCGAGCGTCATGCCGTCATGGGCGGCGATGAAATTGACGGTCCGACTGGCGTTTTGCCTGTTCGTTGCGAACACATCGGACGAACCGGCAAGCCGGGTCGCCAGCGCACCGACCATGCCGGCGTCGCCGCGCCAGAAGCGTCTGACATCGTCGCGATACTTGTCGTTCCATTCGAGGAAGGGCGGCGGGAAATTACCGAGCTGATAGCCGTCGGAACCGATGTCCCACGGCTCGGCGATCAACACCCGATCGGCCAGCAGCGGGTCGTCGCGCATCGCTCTCAGCAACGACGCCTCGGCATCGAATGTTCCTTCGACCCTGCCCAAAATGGGCGCCAGGTCGAAGCGGAAGCCGTCGACGCCGGCATCCCTGACGAAATGGCGAAGCGTGTCGAGGACCATCTCCTGGACGACAGGATGGTCGCAAGCGACCGTGTTGCCGGTGCCGGTATCGTTGGCCAGCCCGCCGTCTGATGAGTGCCGGTAGTAGGCCTGGTTGTCCAGACCGCGCAGCGACAACGTCGGGCCAAGCCAGTCGCTCTCGCCGGTGTGGTTGAAGACGAGGTCGAGGATGACGCCGATGCCAGCCTCGCGCAGCACGGCGACCGTGTTTCGCAACTCCATGATGCCGCCCGGCGCCAAACGCGGATCGAGGGCCATGAAAGTCACGGGATTGTAGCCCCAGGCATTGCGCAGCCCGAGCGGCGGCAAATGTCGCTCATCGATCGACGCGGTCACCGGCATCAGTTCGACCGCGCCAACCCCGAGTTTTTTCAGATGCTCGATAACCGCCGGGTGAGCAAGTGCGGCGACTGTTCCGCGCAATTTTTCGGGAATGTCCGGATGCAGCATGGTGAAGGCGCGCACCGGCACTTCGTAAATAAGGCCGCCCGGCTGGAATAGCGGCGGGGCAGCCTGCACCGGCTTCGGCAGCGCAGCGGCAATCGCCTTCGGCATCAGCGGTGCGGTATCGGCGCCCTCGCCCCGGCGCTGGGCCAGCCGCCAGTCATAGACATAGGACCTGTCGATCTCGACGGCGTAAGGATCGGTCAGGAGCTTGGCAGGGTCGAACCACAGCCCGCGCTCCGGCGCGTAGTCGCCATCGGCGCGAAAGCCGTAGCGGATGCCCTGGCCAAGGCCCGCAACGAACAGCGCATGGACGCCCTCACCTTCCGGCTGCAGTTCGAGCCGTTCGATTTCCCGATTGCCCTGCTCGTCGAAGATCGAGAGCCAGAGCCGACGGGCGGCCTGCGACCAAGCGGCAAAGCGGATGCCTTCGCGGGTGACGGTGGCGCCGAGCTGGGTCACTGGAAAATACCGCCAAGGTTAGCGCGAGGCACCCCCCTCTGCCCTGCCGGGCATCTCCCCCTCAAGGGGGGAGATCGGACCGTCGCATCGCTTTCGCCAACGGCCAACGCAGCATGAGGAACGAGGCGCTGAAACTGCCGATCTCCCCCCTTGAGGGGGAGATGGCCGGCAGGCCAGAGGGGGGTGCAGCGCCATACGCCCGTCATTATCTAACCTGGCGCTCTGCGAGAGCTATGGGCGCGTGCAGCGCCATCCTCAAGTAATCACACTTGGCTCGGCGCGGCCGGTATGGCTGTGAATCCCGGCAATATCATCGGCCGCGGCTATCAGATCGGCAAGGGCGGCCTGGGTGTCGAGGTCGTGCCTCGACTTGTCCGACTCGTAGCGCTCGATATAGACGCGCAGCGTGGCACCTGACGTGCCGGTGCCGGACAGCCGAAAGACCACCCGCGAACCACCTTCAAACAGCACCCTGATGCCCTGATGCTCGCTGATCGAACCGTCGACGGGATCGTGATAGGCAAAGTCCTCGGCGCTGGCGATTGTCATGCCGCGCACGCTGGCACCCGGCAGCGCGCCGAGCTTGGCGCGCAGTTCGTCGACCAATGCGGTGGCGCGGTCGCTCTCAACCTCTTCATAATCGTGCCGCGAATAGTAGTTGCGACCGTAGGTCGCCCAGTGCTCGGCGACGATCTGCTTGCAGCTTTCGCCCCGCGCGGCAAGGATGTTGAGCCACAAAAGCACCGCCCAAAGGCCGTCCTTTTCGCGGACGTGGTTGGAACCGGTGCCGGCACTTTCCTCGCCGCAGATCGTCGCCATGTCGGCGTCGAGCAGATTGCCGAAGAACTTCCAGCCTGTCGGCGTCTCATAGAGGGCGATGCCGAGTTTTTCGGCGACGCGGTCGGCAGCGCCACTGGTCGGCATCGAGCGGGCGATGCCCTTCAGCCCGCCCTTGTAGCCGGGCGCCAGGCGGGCGTTGGCGGCAAGCATGGCAACCGAGTCCGACGGGGTGACGAAAATGCCCTTGCCGATGATCAGATTGCGGTCGCCGTCGCCATCCGAGGCAGCGCCGAAATCCGGCGCGTCTGGTCCCATCATCTCGTCATAGAGGTGCTTGGCATGGACGAGGTTCGGGTCCGGGTGATGGCCGCCGAAATCCGGCAGCGGCTTGAAATTGCGGCAGGTGCCGATGGGCGCGCCGAGCCGGTTTTCCAGGATCTCCTTGGCGTAGGGGCCGGTCACCGCGTGCATGGCGTCGAAGCGCATGCGGAAGCCGGATTTGAACAGTTTGCGCAAGGCATCGAAATCGAACAGGCTTTCCATCAGTTCGGCATAGTCGGCGACCGGGTCGATGATCTCGACCGTCATGCCGGCGGCCTTGACCGTGCCTGTTGTGTCGATGTCGATCGGATCGATGTCCGCGATCTTGAAGCTCGAAATCGCCCTGGTCTTTTCGAACATCGCGTCGGTCAGCTTTTCCGGCGCCGGGCCGCCATTGCCGGCATTGTACTTGATGCCGAAATCCTCATGCGGGCCGCCAGGATTGTGGCTGGCCGACAGGATGATGCCGCCAAAGGTCTTGTATTTGCGGATGACATGCGAGGCGGCCGGCGTCGACAGGATACCGCCCTGCCCGACCATCACCTTGCCGAAGCCGTTGGCGGCTGCCATGGCGATGGCCTTCTGGATGACCTCGCGGTTGTAGAAGCGGCCATCGCCGCCGATCACCAGGGTCTTGCCCTTGAAACCGTCGAGCGCGTCGAAGATCGACTGGATGAAATTCTCGGCATAGTGCTCCTGCTGAAAGACAGGCACCTTCTTGCGCAGGCCCGACGTGCCGGGCTTCTGGTCGGAATAAGGCTTGGTGGGGACGGTGCGTATCATGCTTCAGGCAACCCTTTTCGAAAGCAGAGAGCGATAGAGTTCGACATATTTTTCCGCGCTCTTGTCCCATGACACATCGGCCTTCATGCCCTGGCGCTGCAACGATTCCCAGACCGCCGGACTGGCATGTGCGTCGACGAGGCGGCGGATGGCGTGCAGCAAGGCACCGCCATTGTTGGGCGCGAACTGGAAGCCGGTGGCGACGCCGGCCGAAACGGCAGCCTCATTGGCGTCGATTACCGTGTCGGCAAGGCCGCCGGTGCGGGCAACCACGGGTACGCAGCCATAGCGCAGGCCGTAAAGCTGCGTCAGCCCGCACGGTTCGAAGCGCGAGGGAATGACGATGGCGTCGCAGCCGCCTTGCATGATGTGCGACAGCCCCTCGTCGTAGCCGACGACGACCCCAATGCGGCCGCGATGCCGGGCGGCGGCGGCGAGCAGCGCGCCTTCGAGGCCGGCATCGCCCGAGCCGAGGATGGCCAGGCGCGCGCCGGTCGCAACAATGCCGTCGACCGCTGTCGCCAAGGTATCCATGCCCTTTTGCCAGGTTAGGCGGCTGACGACGCAGACGATCGGGCTGTCGTCGCGCTCAAGGCTGAAGCGGTCTTCCACGGCAACCCTGTTGGGCGCGCGCGCCTTCAGCGTGCTAGCCGTATAGGTGGACACCAGGTGCTTGTCGGTTTCCGGATCCCAGATGTCGGTGTCGATGCCGTTGACTATGCCATAGAGATCGCTGGAGCGCATGTTGATGAGGCCGTCGAGGCCCATGCCGAATTCCGCCGAGCGGATCTCCTGCGCGTAGGTCGGACTGACCGTGGTGATCGCCCAGGCGGCCTGCAGGCCGGCCTTGAGGAAGCCGACACCGCCATAATATTCCACGCCGTCGAGCGCCATCGCCGCTGCCGGCAGGCCGAGTTCGCCAAAGATGGCGGCGCCGAACTGGCCTTGGAAAGCGAGGTTGTGGACAGTCATCATCGATGGCACGCCGACCGCCTTGCCGTAGCGCATATAGGCCAGGGTCATCGCCGACTGCCAGTCATGGGCATGGACGATGTCGGGTTGGTAGCCAGAGATGGCGCCACCGGCGATGTCGCCGCCGACCTGGCTCAACGCCGCGAAACGCCGCCAATTGTCTGGCCAGTCCACGCCGGTGGCGTTGCCGTAGGGACCGCCGGGACGGTCGAACAGATGCGGCGCATCGAGCACGAACAGTTCGAGCCCGGCGAGTTGGACTGAATGGACGGAGGCCTTGCCGCCCTGCAGCAAGGGATATTGCAGAACCGCCCGCTTCTTCTTGAAGGCGGCCATGACGGTCGGAAACCCTGGGATGAGCGTGCGCACGGTCACGCCCTTGCCCGCCAAGGCAATGGGCAGCGCGCCGGTCACGTCGGCAAGCCCTCCGGTCTTGATCAGCGGAAAGATCTCGGGCGTGACCGACAGAACCTGCATGCGTTAGAGCCCTAACTTGTCGATCATGTCCTGGGTGACCAGGCAGATGCCTTTCTCCGAGACCCGAAAGCGCTTGGCGTCGAGGACGGGATCTTCGCCGACCACCAGGCCTTCCGGTATCCTAACACCATGGTCGATGACCACGCGCTTCAACTTTGCGTTCCGGCCGACATGAACGTCGGGCAGCATGACGACTTCTTCCAGCGTCGAAAAGGAATTGATGCGCGCGCCGGTGAAGATCAGGCTTCTTTTGAGCGACGCACCGGAGACGATGCAGTCGCCCGAGACAAGCGAGGACACGGCCGAACCGCGGCGGCCATCCTCGTCATGCACGAACTTTGCCGGCGGCTTCAATTCGGCATAGGTCCAGATCGGCCAGTCGCGGTCGTAGAGGTCGAGTTCAGGCGTGATGTCGGTCAGGTCGATATTGGCTTCCCAATAGGCGTCGACCGTTCCGACGTCGCGCCAGTAGGCCTCGTTCTCGGCGGTCGAGCGGACGCAGGATTTGGCGAAGCGATGCGCGATCGCCTTACCGTGCTGGACGATATAGGGGATGATGTCCTTGCCGAAGTCGCGGCTTGAGCCCGGCTCGGCCGCATCGCGGCGCAATTGCTCCATCAGGAATTTGGTCTTGAACACGTAGATGCCCATCGAAGCCAGCGCGAATTCCGGCTTATCGGGAATGCCGGGCGGATCGGCGGGTTTTTCGACGAAGGCGATGATGTTGTCCTTGGCATCGACATGCATGACGCCGAAGCCGGTGGCTTCCATGCGCGGCACTTCGAGGCAGCCGACGGTGACATCGGCATTGGCGTCGACGTGCTGGCGAAGCATCATCTCGTAGTCCATCTTGTAGATGTGGTCGCCGGCCAAGATCACCATGTATTCGGGCCCGTAGGCCTCGATGATGTCGATGTTCTGATAAACGGCGTCGGCGGTGCCTTCATACCACTGCGTTTCCGAGACGCGCTGGCTGGCCGGCAGGATGTCGAAACTCTCGTTTCGCTCGGGCCGCAGGAAGTTCCAGCCGCGCTGCAGATGACGGATCAGCGAATGCGCCTTGTACTGGGTGGCAACGCCAAGGCGGCGAATGCCGGAATTCAGAGCATTGGAGAGCGCGAAGTCGATAATGCGCGTCTTGCCGCCGAAATATACGGCCGGCTTGGCACGCCGGTCGGTCAGTTCCCTGAGGCGGCTCCCACGGCCGCCGGCCAATACATAGGCCATGGCATCGCGCGCCAGCGGCTGGGTCCGTTTCAAGTCTGCCATTTCTACCCTCCCAAGTTACTCGATATCGACATGGCTCAGTCGGCAACGAGTTCAAGCATGATCGTCGACAGCGGCGGCAAAAGCATCGTCGCGGAGATGCTTCCTCCCTCCGCCCGTGCCTCGACCATGCCGCCATTGCCCTTGCCGGACCCGCCATATTCGGAAGCGTCGGTGTTGATGATTTCGCGCCATTTGCCTGATATCGGCAACGGCACGCGATAATTGTCACGCGGCACCGGCGTGAAATTGGAAATGACGGCCACCGGGCTGCCGCCCGGTGCACTGCGCAGCCAGGCAAAAACCGAATTCTGGCTGTCATCGACGATCAGCCAGGAAAACCCTTCCGGCTCACAATCACGGCCATGCAGTGCCGGGCGCGAACGGTAGAGATAGTTGAGATCGCGCACCGTCTGCCAGACGCCGCGATGCGGCCGGAATTCAAGCAGGTTCCAGTCGAGCGCGCGCGCCTCGCTCCATTCGCGGCGCTGCGCGAACTCCTGCCCCATGAAAAGCAGCTTCTTGCCGGGATAGCCCCACATGAAAGCGTAGTAGGCGCGCAGCGTCGCAAACTTCTGCCAATCGTCGCCGGCCATCTTGCCAAGCAACGTGCCTTTGCCGTGCACGACCTCGTCATGCGAGAGCGGCAGCACGAAATTCTCGGAGAAGGCGTAGGTCAGGCCGAAGGTGAGGTCGTTGTGGTGGTGCTTTCGGAAGATCGGTTCCTTGGAGAAATACTCCAGCGTGTCGTGCATGAAGCCCATATTCCACTTGAAGCCGAAGCCCAGCCCGCCTTCATGCACCGGTGCCGAGACCTTCGGCCAAGAGGTCGATTCCTCGGCGATGGTCATCACGCCCGGATGGTGGCCGTAGACCTCCTTGTTCATCTTCTGCAGGAAGCTGACCGCCTCAAGGTTCTCGCGGCCGCCTTTCTCGTTGGGGATCCATTCGCCGGCCTTGCGCGAATAGTCGAGGTACAGCATCGAGGCGACCGCATCGACGCGAAGTCCGTCGACATGGTATTTCTCGGCCCAGAACAACGCATTGTTTACCAGGAACGACACCACCTCGCGGCGGCCGAAATTGTAGATCGCGGTGTTCCAGTCGGGATGAAACCCCTTGCGCGGATCGGCATGTTCATAGAGCGCGGTGCCATCGAAATTGGCCAGGCCGTGCTCATCGACCGGGAAATGCGCCGGCACCCAGTCGAGAATAACGCCGACGCCGGCACGGTGGGCGCCGTCGACGAAGCGGGCAAAGCCGTCCGGATCGCCAAAGCGGGCCGATGGCGCGTAGAGCCCGGTCGTCTGGTAGCCCCAGGACGGGTCATAGGGATGTTCAGAGATCGGCATGAATTCGATATGGGTGAAGCCGGTCTCGACCACATAGGGGATGAGCCGGTCGGCCAGTTCGTCCCATGACAGGAACGTACCGTCGTCGCGAAGCTGCCAGGAGCCGGCATGAACCTCGTAGATCGAAATGGCTTCGCGCCGGTGATCGGCATTGCGCCAGAAATTGCGATGCGCCTCATCGCCCCACTCATGCGCCGGCGGCACAGCAACGACCGAAGCGGTGGCCGGACGCAGTTCGGATTTGAAGGCGAACGGATCGGCCTTCAGCGGCAGCCTGACGCCGTCGGGGCCGATGATCTCGTATTTGTAGGGCCGGCCAGCACCGATATCGGGAATGAACACCTCCCAGATGCCGGTGTCGCGGCGGTCGCGCATCGAGTGCCGGCGGCCGTCCCATTCGTTGAAATCGCCGACCACAGAGACACGCCGCGCATTGGGAGCCCAGACGGCGAAATGCACGCCCGTGGCGCCTTCGTGCTCGATGACATGGGCGCCGAGCTTGTCGAACAGCCTGAGATGCGATCCCTCGGCGATGTAGTAGTCGTCCATCGGCCCGAGCACCGGACCGAACGAATAGGGATCGGTCAGCCACCAGTCGCCGCCGGCGTTGCCCGCGTGATAGCGAAGCGGTTGCCGCTTCTTGATCGAGAGCTTGCCTTCGAAAAAGCCGCCATCGTCGCGCCTGGACAATTCACCCGCGATGGTGCCGGTCAGCGTATAAGCGGTGACGAATTCGGCATTCGGAACAAAGCAGCGGGCCACAAAACCCTTCCCAGCCTCCTGAACACCGAGAACGGCAAACGGATCGCCATGCGTGCCGGCAACAATCGCCGCAACATCGCTGGCTGCCGCCAGTCCGTCCGGCCCGCTTGTCGCAGCGGTCGCGCGCAGCTTCTTCATCAGGCAGTGTCCCTCCCCGGCACCGAGTGTTTGTTTCTAGTGGTGTGATCCGACTTTCAAGTTCACACCACCGGGACCACATTGTTTGCGGCCTCATGCAATCACATCAGGCAGGCACGTTCCAGATTTCTTTCGCATATTGGCGGATCGTGCGATCGGAGGAGAACCAGCCGACACGCGCCACATTGCGGATTGCCCTGGCGTACCAGTCGGGACTGTTGCGCCAGACCGCATCGACCTCGCGCTGGGCGGTGGCATAGGCATCGAAATCGGCGGCGACCATGAACCAGTCGCTGTTGTAGAGACCGTTGACGAGGTCGCGGTAACGCTCCGGATCGTCCGGCGAGAAGACGCCTGACGAAACAGCCGCGACCGCTTGCGCCAGCTCGGGCGATCCTTCGATGACGGCGCGCGGATCGTAGCCGTTGTTGCGCCGCTCGGCGACCTCGGCGGTGGTCAGGCCGAAGATGAAGATGTTGTCGTCGCCGACGCATTCCTTGATCTCGACATTGGCGCCGTCGAGCGTGCCGATGGTCAGCGCGCCGTTCAGTGCGAACTTCATGTTGCCGGTGCCCGACGCTTCCATGCCGGCGGTCGAGATCTGCTCGGACAAGTCAGCGGCCGGCATCATGATCTCGGCAAGGCTGACATTGTAATTCGGCACGAACACTACCTTCAGCAGACCGCGCACGGCCGGATCGCGGTTGATGACTTTTGCGACATCGTTGGCGAGTTTGATGATCAGCTTGGCATTGTGGTAGCTGGGCGCCGCTTTGCCGCCGAAGAATTTCACGCGCGGCATCCAGTCGCGCTCGGGGTGCGAGCGGATCTGGTCATAGAGGGCGATCGCCTCGAGGATGTTCAGAAGCTGGCGCTTGTATTCGTGGATGCGTTTGATCTGGATGTCGAAAAGCGCCGAAGGATCGACCTTGATGCCGAGCCGGTCGGCGACGAGGTTGGCCAATCGCGCCTTGTTGGCGCGCTTGACGGCGGCGAACTTGTCGCGAAAGACGGCATCGCCGGCGAAACCGTCGAGATCCTTAATGGCGTCGATGTCATCGAGAAAACGGTCGCCGATCGCCTCGCGGGCGAGCGACGTCAGTCCGGGATTGCATTGGATCAGCCAGCGCCGCGGCGTGATGCCGTTGGTCTTGTTGTTGATACGATTGGGGTAGAGCTTGTGCAGGTCGGCGAACACCGTCTCCTTCATCAGGTCGGTGTGAAGAGCCGAAACGCCGTTGATGGAATGCGAGCCGACAAAGGCCAGATTGCCCATGCGCACCCGGCGGTCGCCATTTTCCTGGATCAGCGAGATGCGGCCAATCTGCTCGTCCGAGAACTGGTTGGAAGCACGCGCCTCCAGAAGCACTTCAGCGTTGATGGCATAGACGATCTGCATGTGGCGCGGCAAAAGCCGCTCGAACAGCGGCACCGGCCAGCTTTCCAGCGCCTCGGGCAGCAGTGTGTGGTTGGTGTAGCCGAAGGTGCGCTGGGTGATATCCCAGGCCTGGTCGAAGTCCATGCCGTGGACGTCCATCAACAGGCGCATCAACTCCGGCACGGCGATGGCGGGATGGGTGTCGTTCAAGTGGATCGCAGCCTTGTCGGGCAGCGACTTCAGGTCGCCATATTGGCTCAGATGGCGCTGCACGATGTCCTGCAGCGAGGCGGTGGAGAAGAAATACTCCTGCCGAAGCCGCAGTTCCTGCCCGGCCTTGTGGGAATCGGCGGGATAGAGCACGCGCGACAAGGCATCGGCCTTGTTGCTTTCGGCTAGCGCGCCGATGTGGTCACCGGCATTGAATTTGTCTAGCAGGATCGGATCGACCGGCATCCCCGACCAGAGCCGCAGCGTGTTGACGCGGTTGGCCCGCCAGCCGACGACGGGCGTGTCATAGGCGACGGCCAGCACATGCTCGGTCGGTTTCCAGACATGGCGTTCGAGGCGCCCGTCCTTGGAGGTGATCGATTCCACCGAACCGCCGAAACCAACCTCGAAGGAGCGTTCGCGACGTTCGAATTCCCACGGGTTACCGTGATCAAGCCAGGTCTCTGGCAGTTCGACCTGCCAGCCGTCGTGAATCTCCTGCCGGAACATGCCATTGGCATAGCGGATGCCGTAGCCATGCGCCGGAATGTCGACGGTCGCCATGCTTTCCATGAAGCAGGCCGCGAGCCGGCCGAGGCCGCCATTGCCGAGCGCCGCATCGGGCTCGAGTGCTGCAATCAAGTCGAGGTCGACACCCAGCGACGACAGCGCCTCGCGCATGTTGTCCATCAGGCCCAGATTGGAGAAGGCATCACGCATCAGGCGGCCGATGAGGAATTCCAGCGACAGATAATAGACGCGCTTTTCCTTCTGGTCGTAAGCCTCTCTCGTCGCCTGCATCCAGTGATCGACGATCCGGTCGCGCACGACCTTGATCGAGGCGGTCAGCCAGTCGTACTGGGTCGCAACGGTGGTGTCCTTGCCGACCCTGTATTTGAGGGCCACCAAGACTTCACGTGCGAGTGTCTTTGGATCAGGATTTTCGAGCAGTGGCGGAAGGGGTTCGGATGTCATCGCGCTCGTCATGATGCCTCTCGTGCGGTTGCCATGATCATACCGGCTTTCATCGCTCCTCCCAGCCCATGCTAGCTGATACCGCCATATATTCAATCGATTTAAACAGGTTCGATCCGGCTTGCCCCCTGCGGCAATTTGGCAATTCTGAAGTGTGACGCGTCAAGACGGCCGCGCGACGCGCTTCAAATTCCTGTTCCGTGCTTGCCGCTGTTGCCAAGCACCAGCCACTTTGGGCGACATGTATCAAGCCGCCAGCGCCGCCTCCGGCGGGGCCTTGGCTCCTGTCATGAAGGCGACGGCATCGGACATCGTATATTGCTTGGGGTCGATGACGGCGAGGCGACGGCCCAGCCGATGGATGTGAATGCGATCGGCCACTTCGAAGACATGCGGCATGTTGTGCGAGATCAGCACGATCGGGAGGCCGCGCTTCTTGACGTCGAGGATCAATTCGAGCACGCGGCGGCTTTCCTTGACGCCAAGCGCGGCCGTCGGTTCGTCCATGATCACCACCCGACTGCCGAAGGCGGCCGCACGTGCCACGGCAACGCCCTGTCTTTGGCCGCCCGAGAGCGTCTCCACAGCCTGGCTGATGTTCTGGATGGTCATCAGGCCAAGTTCGGTAAGTTTGTCGCGGGCGCGCTTTTCCATCGCCGGGCGATCGAGCATGCGAAGCCAATCGCCCAGAAAACCCGGTTTACGGATTTCGCGGCCAAGGAACATGTTGTCGGCGATCGACAGCGCGGGCGACAGCGCCAGGTTCTGGTAGACGGTCTCGATGCCGGCTTCGCGGGCCTCCATCGGCGATTTGAAGGAGACGGGTTTTCCTTCAAGCCGGATCTCGCCTTCATCGGGCACGGCAGCGCCGGAAATCGCCTTGATGAGCGACGATTTGCCGGCGCCATTGTCACCGATGACCGCAAGGATTTCGCCGGGGTAAAGGTCGAAGTCGGCGTTGTCGAGGGCGGTGACGCGGCCGTAGCGCTTGACCAGGCCACGCGCGGTGAGAATGGGTTCCTGGGTCGTGGTCATGCCGAAACCTTTCTGATCCATTGGTCGACTGCCACGGCGCCGATGATCAGCACACCGGTGAGCAGCACCTTCCATTGCGGATCGGCGCCCAGCATGTTGAGGCCCATGGAGACGACGCCGACGATCATCGCGCCGAACAGCGTGCCCAGGATCGAGCCACGTCCGCCGAACAGGGAAATACCGCCGATCACCGTCGCGGTGATCGCCTGGAGATTGTAGTCGGTGACGGCGGCCGACGGCGAGATCGAGCCGTTGCGGCCGATGGAGACCCAGGCAGCGAAAGCGGCGATCAGCCCGGCAAGGGTGTAGACCGTCATCAGCACCTTCTTGGTCTGGATGCCCGACAACTTCGCCGCCTCCTGATCATCGCCAACGGCGTAGACATGGCGGCCCCATGCCGTGTGATTGAGCACGTACCAGAGGATCATCACGAGCACGACCGTGGCAATGACGCCGAGCGTCAGCACCGCCGTGCCGACCTTGAAGCTGATGGCAAAGAGATGCAGCAGCGGCGCCTGGGTGTCGACATCGGTGTCGCGGATCGTCTCGTTGGCCGAATAGATGAAGTTAGTGGCCATGACGATGTTCCAGGTGCCAAGCGTCACGATGAAGGGCGGCAGCTTCATGTAGGCGACAAGCACCCCGTTGAGCAGCCCGCAGGCCGCGCCGGCGGCAAGCCCGATCGCCACGGCGAGCGCGCTCGGCATGCCATAGCTGACCGCGCAATTGCCCATGATCACCGCTGAAATCACCATGATCACGCCAATCGACAGGTCGATGCCGGCGGTCAGGATGACCAATGTCTGCGCAGCACCCAGAATGCCGATGATGGCGATCTGCTGCAGGATCAGCGTCAGTGTGTAGGACGAAAAGAACCGCCCTCCGATGGTGATGCCGAAGACGATGATCGCCAGAACCAGCACGATCAGCGGCACCGCGGCCGGCGTCGAATGCAGGAAATGCTGGATGCGCTTGACGGCCGATTTGCGCTCGTCAAAAGCGGCAACGCTTGTATCGCTGCTCGAGAGAACCTTCTCGAATTCCTGAGCTTGAGCCATGTTTACTCCCCGTAGGCTTCAGCCAAACGCCGACGCCAGTCCACGCCTTTCCGGTCTGCTGCCGGGATTGTTCGCGGTCACGCGAGCCATCGTCCACCCGAAGCGGCCGGGGATCAAGCCCCGGCCGCTCAGGTTCCCTGGATGCCTGTCAGACCGGGATCAGCCCCAGCACTTGGCGAGGCCTTCCTTGGTGTCGATGGACTTCACGCCGGTGGCCGGCTTGTCGGTCACCAGGTTGACGCCGGTGTCGAAGAAGTTCTTGCCTTCGGTCGGCTTCGGCTTGGTTCCGTCCTTGGCGAAGGCGGCGATCGCCTCGATGCCGAGCGCTGCCATCTGCAGCGGATATTGCTGCGACGTGGCGCCGATGACACCTTCGGCCACCGACTTCACGCCGGGGCAGCCGCCGTCGACGGAGACGATCAGCACCTGGCTTTCGAGGCCGACAGCCTTGAGCGCCTGGTAGGCGCCGACAGCGGCGGGCTCGTTGATGGTGTGGATGACGTTGATGGTGTTGTCCTTCTGCAGGAGGTTCTCCATCGCCTTGCGGCCGCCCTCTTCGTTGCCGTTGGTGACATCGTGGCCGACGATGCGCGCATCGTCCTCATCGCCGATCTTGTTGGGATCCTTCACATCGATGCCGTAGCCCATCATGAAGCCCTGGTCGCGCAGCACGTCGACGGTCGGCTGCGACGGGGTCAGGTCGAGGAAGCCGATCTTGGCGTCCTTGGCCTTGTCGCCTAGCGTGGCGGCTGCCCAGGCGCCGATCAGCTTGCCGGCTTCGAGATTGTCAGTCGCAAAGGTTGCGTCGGCCGCATCGATGGGATCGAGCGGCGTGTCGAGCGCGATCACCAGCAGGCCGGCGTCACGCGCCTTCTTCACGGTCGGTACGATGCCCTTGGTGTCGGATGCGGTGATCAGGATACCCTTGGCGCCGTCGGCGATGCAGCTTTCGATCGCCGCGACCTGGCTCTCGCTGTCGCCGTCGATCTTGCCGGCGTAGGTCTTGAGGTCGACGCCGAGTTCCTTGGCCTTCGCCGTGGCGCCTTCCTTCATCTTGACGAAGAAGGGATTGGTGTCGGTCTTGGTGATCAGACAGGCACCGACACCGGCCGCGGATGCGGACGACGCAAACGCCACCAACCCCAGAGCCGCGGCGGCAAACACGGTCGATTTCAACAGTTTTGTATTGGTCACGATTTTCCTCCCAGTGGAACATTCCGATGCCGGCCAACCGGCACCTGCAGCGCATCCAACGAAATTCTCCCAGCGTGGACGCTGCCTCAACAGACACCAGGCCGAAGCCTCTGTCAATAATTAAATCACTCTTATTTATTATTGACAGCCTTGCTTCATTCACCCATTCTGGCCCAAAAGCATTGAGGGGAAACGACGGGAGGAACAGGGTGGAAACCGCCATTGCGAGGCACGGTTCGCCCGAGGTGAGTGACAGCCTCATTCACCGCGGCACCAACCAGAGCGGCATGCGCGACCACAACGAGCGGTTGGTGCTGTCGCTGGTGCGCCAGCACGGCAGTCTGGCGAAATCCGACATCGCCCGCATGACCGGGCTTTCGGCGCAGACGGTTTCGGTCATCATGCGCGAGCTGGAGGAAGAAAGCCTTCTGCTGCGCCAGGCGCCGTTGCGCGGCAAGATCGGCCAGCCCTCCATCCCGATGGCGCTCAATCCCGAAGGCGCTTTCTTCATTGGCCTGAAGATCGGCCGCCGCAGCGCTGAACTGGTATTGATAGATTTCCTTGGCCATGTCCGTTCGATGCTGCAGCATTCCTATCGCTACCCGGCGCCGCGCGAGACGGTGGACTTCGTCGCCAACGGCATGCGGCAGATGCGCGGCGAGCTGACGCCCGCGCAAGACAAGCGCATCGCCGGGCTCGGCATCGCCATGCCGTTCGAATTGTGGAACTGGGCCGATACCGCCGGCGCCCCGCGCGATGTCATGGACGAATGGCGTCACCGCGACATCAGGGCCGACATCCAGGCGCAATGCGATTTTCCGGTCTATTTGCAGAACGATGCCACGTCGGCCTGCGGCGCCGAACTCGTCTTCGGCCAGGCTGGCGCCGCGCGCGACTTCGTCTATTTTTATATCGGTGCCTTTGCCGGTGGCGGCATTGTGCTGAACGGCCGGCTTTTTGGCGGCCCGACCGGCAATGCCGGAGCGCTCGGCTCCATGCCGGTGCCCGGGCCGGACGGCAAGCCGACCCAACTGATCGATGTCGCTTCCATCGCCATGCTCGAAAAGGCGCTCAATGCGCGCGGCATCGAGGCTTCGCATCTGTGGACCTCGCCGGAAGACTGGGGCGAGATCGGACCCGAGCTCGACGACTGGATCGCCAGCGCCTCGCAAGCGCTCGCCTACGCCATCGTCGCCGCATCCTCGATCATCGATTTCGAAGCGGCGGTGATCGACGGCTGGATGCCGAAGGCGGTGCGTCGCCGGCTGGTCGACGCCATCATCGCGGCAATCGCCACGATCGATGGCGAAGGCTTGAAGCTGCCCGCCATTCGCGAGGGAACCGTCGGCATCCATGCCCGGGCGCTCGGCGGCGCCAGCCTGCCACTTTCCGAACGCTTCCTGATCGGCTCGACGACGATTTCCAGGAGCGCCTGATGCTGATCGGAATTCCGGCGCTGCTCGGTCCGGAGCTTCTGGCGATCCTGCGCGGCATGGGGCATGGCGACGAAATCGCCCTTGTCGACGGAAACTATCCGGCGGAACAGCAGGCAACCCGGCTGGTGCGCGCCGATGGCCACCCTCTTATCCCCGTACTCGACGCGATATTGAGTGTCCTGCCTGTCGATGACGCCGTGCCGGAGGCGCTGTTTCGCGCCTCGGTCAAGGGCGATCCCTCGCTTGCCGATCCCGTCCATCATGAGATCGAGGCGATCTGCGCCAAACGGGCGCCAGGCCGCAAGGTGGTTGCGCTGGCCGGCGCCGACTTCTATGCACGGGTCAAATCGGCGCACGCCATCGTCGCGACAAGCGAGCCGCGGCTCTACGCCAACATCATCATCCGCAAGGGCGTGATCCATCCGCCGGAGACCAGGAAGCCATGATCCTCTGCTGCGGCGAAGCCCTGATCGACATGCTGCCGCGCACGACGACAGCGGGTGAGCCGGCCTTCGCGCCTTATGTCGGCGGCGCGGTGTTCAACACGGCGATCGCGCTTGGCCGGCTCGGCGCGCCGGCAGGCTTCTTTTCGGGTCTATCGTCGGATCTGTTCGGCGGCCAATTCCGGGATGCGCTGGGGGCAAGCAAGGTCAGCTCCACCTATGCGCATACCTCACCACGGCCAACGACGCTGGCCTTCGTCAAGCTCACCAACGGCCAGGCGACCTACACTTTCTATGACGAGAACACCGCCGGCCGCATGCTGACCGTCGACGACCTGCCGCAGCTTGGCAGCGAGATCGAAGCCATGCTGTTCGGTGCCATCAGCCTGATTTCGGAGCCCGCCGGCAGTGCCTATGAGGAATTCATGCGGCGCGAGCATCAAAGTCGAGTCATGATGCTCGATCCTAACATCCGGCCGAACTTCATACCGGACAAGGCCAAGCACCTCAGGCGCATTCGCGCGATGATGGCGATGGCCGACATCGTGAAATTGTCGGACGAAGACCTGAACTGGTTCGGCGAAGCCGGCTCGCACGAGGATGTCATCCGCAACTGGCTGGATCGAGGCCCGAAGCTGATCGTCGTCACCCATGGCAGCGAAGGCGCCGTCGGCTATACCAGGGAACATGCCGTCACCGTCATGCCGGAAAAGGTCGAGGTGGTCGACACGGTCGGTGCCGGCGATACCTTCAACGCCGGCATCCTCGCCTCCTTGCATGAGCAGGGCCTGCTGACCAAGGCGGCGATTTCCGGCTTGTCGAAAGACGCCATCCACAAGGCGCTGGCGCTCGGCGCGAAGGCGGCGGCAGTGACCGTGTCGCGGGCCGGCGCCAATCCACCCTGGCGACATGAAATCGCCTGAGCAACGCTCAACATAAGCTGAGCCCAATCGATCACTTTATGTTTCGCAGGGGCTCTTTCCAGGGCTATGAGGGCGGGATGGCGCCCGACGAAGCCCGGATTTCCGGCATCTGGCTGACATTCGCCGGGAAATACTGGTAACGGACTGCGACACTTGGGCAATTTAGGGCTCCGCCTGCCCGGCTTTCTCGGCAAGCGCAACTCTGGTACCAGCGGCCGATTATCTGGCTAACCCGTTTTGAGGCCGACATGCAGTTCATCGATCTTGGCGCGCAGCGCGAACGAATCCGCGACCGGCTGAAGGCCGCGATCGACCGTGTCGTCGACGAAGGCCGTTATATTCTTGGCCCGCAAGTCACCGAATTCGAGAATAAGCTTGCCGCCTATATCGGCACCAAGCATGTCGTGGCCTGCGCCAACGGCACCGACGCGCTGCTGTTGCCGCTGTTTGCGGCCGGCATCGGCCCGGGTGACGCGGTGTTCGTGCCGAGCTTCACTTTCGCCGCCACCGCCGAAGTGGTGGCGCTGGCCAAGGCCGAGCCGGTGTTCGTCGATGTCGACCCGCATAGCTACAACATCGACATTGCCAGCCTCGAAGCGGCCATCGCCATGATCAAGAAGCAAGGCCGGCTGAAGCCGAAGGCAATCATTCCCGTCGATCTGTTCGGCCTTGCCGCCGACTACGAGGCGATCATGGCGATCGCCAACCGCGAAGGGCTGATGGTGATCGAGGATGCCGCCCAGTCGATGGGCGGTTCGCTCGACGGCAAGATGTGCGGTGCTTTCGGCCATGTCGGATCGACCAGCTTCTATCCGGCCAAGCCGCTTGGCTGCTACGGCGATGGCGGCGCGATGTTCACCAATGATGATGCGCTGGCCGAGCAGCTCAGATCCTTCGCCTTCCACGGCAAGGGCGAAACGCAATATGACAATGTCCGCGTCGGCATCAATTCGCGGCTCGACACGATACAGGCGGCGATCCTGATCGAGAAGCTGGCCATCCTCGAAGACGAGATGGTTGCGCGCCAGGTGGTGGCAAAGCGCTATGCCGACGGGCTTGGCGACATCGTCACCGCGGCCCGCAATCTGGACGGCAGCCGTTCGGCCTGGGCGCAGTACGCCATCGAGACACCCAAGCGCGACGGGCTGAAGGCGCATCTCGGCGATAAGGGCATTCCGTCGGTCATCTACTATGTGAAGCCGCTGCATGCCCAGGTCGCCTATCGCGACTACCCGCGCACGCCGACCGGCCTGGCCGTTTCGGAAGACCTGCCGAAGCGTATCCTCTGCCTGCCGATGCACCCCTATCTCAGCGAAGCCGACCAGGACCAAATCATCGAGACGATCCGCAACTATATCGGCTCGAATTCAGCGCAGGCCGCAGCGGAGTAAGCTGCCGAGCCTTTCTCAGCCGGGGCCCGCAGCCCTGCCGCTGGCAATGAAATGCGGATTGGCAAAATCCTCGTCGTCGCTTTGCCTGCGCTTGCCATAAACCAGAGGCTGGCCATCGAGCGTGCGCGTCATGCCGCCGGCGGCGCGCAGGATGGCGTCGCCCGCCGCTGTGTCCCATTCCATGGTGCGGCCGAAGCGCGGATAGACATCGGCCTCGGCACTGGCGAGAAGGCAGAATTTCAAGGACGAACCGACCGAAACGATTTCGGCGGCACCCAGGTCGCGAATATAGGCCTCGGTTTCCGGTGTGTTGTGAGACCGACTGGCGACGACGGCCAGCGGCGTCGCGGCCGTTCTCGCCGCGATCGACCGGCGGCCGACGACCTGGTAATCGCCATCGATTTCGAGTGATTCCGCCCTGCCCGGCTGGCCGGAAAAGAAGCGCCCCGTACAGGGCGCAAAGACGACGCCGACTTCCGGCACGCCATCGCGAACCAGCGCTATGTTGACGGTGAAATCGGTGCGGCGGTTAACGAACTCCTTGGTCCCATCGAGCGGATCGATCAGAAAAAAAGCCCCGTCCAGGTCGGGCGGCACGATCCCGGCGGAAGCTTCTTCCTCGGCCACGCAGGGGATATCGGGAAATGCGGCACGCAGTCCGGCGAGAATGATCTTTTCGCTCTCGCGGTCCGCCTCGGTCACCGGCGAGGCGTCGGACTTGCGGTCAACCGCACAGCCGGCGTGGAATACGCGCATCACCTCGCGCCCGGCCGACAAGGCCAGGCGCTCGAAGATTTCGAGCATCAGCCTGTCGTCAGATGCCGCCGCCGCTATCGTATTGGTCTTCGGCAATGTCGCGCTCGTTCAGCCAGTGTTCCAGGGCGTCGACCATCTCTTCGGCCGACTTGCCGAGTGTCCGCAGATGGATCTCCGGGGTTTCCGGCGCTTCATAAGGGGAATCGACGCCGGTGAAGTTCTTGATCTCGCCATTCAGTGCGCGCGCATAGAGGCCCTTGGGATCACGCCTGGCGCATTCCTCGAACGGCGTATCGACAAACACCTCGATGAACTCGCCATCGGCCATCAATTCGCGCGCCATGCGCCGTTCGGCGCTGAACGGCGAAATGAACGACACGATGACGACCAACCCGGCATCGGCCATCAAACGCGCCACTTCGGCGACGCGGCGGATGTTTTCGACGCGATCAGCGTCGGTGAAACCAAGATCGCGGTTGAGACCGTGACGGACGTTGTCGCCGTCCAGGATATAGGTATGGCGGCCGGTAGCGAACAGCTTCTTTTCGAACAGGTTGGCGATGGTCGACTTGCCGGATCCCGACAGCCCAGTGAACCAGAACACGGCGGGCCGCTGGTTCTTCATGTCGGCGCGCACGCGCTTGCCGACATCGAGCGACTGCCAATGAATGTTTTCGGCACGGCGCAACGAGTGCAGGATCATGCCGGCGCCGACCGTGGCGTTGGAGATGCGGTCGATCAGGATGAAGGCGCCGGTGGTGCGGTTTTCGGCGAAGGGATCGAAGGCGATCGGCGTCCGCGTCGAGATGTTGCAGATGCCGACTTCGTTCATTTCGAGCGACTTGGCCGCTTCATGGGCAAAGTCATTGACGTTGATCCGATATTTTAGGTCGGTGACGGTGGCGCTGGTCTGGTCGGTCTCGGTGCGCAGGATGTAAGAGCGGCCTGGTAGCAACGCATGCTCGTCGAACCAGACGATGTTGGCGGCGAACTGGTCGGCGACTTGCGGCCGTGCGGCAGGCGAAACCAGCATGTTGCCGCGCGAGATTTCGACTTCGTCATCGAGGACGAGCGTGACGGCCTGGCCGGCGGCCGCCTGGGCGAGATCGCCGCCATACGAGACGATCCGCTTGACGCGCGAGGATTTGCCGGACTTGGCGACAACGACCTCGTCGCCGGGCGCAACCGAGCCGGAGGCGACCGTGCCGGCAAAGCCGCGAAAGTCGAGATTGGGACGATTGACATACTGGACCGGGAAACGGAACGGCAGTTCGACCATCGCTTCGTCGACCGACACGGTTTCGAGATGCTCGATCAGCGTCGGGCCGGAATACCATTCCATGTTTTCCGACCGGCGGCTGACATTGTCGCCATAACGGGCCGACATTGGGATCGGCACAATGGTCTGGAAGCCGAGATCGCGCGAGAATTGCCCGTAGTCTTCGACGATCCGGTCGAAAACCGCCTGATCGAAATCGACAAGATCGATCTTGTTGACGGCCAGCACGACGTGGCGGATGCCGAGCAGCGAGGCGATGATCGAATGCCGCCTTGTCTGGCGAAGCACCCCCTGCCGGGCATCGATCAGCACGATCGCCAGGTCGGCGGTCGAAGCGCCGGTGGCCATGTTGCGGGTGTATTGCTCGTGGCCAGGTGTGTCGGCAACGATGAATTTGCGTTTCGGTGTGGCGAAGAAGCGGTAAGCGACGTCGATGGTGATGCCTTGCTCGCGCTCGGCCTCCAGACCGTCGACCAGCAGCGCGAAATCGATGTCGTCGCCCGTCGTGCCATGCTTGCGCGAATCGCGTTCGAGCGCGGCGAGTTGATCCTCGAAAATCTGCTTGGTGTCGGACAGCAGGCGCCCGATCAGCGTCGACTTGCCGTCATCGACCGAGCCGCAGGTCAGGAAGCGCAGCAGCGATTTCTTCTCCTGCGCAGCCAGATAGTCGCGAACGCCGTCGGTGGGAGCGAGGCTCTTTGCCATGATGTGGCGCATGGTCAAAAGTACCCCTCGCGCTTCTTCTTTTCCATCGAGCCGGCTTCATCGCGGTCGATCAGGCGGCCCTGCCGTTCGGACGTGCGTGCCGTCAGCATTTCACCGACGATGGCTTCCAGCGTGTCGGCGTCCGATTCGATGGCGCCGGTCAGCGGATAGCAACCCAGCGTGCGGAACCGCACCAGCCTGTTCTCCACTGTCTCGCCGGGGCGCAGTTTCATGCGCTCGTCGTCCCGCAGGATCAGCATGCCGTCGCGTTCCACCACCGGCCGTTCCTTGGCGAAATAGAGCGGCACGATCGGGATACTTTCCTGCAGGATGTACTGCCAGATATCGAGTTCGGTCCAGTTCGACAGCGGAAAGACGCGGATCGATTCACCCGATGCGATGCGGGTGTTGAATATCTTCCACATTTCGGGGCGCTGGTTCTTCGGATCCCACACATGCTGGGCGTTGCGGAAGGAAAAGATGCGCTCCTTGGCGCGCGATTTCTCCTCGTCGCGACGAGCGCCGCCAAAGGCCGCATCGAAACCGTATTTGTCGAGCGCCTGGCGCAGCGCCACGGTCTTCATGACATGGGTGTGGGTGTTCGAACCATGGTCGAACGGATTGATGTTGTCGCGCACGCCGTCTTCGTTGACATGAACCAGGAGATCGAAGCCGAGTTTCTGCGCCATCTGATCGCGAAAGGCGATCATCTCGCGGAACTTCCACGTCGTGTCGACGTGAAGAAAGGGGAACGGCGGCTTGGCGGGATAAAACGCCTTCATCGCCAGATGCATCAACACGGATGAATCCTTGCCGACCGAATAGAGCATGACCGGCTTGGCAAAAGCGGCCGCAACCTCACGGAATATATGGATGGACTCGGCTTCAAGCCGCTGAAGATGCGTAAGCGCTGTTGTCATGGGCCGTGGGCGTTCTTTCGTATCTTCCAACAGAAGACCTTGCCTCAAATCACCGAGCTCTTCGCGCCCGGTTCGAGCCTTGTTTCCGGACAATCTTTCTCGTGCCGGCGTTCTAGCAGATCGCCATTGTCAAGAACAATGCAAGACTGGCCCGGCCGCACATGGTTCGAGAATGAATTTTCCACAGATGCCGGCAAACCCGGAAATTCCTGCCCGCAAGCTCAACGGCCCAGAAAACGCGGGGAAAATATTGCTTGAATGGACCAGTTGCGGCTTTCAAGGGACTTCCTCTGGTCGGCCCGCGCCTGCCGCCGATTTTCGGTGGCAATCTGCCCTATACACTATCGAAAATGGGGGGCAGCCGCTATACCAGCCTCGGGAAGCAGGCAAGTGCATCATGAGGCATGGGCAATTTCGAGGCGAGCGCATTCAACTTCGCTAAACAGATCCGCCGCAAGAAACTTGCCGAAGACAGCGAGCCCGAAAATTGACCCGGCTTTCATCCCTGAGACAGCAATTCACGCCTTCGCGGATCAACAACTACTTCTCCATCCTTTGCTTCTTTTTTCCACCGGTTCTGGGATCGGTGGTCAGCTTTGTATTCAATGGCGGAGGCCTTTCGTCAGTCCTGCTGATTGCTTTACGGAAAAGGCGCTTCAACGCCGACCGGCCCATGATCTGGATGACGGTCGCGATCTATGCCTACTGCGCCTCCAATCTCCTGGCTTCCATCGTCAACAATTCGTTCGCCCGGGATGCGCCGCATCTTATCCCGCTGGTGACCTTCCTGTTTTTCCCCGTGTCCTATTCGACCTGGAGCATCACGCAGAAAACCACGCTTGCCCGCATCATCGTGCTTTCCAGCATGGCCGCCTGCTTTGTCGCGCTGCTCATAGCCGTCATCCAGCAATATTGGATTGGCGTCAGGGCCGAGGGAGGAGCTGGAAATCCGATCGTCTTCGCAACCGTCGTCTGCCTTGCCGTGGTCATGTGTGTGGCTGGCGCCTTGTCCGGTATTGAGCAAGCCCGGACACCCCTCTTCTACGCGGCACTGGCCGGGACGATCGCCGTCATCTATTCCGGCTCGCGTATCGTCTGGCTGGCACTGCTGATCACCGGTATCGCCGTCATGCTGATCAACCGGCACAGGCTCAGAGGCAGGAATGCCGTTCGCCTGCTGCTGCTGCTGGCGGCGGTCGGCGTCGTGATCGCCGCTTCCAGCTTCCAGGCGATATCCGGGCGGGTCGACTTTTTGCGCTCCGATTGGGGTGCGCTTGGAGCCAGCGGCAACTACGACACCTCGCTGGGAATACGTGTTGCGCTTTGGGAGATCGGACTCAAAGCATTCCATGACATGCCACTGTTCGGGCACGGTGTGGGTGCAACCCAGCTTCTGATCAAGCAGGGCTTTCATGAGCAGTTCGCGATGGACACAGGCTTCAACCATTTTCACAACGGCTTCCTGACCGCCTTGGTGCAAGCGGGAATTCTGGGCGCCGTGACGCTGGCGGCGATCTTTATCGTTGCCGCTGGAAATGCCGTCCGGGTCTTGCGAAACAGCAGCGATCCGAGCGAGCGGTTCGGCGCGACCATGATTGTCGTCGTGGTGATCACCTATCTGACGGCCGGAATGACAGGCATCCTGATCGGCCATGACATTCTGGACTCGGTGCTGATGGTCTTCCTGGTGAGTGGAACATATCTCGCCTCCGGCCGTCAGGTTCCGTTGTTGGAAGAGCAGGCACCTGCGCCAGTGATGGAAGAGCGAGTAGTCAGCAAAGAGTTTCGGGCAAGACCATGAAGGTTCTGGTCACGGGAGCGACAGGTTTCATCGGGCGTCTTGTCGTGCGCCACCTTCGCGAAGCCGGTGCCGAGCTTCGCCTCGCCTCCCGCCATCCCGAGAGGCTGGGTTCGGAAAACGAGACTGTGCCGATGCCCGGTTTCGACGCGCCGGCCGCCGCCTTCCTGGAACTGACCCGGGATATGACTGACGTCGTCCATTGCGCCGGCCTCAACAATGATCAGGGAAATGCAACCGAAGCCGATTACAGGGCAGTCAATGTGGAATTGAGCGCGCGGCTGGCGCATGCAGCGGCGGCACAGGCCAGCGGACGCTTCATCCATCTCTCCTCGATCCGAGCGGTGATCGGCGCGCACGTCAGCGCAACGATCGACGAGGACACGCTTCCTGCCCCACAATGCGCCTATGGACGCTCGAAGCGCGAAGGCGAGATCAAGGTTTTGGACGCCTACGCGTTACACGGCCGCTCGGACGCCGCCGTGTTGCGCCTGCCTCCGGTTTATGGAAGCGGCATGAGGGGAAATCTGGCAACGCTGATGCGCCTTGCCGATACGCCGCTGCCGCTGCCGACGGGTGCCTTGACCGGAATCCGCTCGCTGATGTCTTCCGAGGCCGCGGTGCGAGCAGTGTCGCACCTGCTCAGCCATTCCGGACCGCTTCGCCCGATCTACGTCGGCGCCGATGTGCCGCCGGTCACCGTCGAGACCGTTATCGTCGCCTTTCGCAGAGGTTTGGGGCGGCCTGTGCGTCTGATGGCTGTGCCGGCCGGCCTGATACGGCCGGTCGTGGCCGCGCTCGGCAGGCGGGCGTTCTGGGACAGCCTGACTGCGACACAGATATGCGACCCCGCCCTGCTGGTATCGCAGGGGTGGACGCCTGAAGCTCGCACGGTCGAGCGGCTGGCCGAGCTGGCGCGGCTCGGTAGATCCTGACTCCCTGGTGACCTATCCGCTTCGGTAGAGCGTTCCAAACAGGATCCGAAAATCGAGCCAGAACGACGCAGTGCGGAGGTAGGCAGCATCCGTTTCGGCCAAAAGCTCCGGGTTCGACATGTCGATGCCCCTGATCTGGGCCAGGCCGGTTATGCCCGG
The DNA here is from genome assembly GCF_040319805.1 of Mesorhizobium sp. M0848. NCBI lineage: Bacteria > Pseudomonadati > Pseudomonadota > Alphaproteobacteria > Hyphomicrobiales > Phyllobacteriaceae > Mesorhizobium > Mesorhizobium sp. M0848. The sequence continues at coordinate 38,884 of NZ_JAMYOM010000003.1, read as the reverse complement.
CAGCGCCGCCAAAACCCCCAGCCGCCTGCGACACTCGATCAACTCCGTTTGGGTCGGCAGGCAGGGGCGCGGCCCGACCAGGCTCATTTCGCCCTTCAGGACGTTCCAGAATTGTGGCAGCTCGTCGAGCTTGAACTTCCGTAAGACCTTCCCGACCGATGTCACGGAATCCACCGGCGCCTCATGCGAGGGCAGTGACGGCGTCCCGACATACATCGTGCGCAACTTGTGGCAGCGAAAAAGCCGACCGTCACGGCCGACCCGCACCTGTGAAAAAATAGCCGGGCCCGGCGACGATGCCCGAACGGCAAGGACGGTGAGCGCCAAGACAGGAGATGTGGCCACCAGCAGCAGAGCCGCACCGGCAATATCGAAGATTTGCTTGGCTGCCTTCATGAACGGCCGATAGTGCTCCCTGCCGAAGTCCCGAGGCAACGCCGCAGGCAAATGCCGTCAATCCGGTCGACGTAGCATGAGCCGATCTTTTGGCCAAGCGTGCCACGCACTCGTGCCAATGTTCAGATGCGCCCCAGGACGAAAGCGAGATAGAGCCCTAGGTTTCCGGAAACTGTCTGCCTATAGACGCCGCTTTGGCGCAAGCCCGCCAAACGCCGGAAAAGACCGCCGTTGCGCCCGCGGGTGAAAAGGTCGAGGCACGCCGTCGCGTCCTCGGTCAGGAGGTCGCGATTGAGGGCGAGACCGTCGAGGTTAAGGTCTGTCCAGCCGGCGAATTCCCCCTTGAACAGGCGGCCAAGCCGGGAGAACCTTGCTTTCCAGGACACGTTGGCGCCGACCAGGTTCGCCGCGTGCTGCCGGTAGCGCACCAGCGGCCGCGGATCGTAGCGGACGATGCCGCCGGCGGCGGTCACGATGAGATAGGCCCACCAGTCGTGGCTGACGAACCCGGTCCGCGTGGAGGCCCTGGCCAGCAGGTCGCGTGCCGCCGCGTTGAGCAGGATGGTGTTGCCGCCGGCGATGCTTTGCACAAGCGCGTTGCGAAAGGTTGGCGGCCGGGCAAACAGCGGCGAATGGCCGACAAGGCTTCCTGTTTCCGTCATGGTTGCGGTTCGCGAACAAAACATCAGCGGGGTTTTCGCATCCTGGGTCCGCATCCAGCTGATAGCGCTCTCCAGCCTGTCGGGCTCCCAGATATCGTCCTGGTCGCAGAAGGCATAGCAGTCCGCCTCGATGCGTCGATCGACGATCATGGAGCGGAAATTCGCGGCGAAGCCTTGCCGCGGCCCCTCTACGAGCGTCATCCGACCCTTGGGCCGCCAGCGGGATTTCCATGTCTCGATGATGGCGGTCGTGCCGTCGACGGAGCCGTCATCGGATACCCACAGGTCGACCAGAAGACGCGACTGCGCGAAGAGGGATCGCAACTGCTCGTCGATGAAGGCGGCACCGTCTTTCGTGCCCATCAGGACCACGACGCGCAGATCTTCTTTGCTCACCAGCAAGATCGCTTTCTGCTTTCTGATTAGGTCGCCTGCCCGGCTGTTTTCGGAATCGCATCTTGACGTGCACTTGCCCTGGCCTTCTTGGCGCGGTCGAGACCTGCCAATGCGGCGAGCGCGGCAGCCTTGTCCTGGTTTTTCGTCGACTGCTGCAGGGCCGAGAGCGCGACCTGGACATCCGACCATTCCACGACGTCCGTGCTGAGGCCGAAAACCTTCGAGATGCCGAGTTCGACGAGTTCCTCGTCTTCGCCATGCAGCGTTTCGTGAAGTTTTTCGCCCGGCCTGATGCCGGTGAACCGGATCGCGATGTCCTTGTATGGGCTCTTTCCGGACAAGCGGATCATCGTTTCGGCCACTTCAAGGATCGGCACCGGCTTGCCCATGTCGAGCATATAGACGGCATAATCGTGTCCGCTCTGCCGCGACGCGGCATCGGCCGCCGACATGATGACGAGATCGACGGCTTCGGCCACGGTCATGAAATAGCGCGTCATGCGCCGGTCGGTGATGGTGACGGGCCCCCCAGCCTCGATTTGCGCCTGGAATATGGTCGCCACCGAACCATTGCTGCCGAAGACATTGCCGAACCGCACTGCAATGAACTTGGTGGCCGGGTCACGCCCGCCCGTCTGGCCATGCAAGGCGCTGATGATCTGTTCGGCGGCCCGCTTCGTCATGCCGAGCACTGATGAGGGATCCACCGCCTTGTCGCTCGATATCAGGACAAATTGCGCAACCCCGCACTTGGCGGCAACCTCGGCGCAGACGAGCGTTCCGAAAATGTTGGTCTGGATGGCTGAATCCCAGTTCTCCTCGAGCAGCGGAACATGCTTGAGCGCCGCGGCGTGAAAGATGATGTCCGGCCGGAATTCCGTGACGACACGCGTTATCTGGCGCCGGTCCGAGACATCGACGATGCGGACCTTGAGCCGGTCATGGTCCTTCTCGTCAACATACTGGCTCAACTGGAAAATGCCGAACTCGGAGTTGTCGGCGACCAGCACCGCCTCGGCTCCCAATTCCAGCGACCGCTTGACCAGCGTCTGGCCGATAGAACCGGCGCCGCCGGTCACCAGAACGCGTTTGCCGCTGACAAAGGCGCCGATGCGCTGGATGTCGGACGCGACCGCCGGACGGCGCAGGATCGTTTCCATCTCAACGGTGTCGAGAACCAGCTTTCCGTGCTGTTCCAACTCCGAAAGGCCTGAGAACTGCACCACATTTATGTCGCCGTGCCGGGCAATGCGCACGAGTTCCGAATAGTCCTCGATTTCGTGCTCGGCGCCGCTGCCGAAAATCAGCAAGTCCAGGCTTTTGGTGCCGGTCGCATAGTCCTCCAGGACATCGATCAGGCGCGGCATGGCCGCCACCACGGGAACACCTTGAATCCGCGTGCCCAACGGTGCGCCGCGCTCGGTCGCCATGATGCCTGCGATGGAATAGTCCGCCGGTTGCGCCGTGCGGGTGAAGCGAATGATCAGGTCGGCCTCGTCGAGCCGGCCGACGAACAGAGCGCGCTTGGCCTGCCTGATGTCGGTCTTACGGCTCAGAATCCCCCAGCTCGCGCCGTCACGCAGGAAGCGGTAGAACAGCCGGGGTGCCGAGATGATGGTGAAGGAGACAAGGAAGAAGACGATGAACTGACGCTCGTTGAGCCCCGCGACCGGCCGGTAAAACCGCAGCAGCAGCGACGCCATGTAAAGAGTGAACGTCAAGATCGCGCAGCTCTTCAGGATGTTGAAAAAGTCCGGCGTCGAGGCGAAGCGCCAGACGGTGGTGTAGAGGCCACTGTAGCGGAACAGCAAATGGCTGATGACGACGATGCCCGCCCATGTCGCCAGACCCTCCTTGGAGAGCGCGTCGAACGAAAGATTAGACCGCGAAAGCACGAGGCTGAGCGCAACGGCGACCAGGACCATGACCACGTCCTGGACCATGATGAAGGCGCGCCGCATCTGTGGCCTGAGCCCGAACACAGCTTCGAGGTGGGAATTCATTGGACGGCACTAGACTCCAGGCTCAGGGGTATCGACACCAGCGAGGTGCGACACGAAGATACTTCGCGACCGATCACCTTACTCAAGTGCCATCCCCGGCCCCCGCCGTGCTGTATCGCATACTGCGGGGGCGAGGGCATAGCCAGAGTTTTTTTCGGACAAGAAGCGTCCAGTGGAGAACATGGATCTTGCTCGGGCGATTGCCGCAAAGTCAACATTATCAAAAGCTAAAGTAATCTAGACAGCATGCGTTCAGTTTTGCCGCAGTTGACTCTGCTCCCCACCGCGTTACGACGCAATGCGTTGCCATATGCCTATCGAAATGGCTATTAGAGACGGGCTTGGTGGTTCGCTATGGCCAGCGAAGAATAATGCGCCAGAACAACGGATTGCGATACTCCCAGCTATGATTTCGGCACTAAACGGCGCTTTTGACGACATCTCAAAGGCCATGAGGTTACACCGGGTCTGGATTGCGCTTGCCCATGAGGACATCGGCGACCAACACAGACGCACGACGCTCGGCCCGCTTTGGATGCTGGTCAATTATCTGGCATTCATCGGCACTTTCATCTTCGTTTTCAAGACCAAGGACACGGATTCGGCCGGATACACGGCCTATGCCTCGATCGGCCTAGTTGTCTGGTTCTACCTTATGGAGATGATCAGCCTGAGCGTGCCCCTGTTCTCGCGCGAAGCCAGTTTCATTCAAGGTACGAGGCTGCCACTCTTCGTGTATGTGATGCGGCTGACGGTGCAATGTATCATCCGAGCGAGCTATTCGGTCGCGGGTTGCATCGTCATCCTGCTGCTGAGCGGTTTGGGAATCAGCGCTGAGTGGCTTTTGTCGATCCCGGGGTTGTTGCTGATTGTGCTCGCGACCCCTGCAATCGTAATGGTTTTCGCATTCCTGGGCGCATTCTTTCCCGATGCTCAGTTCATCGTCGGCAACATCATGCGAGTCGGCACGTTTCTTACGCCAGTCTTCTGGGCCTATCATGGGCAAGGCGGTATACAGAACTATGCCTATCATTGGAATCCGTTCACATATTTCCTGGAAGTGGTGCGTGCGCCAATCGCGAGCGGCGAATTCCCAACCCATCCCTTTGTTGTGACAGCCTACATCTCCTTGGCTTTCTGGGCGGTTGCGTTGCTGCTGCTGGGCGGATATCGCAAGCGCGTCGTTTTCCTGATCTGAGCTCAAAATGATTTCCATCAAGCTGGACAATGTCAGCCTCGCCTACCGCCTCTACGAAAAATTGACGCTTACGGCGCCTGACCGGCGCCTGGGTGGTCTTGGAGGCAAAATCGGACGATCCGGCGGCAAGCAGGTCGTGCAGGCGCTGGAAGATGTCAGCTTTGAACTCAAAGCGGGCGACCGTTTGGGCTTGGTCGGCCCAAACGGGGCCGGCAAGACGACACTGCTCAAGGTGTTGTACGGCATCTATCAGCCATCGGCCGGCACAGTAGCCATTGAAGGCAAAGTCGACGCTTTGTTCAACATCAACATAGGATTTCGCCCCGAAGCGACGGGGCGGCGAAACATTGTTCTGAGGGGTTTGATCAGCGGGTGGACCGAGGCCGAGATCCAAGAAAAAATGCCGGAGATCATCGCCTTCAGCGAACTTGGCGACTTTATCGATGTCCCCTTCAAAACCTATAGCCAGGGTATGGCCGCTCGCCTTGCTTTCTCAGCGGCTACAGCCCTTGACCCCGAAATTCTGCTGATGGACGAGTGGATCGGCGCCGGCGACGCCCAATTTCAAGAAAAAGCCAAGCGACGCATGGATGAACTGGCAGAGAAGGCAGGCATCATCGTCCTGGCGACCCACAATGAGAGCCTGCTCGAAAGCGTATGTACGAAGAGAATGACGCTTAAGAACGGAAGGGTCGAAGCCTTCACGACGAAACCTGCAAAGAGGGCTGGAACGCGAGCTAAGTCTTAAAGGTACTCTTCCCGGATACTATATGCTCGCAGTTCAGATTCCCAATTCGTCGCACCTGCTGTAGTTGAGTATGCCAGCGTTGCGCCCTGCGGACGTACTAAAATGAATTGCGCTCGAGCCGTTGAGTTACCGATGACGAGACAAGAATCTGTTCCCATGAATGATCTGAAGCGCCTGTATCAGCGCTACCAGGTCGAAATCGAGAGTGAGGTAGTGAACACGCTACGTTCGGGATGGTGGCTCAATGGCGCTATCGGCAAAAGATTTGCGGCAAATTTTTCCAGATTCATAGGCGTTTCGGAATGCGTTCTCGTGGCCAATGGGACGGATGCGCTCGAACTTGCATTGGCCGCAGTGACCAAGCGCTACGACGGGCGCGAGGTGATCGTCGCCGCCAATGCGGGGGGCTATGCCAGTTGTGCCTGCTGGCAGAATGATCTCGTTCCGCACTACGTCGATATCGAACCAGCCAGCCAACTCATAGCCCTTCAATCGGTACTGAAAGCAGCCAGCGCAGACACCGCTGCGATCGTCGCCACCCACCTCTATGGTGGCGTCGTTGATGTCCGCGCCATCCGGGACGGACTTGAGCAGGCTGGCCTCTCGCACATTCCAATCGTGGAAGATTGCGCGCAGGCGCACGGGGCGAGAATCGGAAGCGACGTTGCAGGCTCGCTGGGGGATATCTCCACGTTCAGCTTTTACCCAACCAAAAATCTCGGAGCCATGGGGGACGGCGGCGCTGTTCTTACCTCCGACACGGCAACCGCCGCGCATGTACGGCAACTGCAACAATATGGCTGGAGTTCAAAATATCATGTCGGCGTGCCCAACGGCCGCAACTCCCGCATGGATGAAGTTCAAGCCGCGATACTGGACGTTTTGCTGGGCGATGTGGATAGACGCAACCAGCAGCGGCGTGGCATCCTAGACCAGTACAAGTCGGTTGCCGGGCGTCGATTCCAGTTCCTGGAAGGTGGCGAAGGCGCTGTCGCGCACCTCGCGGTCGCGCTTTGCGACGACCGGGACGCCTTCAGGGCGTTCATGAAAGAGCGCGGCATCGACACTGACATACACTACCCTGTGCTGGATTGCGACCAAGTCGGCTGGGCGGACTTACCGATGATGGGGAGCGAAAATCTCACCGTTTCGAGGGCCAGCGTCAGCCGTCTCTGTTCGGTCCCCTGCTATCCCGATATGAGGGACGACGAGGTAGAGCGGGTTTGCCTGGCCCTCCGCGAATGGGAGACAATGTGACAACACGCTCGATCGTTTTCCCGATCTATCGAAATCAGGCGAACATCCCTTCCCTCCTGGGCGCAGTCGCCGATTTCCACTCCAGATATCATAGCGACATCGAGTTCGTCTTCGTCGTCGACGGGTCGCCGGACGAATCCGGCCCGCTGCTGATCAAGGAATTGAAAGGCTCGGGCTATGATTACAAGATCATCTTCCATAGCCGGAACTTTGGTTCGTTCACTGCTATTCGAACCGGGCTCGAACACGCTTCGGGTGACCAGGTCGCTGCGATGGCCGCCGACCTGCAGGAGCCGCCTGAACTGATCGTCGAATTCTTTTCGAAGCTGGAAAAGGACGAGGCTGACGTCGTGTTTGGGCAGCGAACCGGGCGTAGCGATCCGCCCTTGACCAAATTTCTGTCGAGGGCTTTCTGGTCGGCCTACCGCAGGCTCGTCCTGCCCAGCATGCCGAGTGGCGGAGTGGATATCTTCGCCTGCAACCGTCAGGTTCTGGAAGCGATCCTCTCGATCGAGGAGCCGAACAGCTCGCTTGTCATACAACTTTTCTGGGTCGGCTTCAGGCGGGAATTCGTGCCTTATCGGCGGCGCGAACGAAAGCACGGAACAAGCGCCTGGGGCATGGCACGGCGGTTCCGATACATGATGGACAGCATTTTCTCGTTCTCTGATTTTCCGATAATGCTCACCCTCTGGGTAGGATTTGCCGGCTGTGCGCTAAGTCTCCTATTTGCAGTCGTTACCGTGATTGCACGGCTGCTTGGCAATATAGACCCCGCTGGCTATACGACACTGGTGCTGCTGATCACGGGCTTCGGTTCGGCCAGCCTTCTAGTCCAAGGGATTCTTGGTTGCTATCTCTGGCGGGCAGTTGAAAACACCAAATCGCGCCCACTTCGGATCATCAGCCGCGTCGTTGACGGAACAGCGAAATGAACGCCAAGCCATTTTTCGTGCACGAACGGGGTATCTGCGAAAGCTCCCATGTCGGCGACGGAACGCGTATTTGGGCCTTCGCTCACGTGCTGCCTGGGGCCGTGCTCGGCTCGAACTGCAACATCTGCGATCACGTCTTCATCGAGAACGACGTGATCGTCGGCGATGACGTGACTCTCAAGAGCGGCGTCCAACTGTGGGACGGGGTGCGCCTGGGCAATCGTGTGTTTGTCGGCCCGAATGCGACCTTCACCAATGATCGCTTCCCACGCTCCAAGGAATATCCCGAGGCGTTTCTGCTGACCATGATCGAGGACGGCGCTTCCATCGGCGCCAATGCCACAATCCTGCCGGGCATAGTCGTCGGCCGCCAGGCGATGGTCGGCGCCGGCGCCGTGGTGACCAAGAGCGTCCCTGCCAATGCCGTCGTGGTCGGAAATCCCGCAGTCATCGTCGGCTACCAGACCGGCCCGAAGATCGTGCCAGCCTTGACGCAAACCCTCCCCGGCGCAGTGGGCGAGAAAATGTCGCTTGGGGTCGGTGGTACCGAGCTCTGGCGGCTGCCGCATTTTAGCGATCTGCGAGGCGAACTCGCCCCGCTCGAATTCGGTGCAAACCTACCGTTTAAGCCGGCCCGGTCCTTTCTGGTTTATGGCGTTCCCTCCGACAAGGTCAGGGGTGAGCATGCGCATCGCGAGTGCCATCAATTCCTGATCGCGGCCCATGGCCGCCTGTCCGTTGTCGTTGACGACGGCCATGAGAGAAAAGAGGTTTCGTTGACCGAACCCTCGATCGGCCTCTACATTCCGCCCGGCATTTGGGGAATTCAGTATAAATTCCAACCCGATACAGCATTGCTGGTCATGGCTTCGCACAACTATGATGCTGGCGATTACATCAGGGACTATGCGGATTTCCTGGATACGGTCAGGCAGGATGACCGCTGATCGCATTGGCGGAGACGCCGTCCGGTTTCTTGTCGCCGGCGGACTGAATACCGCCCTGACCAGCCTTGTCTATTTTGCCGGCCTTGTCGTCCTGCCCTCAAGTTTGTCTTACGCGCTCGCTTGGCTGACAGGACTTGTGTTCGTAATGGTGTTCTATCCCGATCGCGTCTTTCCCGGCGGCCGCACGGGCATCGCCGATCGACTGGCAATCGGGGCGTCGATTGCGGTCGTGTTCGTGCTCGGCCTAGCAGCCCTCAAAACGCTTGAAAGCGTTCTGCAAAATGCTGCAGCAGCCTTCTTTGTCACCCTTGCCATCACGACCATCCTCAACTTCGTGATTTCTCGATGGATACTCCGCAGATCATGCTGACGCGACCGAGCACAATACGACCAGCCATTAATCTCTTTGCGATTTTCGTCGCGATGTATTTTTCCGAATTGGCTTCCTTTCCGCTGTCAATCGATGACGAAGTAACCGCCTTCAGAACGGACGCGTCGATCTGGATTCTTCAGGGACGCTGGGGCGCGTATCTGATCGAGAGATTCCTTATTCCTCATCCGGTCATGCCTTTCCTGGCTCCGGCCGTCTTTGGCGCCGGTTGCGTGGCCGCCTACCTCCTCGTCATGGATGTCATCAACAAGCAAGAGCTCTCCATCGCTGAGTACGCATGTTTTGCGATTTTCTGTGCTTTCCCGACCTGGTTTTTTATCGTCGAATTTTATTCGAACATTGCCGCTATCGGCGTCGGCCTGTTCGCGACCGCTCTAGCGCTTTGGCTGATCCGAAAGGAGGAGGTTTCCCCACTCAGCCCTCGCTTTCTCGGAGCTGTGGGAGTCGGCGCCTTCGCAATCTCGATCTATCAGAGTTTCGCACCGGCAATTCTGGTCCTGGGCATTGCGATCTCAATTCTGCAAGCACGGTCCGGCAGCAGCGTATCGTTGCCGAAAGACCTGCTTCGGATCGGTATTCTGCTGGCCGGCGCAATATTGTTCTATGTCATCGGCGACATCATTTTCAGATCGTTCGCCCCCGGCAGAAACGAGTATTTCGACTCGCTTTCCCAGCCAAACTTTCTGCTTCAACATCCTATCACCGTTGTCGGGCGCGTGATTGAGGCGATAGGCGGGATCTATGGCCTGGACCAGCGCACATACGGCGTTGCATTGTGGGCAATCCCGCTCTTGTTGCTCCTGGGCGGCTGGGCGCTCTTGAAGGAATTGCCCCGCACGAAATTGCTGTTGACGGCAGTTGCCTTCGTTTCATTGCTTGTTCCCTTCGGCTTTCACTTCCTTGCCGCGGGCAGCATGCCTGTCAGGAGCCTCATCGGGGTGCCGATTGCCGTATGGCTGTTTGCCTATGTCGCGGTGACGAGCAGAAACTCCAGAATCCGCGCAGCCTCGGCCATCTTGCTGGCGGTGGCGCTTTTCCAGATTCAGGTCGTTCAGAACTATCGCCAAGCATCCAATTATCTGGTCGACAAGCACGATACTCTCTTGGCGGGAGCCATATACGACAGGCTGTCGGCCACGCCCGGTTTTGACGCAAAGCGCAGTTATGCTTTAAGTGTGTTTGGCGCGCAGCCATTTGTGACCAACTATCCGAAGCCTTCCGACTCGACGGTCGGTTATTCTTTCTTCGAATGGAATGGGGGTAATTCCTGGCGGATCGCCTACTATATGAAATTGCTTGGCTATTCAAATTTGAGTGGTTCTAACCAAGAACAGGTACTTCAAACGATCGTCAATCTTTCGACCATGCCTGTTTGGCCGGCTCCCGGTAGCGTGGAAATCAAAGACGACATCGTACTGATACGGCTCGGTGAGACGCCCAGCTCCTCAAATCAGCAAGCTCTTGAGGGAGCAGCTAGCCGTTGAGCGTCGTGAAGCAGTGTGGGAATTATTAAGGTCGCTGCAAGATAGTCGAGGGCAGAATGAACGTCGAGATCGATAGGAGATTCGTAGTAAAGGATGCGCATTCGCGAATTGAGCTCCCGGGACTTCTGGCAATGCGTTGCTACGCGGCGTTGTCGATTGTCCTTGTTCATCTGATTGCGCTGCCAAAACTGCAGATCCCCGGCTACCTATGGTTCGTGCCGACGCATTTCGGCAACGGAGTGCCGCTGTTTTACATAGTCAGCGCATTCGGTCTCTTTGTCGGGTATAGTGGCAGGATCGAGACGCGGCAGGAATTGCGAGAATTTTACCTTCGGCGTTTGCTGCGCATCGCGCCTCTATTCTATTTCATAATGCTGTTCTACATACCGTTCTGCTGGATAGTATGGAAGACGACAGTCCCTCTTTCCCAATTCCTCAGTTCAGCACTGTTCATCTTCAACTTTGTGCCGAACCACGTGACCGGATTCGTCATGGCGTCATGGTCCATCGGTGTCGAGATGGCGTTCTATGCCATCCTGCCGCTGCTGGTGTTTGCCATCACCGGTCTAGCTCGTTCTGTGGTGTTTCTTGCGGTAGCAGTATTCTTGGCGGCCAACTGGGCGTTGGCATTCCAAGGAACGGGGGGCGCGTTAGCGCTCTTTGGCCACTTTTCTCTAGTGGCTCAACTGTTCTATTTTGCTGCAGGGATAGCGGGATATTATGTCTGGCTGGGGGTTTGTCGCACTTCCCCCCAGATTGGCCGAATAGTCTTTGCTGCCAGTCTTCTGACAATCGTTGGCCTGATCTGTTTCACGAGCCAGATTGCCGTACTCTTCGGAACGATACTTGGGTCAAGCGGCGGTTCCGGCGTCAAAACCGCTTGGGCGGTGACGTTGGCGAGCGCTGTCGTGGGAGTTTCCCTGTATCCGCAAAGATGGTTCGTGAATCCGGCTGCGAAGCTGCTCGGCAACGCCAGTTTCAGCATTTACCTCTGGCATCCGGTCGTTATCGTCATCCTGGATCGGGTGGGCCTGTACCGGACGGTTTACGCATCCTTCGATGGAGCATCCTTGCCGTTCCTTGCCTCAGTGGTAGCAACTCTTGCGATGTTGATACCACTATCCTTGCTGAGTTATCGGTATATAGAAAGGCCCGGCATGGCCTTACGATCTCGCTTCGGTCGAGTCTGGCCAGCTTAATGGCCTTTTCGCTTTCGAACCTTGGCGTCGCCGATATCGCCCGGCTGCGGCAGCGTGTTACATTTAGGGTACGGAGAACCCTCGATTCGAGATTGTTAGTCCAACCATTTGGATCGTGGATCAGCGAGTCCAGCTGGGCTAGTATTCTGTGGTGATTTCTTTGACTATTAATTCGTTGACCGCAATCCGTCGCATGTTAGACGGCTATGTGTTCCCAGGCAGCGCCAGAAAGAGCAAGAATATTAGCATGTTCTCAACAGCCTTCCCACATTTGAATGCCGCCGAACGCGAGGCGGCCAACGGGTGCACAACTGAAGAGGCTCTCGTTTTTCTTCGCCGAATGAGCCTGGACGACTTCGGCCTCTTCATGATTTCCTTGCCGAACAAGGATTATCCCAGTTTGTCACGTCTTCTGCCCGCGATGGCCAGTGACGAAGTCCAGAAGACCTGGACCGGGGCATCCGGTCTCGATCTGTACCGGCAAACCGCGTCGTTCGCCCGACAACTTGAAAACAATTATACCCGACATACCAAAAAGCCGCTGGCGGGCTCTGATATTCTCGACTTTGGATGTGGCTACGGACGCATCTTGCGCATGATGTACTACTACAGCGATCCATCGTCCATATGGGGTATTGACGCCTGGGATAAGTCTCTCAGCTTGTGTAGAGAGGCAAGATTGCCTGGCATGTTCGCTCAATCGGAGCGGATTCCTTCCGTGCTACCAGTCGACGACCAGAAGTTCGATCTGATCTTCGCATTCTCGGTATTCACACATCTGGCGCCTTCGAGCGCGAAAGCCTGCCTTATGGCAGTTCGCAAACACATCAAGCCTGGTGGATTGTTCGTGGCCACTATTCGACCAATTGAATTCTGGCCTTTTATCGATGGGATTCGAAAGACTTCGGTCGCTGCGAAAATGCAGTCGAACCATCGCCTTAACGGATTTGCTTATCTTCCTCACGGTGGCGTCGAAGGCGAAACCTATGGGGACATCTCTTGCGAGATCGACTTTTTGGGCGGTGACGGTTGGGATATAGTGGGACATGATCGATCGATCATTGACCCGTTCCAAGTGTCGGTGCTGATGCAGCCCTCCGTTTAGCGACTGGGCTTTGGCAAGCAACGAAGGTGGGTCGCCGCACTTTGGGGCAACTCTCCCAAATGGGCACACCTTTTCTACTTCGCGGCAGGGATAGCGGGAGATCGCGTTTAACCGAGACGGCGGCGCACTTGGCGTGCTCGCGCGGATCGGTTCGCATCGCGAAAAAGTACCACTTCATGGTGCTATTCCAGCCTGTGGTTGGCTCCATTGTTCGAAAGGAACTGGGCAAAACGATCATATAGAACGGTGTACTTGCGCTGAAAGGCATCATAGTCGCCAGCCTGCACGAGCTCGCGGACGTCCAATTGTCCCACTTTACCGACAGGGACGTGCGGGATGCTCATAAGTTCCGCCATCTCCGTGGTTCTTGAGTCATGGGAAATTATGGTCGCGGGAACGCCGTTGGTCAACGCGATCAGGTTTCCGTGGAAGCGTGTCCCGACAGTGTAATCAAACCTTGATATGTAACTATCCCATTCCGCCAGGTCGAAGAACATTTTTGCGTTCTCTTTGATATGCTTTACATAGAGCGACGGGTCCATGCCCATATTCAGCTGGTTGATAATTGCCTGAGCGTTCTCTAAATCGGTTTTATTCCCCTCTCCAGAACGGAGCATTGCCATTTCTGGTTCTTCGTTCTGCAGGACGTAGGGATACTTTCTATCGATAGATAATTTCAAAAGATCAGCTTCAACGCGCCGGGCAGCTTCGGGATTGGCCGAATGCAAAAATACGTTTCGTGATCCGTTCACCGAAACCCTCAGGCTGGCGTCTGTTCCCGGCCGCTTTATTTTCAGGTCACGACGCAATTTGCGAAACAGACTGGGACATCCTACCTCGCTGACGTTTTTTATCCCAAAGTCATTCATGACCTCGGCCGTAAAATGACCTCGCACGCCCACGGTCTTGCTGCGTTCGGATATTATATGAAGAAAGCGTTTACTGCCCTCGGGAATATCGGTGACTTTGTTGCCGATGGCGGGTGCTTGCGCACCGAGGCCGGCGACCACGCATGGCAGCTTGGTCGGTTCTATGAAGTCAGCCAAATAGGACAAATCAAAATTCTTGAAAATGAAATTTGCCGCTGAGATAGCTATGATGTCGAAACGTTCGTTTGCCTCTTGCGGGGAATAGCCCAACCCCTGCCCGAATTCTTCAAAGCGAAGTTCCTCGAACAGAGACTGTCCTATCAGAAGATTTCCGGTGTTATATCCAATGACTTCGAATTTCTTTTCAAAGGCAATCTGCGGGTCGGGATGCGGAGCTATTGACGCTCCCAGAAAAAGAACTCTCACTAAAGTCTCCTCGACGCTCTGTAGACATCTAATTCCCCACAGTCACCAGCGTCGTCATTCTTGAATTGGAATACCAAATCGTTCACTGAGTTCACGGCTGTAGATGCTCGCTCGTTCGAGCGCGGCAGGTCCAAGATCGTGGCTGCGGATTGTATCGGCCTGTACCTGCCTGATCTCCTGTAGGTGCCTGAGATCGAAATTTCCTATGGTTACGCTCGACTGATGCCGGCGGTGTGAATTGAGCGAACGCGGGGAAAAAGCGATCGAACCATTTTCGAGCAGACGCAAATATGTCACCCAATCCCCGGCGTTGCGCAACGACATGATCTCTTCGCTGTGTTTGGCCATCGCATTCCTGAGCGCCTCCCTTCGAAACAAGACGCCGCTGACGTTCGGAATGGTGTTCTTGAGGTAAAGTGCCTCGGCGATTTCCCGGCGGCCGTCCACGACGTAGGGTTTCGTCCAGCGAGACCGGTCGATGTCCGACACATAGTCGAGATAGTGTTCGGACAAGACCCGGCCGGCGCCGTCCATCTGTCGCGACTGGCAATAGCTCATCACCACCTCCTCGCGTTCGAAGGCGGGCAGAAGCTCGGCCAGAAAATCGGGATCGGCGAGGTCGTCGGCTTCGGCGATCCAGACATAATCGCCGCGCGCCATTTCGACCCCCCGCATCCATTGGCGGAATACCGATCCTGAATTCTGCGCATTGGCCACCAGCCGGTATGGAATGTCGCAACCGGCCAGAAATTTCTCGATGACTTCGACGCTATCATCGGTCGAAGCATCGTCAAGCACGATCAACTCGTAGGGCTTTATCGTCTGATCGACAATGGAGCCTAGACGTGCGCCCAAGTATCGGGCGTAGTTGTAGTTAGGCACGATGACCGACACCCGCGGCAATGGCTTTTCGGCGTAAATCAGCAGATCATGCAGGTATTGGCTGAAGCTGAACTCCTGGCGGACGATATCGCGGCCAACGCTGGCGAGACGCCGGGCTTCACTTGGATTGTCGAGCAGATTGCCAATGACCTCGGCCATCGCATCGGTGTCGAATGCCTGCACGAGGATTCCGCAATCCCGCTTCAGCAGATCCTGGAAGCCACCAGCGCCCTCAAAGGCAACGACCGGCACTGTGGCATCCAGCGCCTCAAGCACCACCGAAGGGAATGGATCTTCACGCGAGGTCAAGGCGTAGATATCAGCGGCGAAATAGTATTCCTGCGGATTTTCCACCAATCCGACAAAGACGAAGCTGCCCTCAAGTCCCGCTTCCTTCACCCGCCGCATTTGCTTGGCGTGAAAGACAGTATCGACATGACCGACCCAGACTGCAACCGCATCCGGCCTGGATGCCACAACCTTGAGGCAAGCATCAAGGAAAAGATCGAGGCCCTTGCGATGGTCGGCATAGCCCGCGCACAGGATGATGCTCGCGTTTGTCGAAAGCCCTAATCTTGCGCGAACCGCCTCGCGGACCTGTCGGCGATCATCGGCGAGATAGGGCGTACGCAGATAGAGTCCTTGCGGCCTGACTACCGACTGGCTGACCGGTTGGCCAACAAACTCTTCGAATCCGGCTTTGACGATCTCGGCTGGGAAAACGACCGTTTCAGCGTTCTCAACAATGGCTGCGGCTGCGTCAGCAAGACCGTAGGACGCCAATATTCCGGGCAGTTCATGGACGAGGCAAACGGTGCGGAACCCTGCCTGCTTCAGCAGCGGGATGAGCTTTCCGGATACGGTGGTATTCACGACGGCGACCTCGGCACCGTTGTTTCTAATGGTGGCCAGACGTTTCAACACATCGGCATCGCCTTGTTCAGGCAAGTCGATCCTGTGCACGGTCGCGGCGTGGGCGAAACGGCCGAGCAGCGGCCCGTCGCCCAGCACGATGAGATCGGGCTCAAAACCAAGCTGCTTGAATCCCTTGGCCAGATTGAGAGCCAGCAATTGCGCCCCATGCGGGTGGGCGTCGTGGGAAACGATTGCAATCCTGGCCTTGGACTTCCCCTTCGCCGCCTCCAAAGCGTCGCGGGTCGCTTGCAGATAGGCGTGGCCGTTAACGCTATCGGGCTCCAGGTGAGCGCCTTCCGCCCACTCGTTCCAGGCATTGACGAAAACCACCCGCTCGGATGGCTCGCTAATATGGGCCAAGGTGTCCTCAATGGCATTGTCCAGCCATCTGCGATACAGCTCGGGGGTGTTGTTGATGAACACCGTGCCGCCGCGCTTGCGGCGTGCGGTATTGTCCCAGCCCGGGCAAACCGAACGGAAGAGCTTGTATTTGCGGGATGAATAGGTTTCGCTGCGTTGTGGGAATACCGACCAGTCATAGACGGTCGTGGCAAAATCCTCATGCAGCGGCGTCACTGTATGCGTGACATTTGGCGGCGCGGAATTGTTTGGCGGAAATTCCACGGCGGCATCGAACCCGTAGCGATGGGGGGGCACAGATTCGAAGGACTGGGTGTAGGCCAGGAAAATCTCGCCGATGCCGTTCTCCCGGCACCAAGTCCGCCAGCGCCGCGCTGTCTCAGCCGCCGCCGGGAGCAGGCTTGGCCGATAGACGAGCAACAGCGGCTTGCCATTGATGCGGATGTAGCGAGGGTCACGAAGATAGGGCGCGACCTCGGCGATGAACGCGAGATCATCCTGGGGGGAGTGATCCTGAGCGATCAGGATCTCCTGGTCCATTCCGTCCCAGCGGCGCGACCAATTCTCGTTGGCCCAGCAGACGCAGAATGGCATGTCGAGGCGCTTATCCTCGAGCCAGTTTTCGAGCGGCTTTTCCAGGAGCCTCTTGCCGCCGAACCAATAAAAATAGAAGCAGAAGCCTTCCACTCCATAGAGCCTTGCCATTTCGATCTGGCGATGCTGCACAGCAGTATCGCGCAAGTCGTAGTAGCCGAGCGTATCCGGCACGTGCGGCTGGTGGTGACCGATAAATTGCGGCTCAGCGGGCCGGACATTAGACCATTCGGTGAAGTCCTGTCCCCACCATTCATCGTTTTCGGGGATCGGGTGGAATTGCGGCAGGTAGAACGCGATGACGCGCACCGGCTTCTGGAGCAACGGCGGCGCATCGAGAAGCGGCACATAGACTGGTTCGGGCGAGAAGATCGGGCCGGAACTGACCAGCGCCCCGCGCAAGACCATCTCGTTGCTGCCCACAGGCGCTTGGGGTGCCTCCATGCTTCTCCAGGCGCGGTAGGCATTCGTAACGCCAAACAGCGAAGGAAAGGTCGAAAACGCCGCTCTCTTCAATTTTCGCTTGAGGTCGATGGAGAGCGGCAGATTGTGCCAACAACCGTAGGCACCCCGAATCGCCAAGCGGCGGACCCGTATGCGAACATCGCCGATAGCGCGGACGCGGCTCCCAATCCCCCGCAGAGGCTTGGTCACTCGCCAGGATGTGCTGGCATAAACGGCATCGAGAACCTCATGCAACCGGATTTCCTCGGATCGCGCCTCGTCGCGATCCGCAAGCAGCGCACTCGTCGCCCTGTGCGCCATCGACAAATTTTGTTGCAGGAGCTCGATCTCCTTGTCTCTCGCAATGATCTGTGTCCGCCCTTGAGCAATCTCGTCGTCTCTTGCGCTGACTTGTGTCCTTGCGCTTGAGATCTCGTCTTTGTAGGTCCGGATTTGTTCTCGCATTTCAGCCATCTCGCTGGAGAAAGCCTCGATACGCGCCCCATGATGCCCCACCAATTTCCGGTTGGTTTCGATCTCCTCCTCCATCGTTGTTGCCTTCAACGACCATGGATTTCCGGTTTGATCGATCGCCTTGCTCTTCGTCTCGTCGAGAAGAACCACGCTCCCGTCGGCGAGCGCGACCCGCCCGTGCACGTTGCGCGCGCCCAGGACGTTTTCCGGAATAGGCAGCTTCGTGACAATGCAAAGCGAGTTCAAGAACTCGACGGAATGAACCGACGCGAGAGAAGCCTCATCGAATGTGACTTTGTGCCTGTCGGCGAAAGTCGCCAAGGCATCGACCCGACGACGATCCAGTCCCCAATGCTCATGGTTGACTACATCAAGCAGGCGTTTGAAAAACGAGATTGAGGAAAGCGGATCGTAGAGACCGCCCTCGAACTCCTGCCAGTAACTGCAATGCAAATCCTCGGCGATGTACATGCCCCCTTCGGAAAGATGGGGGAAATATCGTGCGAACGAGCGTATTATATCCGAGGATAGGTGCGATCCGTCATCAATTATAATATCATACTTTTCCGACATCGAGATGATGTCGCGCTCTGTTTCATCAGTATTGGCGTCACCTACGGAGATCTTTATCTTCCGGCTGTCGAAAACGAGATTCCCGCAAGCCAGATTGACGTCACAACCAACGATTATTTCAGCATTGGGGAAATATTTCTGCCATATCTCCAGGGATCCGCCATTCTGAACTCCGATTTCCAGGATTCGAACCGGCCTGTCTCGATACTCTGAAAAAATATCGTCGTAGGTGCTGAGATAGATCGACCATTTATCCGACACTTTGCCGCGATGCGCGTCGTACAGGTCACGAAGTGAAAGAGCCTGCTTTGCAGGCCTTGCCGTTTTGGCTTTGGCGCGTGCCTTGCCAGCAGGCATCGCATCGCGCAAGGTCTCGGGTGACGGGTGCTTGTTCATGCCGTCAATACTTGTTTCATCTCACTGGCTAGGAGTCGGTGCACCACCGCCTCCGTCGATTGCCGCCAGTCCGGCGCATCCCACGCGAACGCCGCCGCGAATTTCGCGCTCGACAGCCGGGAATTGGCGGGGCGGCGCGCCTTGGTTGGGTAGTCCATCGTAGCAATGTCCCGTACCCGCGCCCAGGGACCACCCAACACGCGGCTTGTGTCGAGGATATGGCGGGCAAAGCCGCTCCAGTTGGCCTCGCCGGTTCCGGCCAGATGATAGATGCCGGATGTGGCGGCGCCCTCGTGCAGCTGTGCCGCCGCATGCAGGATTGCGTCTGCGATATCAAGTGCAGATGTCGGATTTCCCCATTGATCGGCCACCACCGCGATCTCGTCGCGGTCGGCGGCCAGCCGCAGCATGGTCTTGACGAAATTCTTGCCGAACGGGCTGTAGACCCATGCCGTGCGCAGGATCAGATGGCGCGGATTGGCCGATGCAACCGCCTGCTCGCCGGCAAGCTTGGAGGCGCCATAGACGCTGGCTGATGCGGTCGCGTCGGTCTCGACATAGGCCGCGTCCTTGGTGCCGTCGAAGACATAGTCGGTCGAAAGATGAATGACGGGAACGCCAAGCAGCGCCGCCGCTTCCGCCACCTTGCCGGCGCCGATGGCGTTCACCGCGAATGCCAGATCGGGCTCATCCTCGGCCTGATCCACCGCCGTGTAGGCGGCAGCCGACACGACGATATCCGGCTTCGCGGCCGCGATGGCTTCGATCACGGTGTCGGGTCTTGAAAGGTCGAGTTGCGGACGGCCAATGGCGATGACCTCAACGCCGGCGGTCGCCTGGCCGGCCTCCAGGAGGCTTGCCGCGACCTGCCCGTCGCGTCCTGTGACAACCAGCCTCACGCCGCCCCCTTGCGCGCTTCGCCCAGCCGTTCACCGGCATAGCGCTGCTCGCGGATCGGTCCCCACCACCATGTGTTGTCGAGAAACCAGTCGATGGTCTTGGCGAGGCCGCTGTCGAAATTCTCATTGGGCGCCCAGCCCAGGTCCCGGCCTATCTTCGAGGCGTCGATGGCATAGCGGCGATCGTGACCGGGGCGGTCGGTGACGAAGGAAATCAGGTCGCGATAGCTCTTGCCCCCTGCCCGCGGCCGCCTGCTGTCGAGGAGATCGCAGATCGTCTCGACGACGCCAAGGTTCGTCCGCTCGGAATTGCCGCCGACATTGTAGCTTTCGCCCGGCAGTCCCCTGGTCGCGACAAGTTCCAGCGCGCGCGCGTGATCCTCGACGAACAGCCAGTCGCGCACATTGGCGCCGGCGCCATAGACCGGCAGCGGCTTTTCATCGAGCGCATTGAGGATGACCAGCGGGATCAGCTTTTCGGGAAAGTGATAGGGCCCGTAATTGTTCGAGCAATTGGAAAGCACGACCGGCAGGCCATAGGTTTCGTGCCAGGCCCGCACCAGATGGTCCGAGGCCGCTTTCGAGGCGGAATAGGGCGAGGATGGGGCGTAGGGCGTTTCCTCGACGAACATGCCGCCGTCGAAGGGAAGATCGCCGAACACCTCGTCGGTCGAGACATGATGGAAGCGGAAATGGCTCTTCCTGTCTTCGGGCAGGCCGCGCCAGTATTCCAGCGCGGCATTGAGCATCTTGTAGGTGCCGACGATGTTGGTTTCGATGAAGGTGCCCGGCCCATCGATCGAGCGGTCGACATGGCTCTCGGCGGCAAGGTTCATGACGATGTCGATATCGTCGCGCCGGAGGATGTCGAGCACCGCCTTTTCGTCGCAGATATCGGCCTGCGCGAAGCGATAATTGTGTGCGTTCTCGATCGGCCGCAGCGAGGCCAGGTTTCCCGCATAGGTAAGCTTGTCGAGATTGGTCACCCGATAGGCCGGGTTGGCGCACAGATGCCGGCACACCGCCGAACCGATAAAGCCCGCACCGCCCGTCACCAGAAAATTCATGCCGCTGTCCTCACGTAACCCATCAGGCGAACACCTCGGCGGCGGCCAGCAGCGGCGCCTTGAGGTCCTTGTCCGAGAGCTGGAACCCGCCGGTCAATGACGGCCATTCGATGCCGATGTCGGGATCGTCGAAACGGATCGACCGATCATGCGCCTGCGAATAGGTGTCGGTCACCTTATACAGGACCTCGGTGTCGGGCACGAGCGTCACGAAGCCGTGCGCGAAGCCTTTTGGCACCAGAATCTGGTTGCCCTTCTCGGCCGATACTTCGAGAGCGACCCATTTTCCGAAGGTTTTCGAACCGCGGCGAATGTCGACCGCCACATCGAGAATGCTGCCCCGGATGACGCGCAGCAGCTTGTCCTGCGCGCGCGGCGCAAGCTGATAATGAAGCCCTCGCAAGACGCCCGCCGCGGCGGAATAGGAATGATTGTCCTGCACGAAGGCCAGGTC
Source organism: Mesorhizobium sp. M0848 (assembly GCF_040319805.1). Taxonomy (NCBI): domain Bacteria; kingdom Pseudomonadati; phylum Pseudomonadota; class Alphaproteobacteria; order Hyphomicrobiales; family Phyllobacteriaceae; genus Mesorhizobium; species Mesorhizobium sp. M0848. The sequence goes on along the minus strand of NZ_JAMYOM010000003.1, from coordinate 17,810 downwards.
TATGCCGGCCTGCGAAAAGCGCTCGGCATTGTAGGTTTCCACGAAGAAGCCGCGCGCGTCGCCATGTCGCTTCGGAACGATTTCCAGCACGCCATCGATGCCAAGGGGCCTGACCTCCAACGCCTAGCCCTCCGACAGGTCGACGACACGCCGGCGCAGATAGGCGGCATATTCATTCTTGCCCAGGTGGTCGGCGCGACGCAGAACCTGGTCCACTGTCAGCCAACCCTGTTCAAAGGCGATCTCTTCGGGACAGGCGACCTTGATGCCCTGGCGGTGCTCGATGGTGCGCACGAATGACGAGGCCTCATGCAGGCTGTCATGCGTGCCGGTGTCGAGCCAGGCAAAGCCGCGCCCCAACCGATGCACATGCAACTGGCCGCGCTCGAGGTAGACGTTGTTGACCGCCGTGATCTCGAGCTCGCCGCGCGCCGAGGGACGGATGGCAGGGGCGATGTCGACGACGTCGTTGTCATAGAAGTAGAGACCGGTGACCGCCCAGTTGGATTTCGGCACCTGCGGCTTTTCCTCGATCGTCAGCGCCGTTCCTGTGGCCTTGTCGAAGGAAACCACGCCATAACGCTGGGGATCCTCGACATGATAGGCGAACACCGAAGCGCCCTTTTCGCGCGAGGCTGCGTCGCGGCAAAGCTGCGACAGCCCGTCGCCGAAATAGATGTTGTCGCCGAGGATCATCGACACGTTGTCCTTGCCGATGAAATTGCGGCCGATGATGAAGGCCTCCGCCAGCCCGTTGGGCTGCGGTTGCTCGGCATAGGACAGGTCGAGGCCGAACTCCGATCCATCGCCAAGCAGATCGCGAAAAATCGGCAGGTCACGCGGCGTCGAAATGATCAGAATTTCACGGATACCCGCGAGCATCAGAACGCTCAGCGGATAATAGATCATCGGCTTGTCGTATATCGGCAGAATTTGCTTAGAGACTGCTAATGTTAGTGGATAAAGACGCGTTCCACTGCCTCCAGCAAGGATAATTCCTTTCAAGAAGCTCTCCTTGACATGCCTGAACCCCCCGGCCCCAGCCGCCCGTGCTTAGGTTCCATGCAATGGCTTGTCAATCTCGGCGTTCGGCAAACGACCGGGTCACGGTCCAGCGCCAATCCATGGCCAATTCCAGGCGACGCATTGCTATCGTCTTGCCAAGGCCGGCCTGACGGGAACAAGCAGATTGTCATCATGGGCCTCGGTCGACTCGCCTCTCTGGCTTAACCGCCCAGCGAATCCCTTGTGAAAGATGATGCCATTCATATAGGCGAAAGTCATCGCAAGCGCCGCCGTTCGCATGGGATAATCGACCAGGGAATGAACGAGCAGAAACGATACTGAGAGAAATGCCATTTTCTGCAGCGGATCTCGCCGTGCCGCAAGGGAAAACGCAAAAACCAATACCGAGTAGGCCGCGACCAGAAAGACAACAGGCGCGCCACCTTCAAGTGCCAATTCCAGATAATCATTGTGGGCGTGATTGACGTAGGGCTTGAAGATCATCTCTCCCTTTTCGTAAATCTGGTAGACTTTCGGAAAACTGCCAAAGCCGACGCCCGTCGCCCAGTTCTCTTCAATTCCCGCGATCGTCGTGCGGGCAAATTCGGCCCGTCCAAAGGCCGGGTCAACCACTTCCTCATCGATCTTCGTCCACGCCCCGATCGTGTAAAGCGAAAGCCCGATGAAGACAGCGGGTATTCCATACCCGCCCAGCCTCGAGCGCGCGGATAGAAAGACAACCGATATTATTGTGATCGCCAGCCCTATCAGAATACCGGCGCGCGAACCGGCGGCCAGGAGCAACAGCAGCAGCGTTATCAAGCCGAGCGACCCGGACAGAAGGTGCCCGCGAAACAGGCCGTAGTAGACGACGAAGGGGACGGAGACGAAGAGCAAAGCTGAAAAATGGTTCTGGTTGGCAAACAGTCCCGCATTGATCGTGAACGGCAGCAAACCCTGTATGGCAACCGTGTCGGAGAGCGAATACTGGATCGCCGCAGCCAGTCCGTTACAGATGACACCCATGAAAAAGAAGGGCAGAAGACCGTAGATCTGATCTGGGCGCAAGCGGGTGACGCTCAGAAAGAATGCAGCCATCGCCACGAAGTACAACAGACACTCGATCGTACGTCCCACGCCGACACTGACGAAACGCAGCCCGGTTTCACCGCTCAGCCATGGATTTGCAAGTAAAACCTCAGGCCGCAATCCGCTCAACAGGGCGGCAGGCAGCGGCACGATCTGAAAACAGAACACGGCTAGGCCCAGAGCAAGCAACCACAGGGCCGAGCGAGGGATGCCGTGCTCCGACGGCCTTGAAAAGACGGCCGCGGCCGCTGCAATCGCCGCCACCTCGATCAGCGCTTCGGTGTAGAGACCGCTCGCGGTGCCGCCGCCAATCAGCACTGACAGGAAAAGAACCGACCCAAGCAGATATTTTTCCCATTCCGTGGACCGGGTTGACCGCTCTCTCAAGATGAAACTCTTTCGATGCTCAATTTGTGCATGACCAGCGTGCCAACATACCGAAATCGCCAGCTCTCAGCGATGGCAGCTGTTTCCAGCCGCAACAATTGCATGGGACACGCGCCTGGTCCGATCGCGAAATCCAGGCTCAACTGCCGCCGATTGAATGTGCCTTCCGGAATGTTGAACCGCGCTATTTCGCCCGCCGGATCCGCGCATCTGATGGACCAGAACAACTGTTTGGGCAGCTTCAGGTTTCTCGCGGAGGCGATCAGGGAAATCCTGTAGGAGCCGGGAGGCAGTTCGACATATTGCTGGAGCGCGGCGTTCTTCACCGGCGTATTCAGGAATCGAACAGTCGCTCCGCTATCGCTTTCGCCGACATCGCGCGCCCCGGCAAAGGTAATTTCCAGACCGGAGGGGTCGCGAACCTGCCAGTCGAATGGCTTGTCGCTGAGGATATGCTCAAAGCCGCCGTTGAAAATGTATCCGGCCAGTGTCCGCTCCTGATCGGACAGACTGAACAGGAACAGCCGATAGGCCGCCTCGTATTCCTTCTGCCGGATGTACCCGTTGATTACGGCAGACAACTCCTTCGACGTCGGTTGTGAGCTCGATCCGGCAAGGTCCAGCAACAGTTGATTTGCGACGCGCAGGCCCCGCGGATCCTTACCAAGGGCGGAGAAAAGATTGGACCTCCACGGTGCCTCGATCCTTAAGGCTGCCAGGACAGCCTGATATCCGTCCGGGTTTGAAAGAATAGCCGGCATGCCCGCCGCAATGACTGGAAATCTGTCGGGCCACCGACGCAGCAACGTGTCGATCTCGGCAACGGCCTTTGACAGATCGCCCACTGCGATCGAGCGATCGATCGATCTCTGAAGCGAATGGATTTCAGTCTTGGACAGCTTTCGAGCCTGGTCGAAGAGTTCAAAAGCCTCGTCTTTCTCACCTTGTCGATACTCAATCTCGCCTATCAGGCTGTAGAGCCGGGCATCCGCGACATTGAAACGAAGCGCGCCCTTCGCCTTTGTCGCCAAGACGTCGAGATCAACACCGTCGCCTGTTTCGCTCAACCGACCGGCAATTTCGCCTATCAAGGCATCTGTGTTCAAGGGATCGAGCGCAAGCGAGACGGCCGGCGTTTCCGACTCAAGAAGCCGACTTAGCCCTATCGACGAAACCGCCAACACCAGAACGGAGGCGACGAACCAAACGCCTGAACGCCGGAGATTTCGCGTGAGCGGGCTGGCCTGCTCCGTCATCGACTTTGCCCTCAATTTTCGGGGTACTCGCGCCATAGTCGTAGTACTGATAGTTCATGTATTTATAGGCGTAATTGTAATCGAACTTGTTGACCGTAAATTTCGACATCGCCGCTCCGATCACGTTCGCACCGGCTGAGCGCAGACGCTTGAGTGCCGTTTTGGCTGACTTGCGTGTGACCTGATTGGTCGAAACGACCATCAATGTGCCTTCGGCAAGCCGGCTGAGGATTGGTGCGTCGGAAAGACCGACGACCGGCGGGGCGTCGATGATGACCAGATCGAAGCGTTTGCCTAGATTGGTCAAGATCAACGCCATCTTCGGCGACGAGAGCAGGTCGGCCGGATTCGGCGGAATCGTTCCGGACGTCAGCACGGTGACATTGGGGTATTTCGTCGGTCTGAAAATGCTCGGCAGATCGTCCTTGCGAACGGTATTTGTCAGCAGGTTGCTCAACCCGATCGCATTGTCGAGGCCGAACAGCCGGTGCAGGTTGGGTTTGCGGAGATCGCCGTCGACAAGCAGAACCCTTGCGCCGAGTGCCGCGAAATCCTGGCCAAGCTTGAACGACGTGGTCGACTTGCCTTCCGACGGTTCCGAACTGGTCACCAGCAGCGATCGCGGCGCGCCCTCCGCACCGGAGAACTGCAGCGATGTTCGCAGCGAACGATAGGCCTCGGAGAGCCCGGATTTTTGATCGGCGATGCTGGCTATGAGTTCGCGGTCACCGACAAGCGGCAGGATGCCGAGCATCGCCAGCCCCAGCTCTTTCTCGATCTGCTCCGGGTTGGTGAAAGTGTTGTTCAGCAACTCGATGATGTAGATGATCGATGCAGCCAGGGCCATGAAAAGCGCGAGAGCGACTGCAAGATTGATGCTCAGACGTGGAGAATAGGGGGCTGTGGGCAGCGAAGCGAAATCGACTATCGCAGCGCTTTGCGTCTTGAGCTCCGAGCTAACGCCGACTTCATTCAGCTTGGCGATAAGGCTGTCATACTGCGATCGGTTGGAGTCGACTTCGCGTTTTAGGATCGTGTATTTGATATTCTTGTCGTTGAAGACGACCTGCTGCCTCTCCATCTCCGCGAGCTTGGACTTGAGGTCGGTTTCCTTGTTCTGCGCTTCCTGATATTTCAGCCGCAACGAATCGGTTATCGCCAGCACGCCGTTGTTGTAGAGTCGCTGCAGTTCCTTGATCTGCGATTGCAATTGCTGCATTTCCGGAAAACCGGGCTTCAGGATGCCCAATTTCTGCTGATACTGGCTGGTCAGATCCGCCAGCTTATCGCTAAGCTTCTGCAAACCTTCGCTTTCCAGAACCGGACCGAGGCTCGACCCGCGGCCCTTTTCTATCTGATCGACCACCCGCCCCGCATCAAGACGCTCCTGGATTGCCGTGGCCAGGGCGGTGTTCAGGGCTTCGATGTTGGAGCCGATCAGCGATTTGTCATCGCCGGTAACCGTGATGCCGGCATCTTTTGCATAGGTGACCAGTTCCTCTTCGGAGGTCTGCAGCTTTTGCTTCACTTGCAAAACCTGTTCCTGGATGAACTGCCGTGCCAGGTCAGAGGTCTCGCTGGTCTGATCGAGACGTTGATCGATAAAACTCTGCGCAACCTGATTGGCAACGTCGCTTGCATATTTCGGCTTTTGATCGACGAAGGTGATCGATAGCAGGCTTGTATTGGTGACCAGATTGACCGTCAGATCTTCCTGGATGCGCTTGATCGCAATTGCCTCGCGCTCTTCGGGCGTTTTCTCCTCAATGGAGGGTGACTTGGACATCCCGAACGCACGGTAGACAATATTGCTCGGGGAAAAGCTCGGCGTCGGAAACAGAAAATCCGGTTTTTCGCTAAGCCCAAGCTGGAACACCACGCGCTGAGCCAATGCCCGGCTCTTCAGCTTCTCCCGAGCGGTCAGGAAGGCCCGGACGTCGCTGTTTTCGGAAACAACCTCAATGTCCTGAAACACTTTCGCCGAAGGCACCAGAACTTCGAGCTGCGTCGTCGCCAGATATTTTGGTGTCTGCATCATCGTCACGATGACGCCGGCAACGAGCCCGGCCGCTGCCATCATGACGATCAGCCAGCGATACTGGACGATGTATAAAAGCAGCTTGAGCGGGTTGAACCCCTCATCCTGGCCCGCATAGTCGCGACCATAGGGACCGTAGTTTTGCGGCACGTCGTAATAGGAGTCCGCGGACAGGGCCTGGCCATGTCCGGGTCCGGCAAGTTGGGGCTGCCTGTTGCGATCGAGCATACGCGAGGTGATCCTGGGGTTGTCCGTGTCTACGGAATGACCGCAATGCGGGCAGCGCTGGAGGCGAGGCCCAGCGCATCCTTCAAATTGTTCATCGCGATTTTCGACTTCGAAGCAAAAACGACGACCACGTCGCCGCCATAGATCCGCGGGTTGCGGTTCTTGCCGGCGCGGATTTCCTCGACATTGTAATTTGCGACCAGCTTGTTTTGGCCGACATTGCGATAGACGAAGACCTTACCGGCATCACCGACCGGATTGAACCCTCCGGCAAGGGCGATCGCGTCGAGCAAGGAAGCGCTGCTGGACACCGGATAAATGCCGGCCTTGTTGACTTCACCATCGACCGTGATGCGCTGGCCAATCGACTCCTTGACGAAAATCGTCACGTCAGGCGACTGCAAGTACTTTTCACCGTAGGCAGTCTCGATTTCCTTCTCGAGCTGACGAACGGTCTTGCCGGCTGCGGTCATGGTTCCAATCAGCGGAAGCGAAATCTGCCCGCCCGCGTCGACCTGAACTGTTCTGTTCAAATTATCGACCTGAAACACACTGACCTCGAGTACATCGTTGGCAGACAGCGGCTGCTCGCTGCCGTTCTGGGTATTCTGCGGCGGCGGGAGATCCTTGACCACCTGCAGCGTACCACCGCCTGAGAGCGCCGATGAAGACGCCATCGGCTGCAGCGCATCGACAGAACTGGTGGAGGACGTCGATGTCGACGAAGTGCTTGCGCAAGCAGATATTGCTAGCGATGCGAGCAAAGCGGGCACGGTGCCCGCATGACTTCTTGCAAGATCGAAAATGCCCATCAAAGAGCCCCGCTCTTGAACAACCGGCCCAATCCGCCAAACCGCCCCGCACTGCTGCCGCCCGATTTCCTCGCGCTTTGCTTTCCGATGGGCACGAGCGGCCGATTTTGCAATATCGCGTCCGGGCGTTTCACTGCCATGTTGTAAGCCTCATCTTCCCCACACCGGTTCGCGATGGCGACAACCGCCTGCGAAAGCCCTGGCCGCCGCCGGCTGGCGCCGTGCGTGTCGGAGGCGACAATATCCACCCTGCCCTCATCCAGCAGCTTCTCCGAGTAGTAGAGCGCCGTACGTCCAAAGGCCCCCGTCACAGAATCAGCCGTGAGCTGAATAAGGCAGCCTAGCGTATTCAACCTCTCGATGACGTCGTAATTCGCCTTGATCCAGGTCAACCGCTCTGGATGAGTGAGGATCGGCACGAAGCCGGCGCCTATGAGACGCGCGGCGAAATCTTCGAGCCGCGGAGGCAGAATGTGATGTGGCGGTTCGAACAGGAAATAGCGGGATCCGTTCAGAGTCGGCACCGTACCAAGCCTCAACCGATCGGGAAGATCAGGCGCGAGATGAACATCAGCGCCAACGTATAGGGTAAGCGGTATGGCAGCGCGATGAAGCTCCAGTTCCAACGCCTGAACAGCCTCGGCAATGTTTGGCGTGGCGTTCTCATAAACCCCAGGCATTACATGCGGCGTACATGCCATATGCGTTGTACCGTCGGCGACTGCCAGCCGTGCCATCTCCAGCGACATGGCCAAGTCAGGAGAACCGTCATCGAGACCGGGCAGGATATGTGAATGCAGGTCGATCATTGGCGTTTCTGGTTGAGAGGAGGCAAAGCTTCGCCTCGACAAAAATAGAAACGCGTCACCCGCATGAAGGCGAATGACGCATTTGACAAATTTACGCAAAACAACGGGGGTCGTATCCCGCCTATTGGCTGACCGCGTCGTCGTCATCCTGCAGGCCGATAATAAGGGCGACGGCACCACCGACGGCGGCGCCGCCCAAGAGAACCGGCAGCATGCCAGGTTCTGAGCTGGCGGGTACGATCGTCGCAGATGGTGTCTCAAGCGAAACGCACATGCCGCCTTCGATAGGGTCGACCTTGACGGTGGCATTGGCTGGAATATCGAGCGCGCAATTGGCTCCGATAGCCAGCGAAGCAGACGCATGCGCCCCGGTCATGATGCGCGCGCCCGCATACACCGGCGCCTCGGCATCCACCCCTGCATAGCCGCTGGCCTGGGACATCTGGACATCACCCCGGACCTGCGTAAGACGACCTATCGCGTCTTCGGACGCCGGCACGGGCGCAAGACAGGAACAGGTTTGCTGAGCTACAGCCTCGGGAGCGGCGAACAGGACGCCCCCTGCGACGAATGCAACAAAAGCAAAAGCAGCCCCGAACCGATGGCAACTCATCATTTTACCCCACCAAAACCTGTAACTCGCCCTGTTGGTACGAATTACAGCCCGCCCCGCTCCAAGCAATAGAACAATATGGTTAACAAACCCAACAAACCAGCCGGCCCCGCCAACCTATCCAGACCCTTCTCTACAGCGGCCGACGCCGCCATATCTTCGTCAGCGGCTGACGCCGTTGTCGTCGTCCTGCGTCGCCGCGAGCACGCCAGACGTCAGAAGCGCCCCGGCGAAAATCGCCTCCGGCGGACCGAACCCAGCGCCGCCCCCGGAGGGCTGAATAGCAGCCGTCTGCTCCGAGCCGACAAGCTTGAGGCAAATGTTGTCGCCAAGGCGGGAAACGTCGAGGCTCGAATTGGCCGAAACCTCCAGATTGCAGCCGCCGACCAGAACGGAGGCCTCGCCCTTGGCGCCAACCACCACACGGCTGCCGAAATCGAGCGCGCTTCCAACCTTGGCAGCGCCATAGCCCGCCGTCTGCGACACCATCACATCACCGATGGCGGAACGGATGGATCCGATCGGGTTTGCCGAACCTTGATAGGGTGTCGCGCAGCTGCACGAAGCATCCTGGGCAAACGATGAAGCTGGACCAAACCCGATTGACACGACAAATACGGCAAGCGCAGTTTTAACCACAAGGTTCATCAGTCTTCGATCCCTTCTTGCTGCACCACTTCAGACGCACCCAGTCAAAGGCAGTGCATCAGCGCGTACCAGTTTTTGGCCACAATTCCAACCTGTTTCGCGCGCGCGAAGCGATTTAAGCTGATGCGTGTCTGTCCGAGCACAGTACTTTAGCCAAATCGCATTAATAGTTTTCGACTAACTTTCACAGGTTTCTTATTATCGGGCAAAAATTTGACGTCTCCTTTCTGTGGTGACTGGCTCGATAAGATTTGACCAAGCTGAGCGCGCCAAACCTTCCGACACCCAAGCTAATATATTGAATTATAGATACATTTTCGGTGTAGATATTCCTGCTGACAGCATGTAATTCGAGATCGGCTCGATACCAATCGCGGCCAACGGGGGTAGACGGCCGGCTCGGCTACCCATTCCTCATCTCTCGGCCATGGAGATCTGGCTCCATGCCCCCACCTCGATCCAATTCACCAAGTCGACGTGCCTCAGACTTGGAGCCTTTACCGCCTATTTTGGCCGTACCACGTTCCCTTGCCGGTTCCATGTTGGGCCAGATGGTTCGCTTCGACCAGAATGGCCAAGTGTTTTTTGACGGTATTTCGGTTTGCACCTGTCAAGTTGACGATCTCGCTGATGGTTATGCGCCCACGCTCATTGATGGCCTCAACGATTTGCAGCGAGAGTTCGGGCAACGTGCCGAGCACAAGGCGCTCCCGCTCGATTTTTTTCTCCAACCTCCGCTTTTGCTGCTGCAGAGCGCGTAGGAAATACACAGCCCATGGCTGCCAATTGGGGTTCGGGCTGCGGATCGTCTTCTGGGTCTGGCGTAGCGCCAGATAGTAGCCTTCCTTGCTGTTCTCAATCACGCTTTCGAGGGAAGAGTAAGGCACATACGCATATCCGCTGCGCATCAGCAGGAGCGTCGTCAGAACGCGCGACAGCCGTCCATTCCCGTCCTGGAATGGGTGTATCTCCAGAAACACCACCGTGAAGATTGCGACGACGAGCAGAGGGTGAAGGCTTTGCTCGTTGAGTGTGTCGCGTGTCCACTCGACGAGCTCTTTCATCCGCTTCGGCGTATCAAAAGGCGTCGCCGTTTCGAAGATGACGCCGATCTCTTTTCCGTCGGCATCGAACGCACTGACATTATTGGCAAGTGTCTTATATGCACCGCGATGGCGTTCATCCTTGTTGCTGAACGCCAGCAGGTCACGGTGTAATTGTGTCAGGTGGTTTTCGGTCAGATCAATCGCATCGAAATGTGCGAAGATCATTCCCATGACCTGCGCATATCCGGCGACTTCCTGCTCGTCTCGGGACTCAAAGAATTTGATGTCGAGGTTGGCGAGCAGCCGCTCCACTTCGCCGTCAGTAAGCCTGCTTCCTTCGATACGGGTAGAAGAGCCGATGCTCTCGATGGTCGCAACGCGGCGCAGAGCCGATAGGCGCTCCGGAGCGAGCGCGCCCATCGCTCGCCAAGCCCCTTTGAATTCGTCGATCTCCGAGACCAGGGCAAGGATTTCGGTGGTAATTTGCAGAGAGTCGATCTTCAGGGTCATACCCACAAATATACCCACAAATACCCGAAAATTCAAGAACCGACATACCCAAGAAAGGACCCATAAATACCCAAATACGGGCAGCCGGCCAGCTTGAGAACAAGACCCACTCACTTCGCCGCAAGAGGCTCCGGTCTTTACTGGCGACCTGCTCAGCAAGGTTTGTACGTTGCGCCGGCCTGAACCGGCTGGCCGCAGAGAATTCCGCCCTGCGTAAGTATGGTGGCCAAATCTTCGCCCTCGGCCGTCAAGCACTGCACAACAAGGGTATCGCCAACCCTGGAGGCGATCTTGCCGTCGCAAGGTGTTCCGGCACCGACAGGTTTGCAGGCCAGGACGAGCCCCTGGTAGTCTCGGCGCGCCGCTTCCGTCACCAGGAGGCGCATAGCCTGAGGCCTGGAAAACGCCGCTCCGCACAGCAGGATCTTGCGACCGCCGACGCGTAGATCATCGACCGATGGGATTGCGAGCTTGCCGTCAAACGGCTTGAGCTCGGCTACCGGCTTCGCGGGGGACGGGCCGCCCCTCTGCATCACGATGATGCCCAGAAAGCCAACACCAAACAAAACAGCCACGACGGCAAGCAACGCTATGCTCCTGACTGACAAAACCATCCTCCATCCGACCCTGTGCGGCCGGTCCGCTCATTTCGTCGCAAGGGCGCTCAGTCTTTCTATCTGCTGCATGTACCTCTCGATGACGATCGTTTCCGAAAACTGCCGCTCGACCTTGTTTCTGCTCTGTGCCCCCATCCTGTCCCTGGACGAGCCGTCCAGCCGCGCAAACTCGACCATCTTGCTCGCAAGGTCATCAGGGTCCCTCACCTTGCATAGGAAGCCATTGACGGAGTGGTCCACCACTTCCCTGCATCCTGGCACGTCGGTTGCGATCAGCGGCTTGCCCATCGCAGCCGCCTCGAGCAGCGAGCGCGGCGTTCCCTCCCTGTAAGAGGGCAGCACGACACAATCGGCGGCACGCATGAAAGGCCGCACATCGTCGGTGGAGCCGAGATATTCGACCAATCCCTCGCCAACCCATTTTTCCACGTGCTCGCGGCTGACCGCGGTCCGGTTTTCGACATCAAGAAAGCCGAGTAGCTGGAAACGCACTCCGGGCACCTCACGGCAAACCCGACGGGCCGCCGTGATGAACTCGCCGACACCCTTGTCCCAGAGAAGCCGGGCCACGAGAAGAAAGACGATGGCGCCAGACCCGGTGCGCGCTTCGGACAACGGGGCAAAACGCACGAGGTCGATCCCGGAGCCAGGCAAAAGCGCGGTTCGATCCTTGCGAACCAGACGTTCGTCGACGAACAGCATCCGGTCATCGTCATTCTGGAAGAAAACCATTTTGGAACGGGCCAATGCCACCCGGTACAAGGCCTTGGCAATCCTGAGCAGCAGACCACCGCGGACGAACGCCGTCCCCAATCCCGAAATGTTGTTGATGACGGGAATGCCGTTCAGATTGGCCGCGATGGAGCCGAACACATTGGGCTTGATCGTGAAGCCGACAAACGCCAGCGGTCTCTCGCGCCGCAAGAGACGCCAGTAGCGCCACAGAAGGACCAAATCCCGCAACGGTGACGTGCCGGAATTGTCCATGTCGAGTTCGACATAGCGGCAGCCCATGGCCCCAATCAGCGGAGAATACTCGTCTCTCGGCGCGACGACGACCACGTCATAGCCACGGCTCCGCAGCGCCTCGATCAGTCCCTTGCGGAAATTGACGACATTCCAGGATGTGTTTATCGAGACGACTATCTTGTTGCGAGCAACGGCCGTCATCTCTGCCCACCCGGATATGACGACGGCGCTCTCAACAGCATATCCGCAAACCGATCCGGCGATCTTTCCGACAAGGTCTTTCCGTACAAGGCCGACCGATCACCGACTTGAATGACCTTCAGCAGTGCTTCCGCAATTTCCGACGCGCCAAAGCCGGCTGAAATCTCCAGGCCCGACAGCATGTCCAGATCTCCCGCACAGGGGGTGGTGACGATGCCGGGAATCCGGCAAGCCATCATTTCCAGAAGGACGTTGGGAAATCCCTCCGTCGCCGACGTAAGCAAGCCGGCACGCGCAGCGCGAAACAGCGGAAACGGGTTGTCTCTCTGGCCGAGCAGATTTAGTCGCGAGGCCAGATCAAGCTTGCCGGCGCGGGCTCTCAACTCCGCTTCCATGGGGCCAGAGCCAACCATGGTCAGCTCATAATCCTCGCCGGTCCTTCGTCTGACTTCGGCCAGCACATCAACCGCGATCGTCGGACGCTTCACATCGATCAGCCGGCCGCACCAGACTATCTGCGGACGGCGGGAAAGTATCTCGGCGTCGTGCCCGGACAATGCCTGCATGGACATTTTGACGATGAGATCTTCGTCGACCGGGTTGGGCAAAGTACACAGCTTGGCGATTGCTCGCCGGGGCAATACGTCACGCAGGCGTTCATTCATATAGCTCGTTTGCGCGACTATCATGTCTTGGCTGCCATAGGCAGCGTAGAGCGCCTTGTAAGCGAGCGCGCGAGGACCCTTGAAGCGATCCAGAAGTACCGTGGACTCGCGGGCGACCAGCCTATGGCTGCGGAGAAGTCCAATGCTTCGGGCGGCAGCCAGAAACGAGTTTACCCGTGCGTGACTCGAGAACACCAAATCGTACCGACGCCGGAGCAGCCGCGGGGCGAGCAAAAACTCGCTCATGGCCTTGCCGCCGCCAAAGCCGTAGCTGCACCGAATTCCGTCCTGGTGTGATCCAGCGGCCTCGCCCGCCGCCTGGCTACCCAAGAAACCGATTTCGACGTCCCAGTCGGGTCGCCTCGCGAGTGCGCGCGCAACAAGTTTCAGGATGGTTTCGGCACCGCCTCTTCTGTCGAGCGGAATGGCGATCAGCGCGAGCTTCCTTTTCATGAGCCGCGGGAACTCACTGTTTTCGCCGAAAGACATAGGCGTAGGTTTCCGCGGCATCCTTGCGGAGAAACAGGGCCGAAACGCCTAACCAGATGCGCCAGGCAAGAAAGGCCGGCACGAAAAAATAGAAGTAGGAGCTTTTCCAGAACAGACGGCGCTCGACAAGTTCCAGGTCGTTCCGTTTTGCGATTGTCTCGACGTCACTGGGCAAGCACTTGTCGTAGAAGGCCGGAAACCCGTCATGACCCATGCCCTTTTCAGGATAGATCGCAAAAAGCAGCCGTCGCTTCATCCCCTCCGGCAGGACCCGATTCAATCTGGCAAAAACGGCGTTGCGCGAGGGCGAGAAAATGGCAACCATGCCTCCCGGCTTCACGCAACTGGCAATGCCGCGCAGGGCACCCTCGCCATCACGGACGTGCTCGAGCGTTGCCTGGCAAATGACGACGTCAGCATCGCCCCTCCCCCTAAACGAGGTAAGGTCCGCTTCAATCTCCTCGTCGTATATTCCGCGTGGCGCTTTCGACAACTCTTCCGCGTCGAGGTCGAGCCCAACGACAAAAAGCCCCAGGCGCCGCTTCTCCGAAAGACTGACGAACGGCCTGGCACCCCCGCCAAGATCGTAAACCCGTGCGTTTGAGGTAAGTAAGGGAGGTGCTATCTCCGTCGCAAAGGTCCGGTTGCCGTCGATGCGAAGGCGCCGCGGCAGAGCACTGTCCAGGAGCTCGGAAATGGCCACATTCGCGCGAACAAACTTTCGCAATATCGACACTGCTTCACCACCGGTTTCGTCTGGCGATCTGCGCCCACTCGGATTTGACATCCGCGCTATATCCTGTGGAAGACGTAGAGCCGCGTATGATGCGAAAATGGGCCGAGCAACCGGTCCGCGGCAGCACGCAAACCTCTCAGGATTCCATTCTTGCTGTCGTACCAGGCCTGCATCGGCTTGGAGAAAAATGTCTCGTCCTTCAGCCCCTTGAAGCCTCCCCTTGGCTGTGATCCCAGAAGCTTGAAGCCGTGCTGTTCGAAACTGGAAACAATCGAAGACGGCTCAAGAACGAACTGGTAAAATCCGGCCTGTTCACCTGAAAACCTGGGATAGAGACCCATTCTGATCTTCAGCCGTCGGAGAGGAGAAATGCTCGGCACTGTCACGAAGGCAACTCCTCCTGACCGGATGATGCGCCTCATCTCCAATGCGATCTCATCGTAACCGTCGAAGAAGTGCTCGATCACCCCCAGAGACCACACCCCATCGAAGAATTCGTCCGCGAAGCCCGTTGCTCGAACATCCCCCACGGTCACTTGCAAATGGGGCGCGGCACGGTTCACCATCCCCACGGTCTTCTGCGCGAAGTCGATCCCGTAGGCGGAAAAGCCTGCCTGGTGGAGGCCATGGACCGTATTGGCCAAGCCACATCCAGCGTCCAGGATCTTGGCCGATCCGGTCAGGTATCGCCTGGTGGTTTCAACGACAAAGCGATCCGGCCTCAAGACAATCCCTTCGGCCCAGTGAGAATCCCAATAGTCGTCATCAGCCACCGTGCCGACATGGACGATGCGCCTGTTTTCCTCGTCGTAGAGTGCTTTCTTCTCATTCATTTCTGGCATCCGGCCCGACCACCAAAACAGTGCGCTGTTTCGCATCAGGCCCTTGGTCTGCAATCACATTCCTCAATGCGAAAAAGGAACAGGCAGCGGCAACGACATATCCGAACAAAAACGCCATTTCACTGCCAAGCGGCACCCGCCACCAAAGACCCAATGCCGCCAGACAACAGCAAGCCAACGCCCCTATCGCGTAGGAATAGGTCAACGTCATCGCTTTGCTCGACCGAAGCGCAAACGGATCGATGATCACCTTTTTCGTCCTGTTGACCAGAACAGCACAAGAAACGATCCCGAACACCACAGGGTCAAAAGACTTCCCCAGCCATCCGGAGGCATGGCCCGAGAAAAACAGGCCAACTATTCCGGCCGCCGCCGCGGTCGCAAAAATGAGTGCGATGGCCGCTCCCTCGAACAGTCCGCGCCGAAACTCCCTGACGTTTCCATTTGCGGCGCTGAGAAACGCCCTTGGCACGAAAACGAAGCTGGCCGCATTCATGAAGAAGCCGACGGACCGTTGTGAAAGATCGACACAAAACGAGAAGACACCGAGATGGGTCTCGGAGCCAAGCAACAAAACTATGTATCGGATGCCGACAAACACGCCGCTCTCGGCCAGATTGCTCAACACAAATCCCCAGCCAGTGACCAGAGACCCGGCAAGATAGGAAAAGCCAGGCCGTCTCAGATTCCTAGGTCCCAGCAAGGCAAATGAAATCAGCGCTCCGACGAAATAGCTGAGCGAAAAGGCTGCAAGAGCCGAGCCTACTTTCGCATCTCCGACAAGCAGGACTATGGCTCCTGCCTGGTATGCGACGGCCTGGCCAATCGCCGACCAACCGTACGCCCACAAGCGCAGTTGTGACCTCAAAATCTCTTGAAGTGCGGTGTGCAAGCCGAAAGAAACGATGATGGTCGCGGCAACGGCATTGCCAAATCCCAGCCACGTCAGTGCCAGTCCAGACAGGACGACAAACAACGCCACAACTGCCAGCACGGTCAAGATGGACGATACGTACTCTCTACCCATTCCCGCGGCATGCATTTTTGCGGAAACCGGCATTATCGAATAGGTCGCGACTCCAAAAACAAGTGTCGAAATAAATGAAACTGTTGCAATCGTCGTGCTGAAAATACCGTACTGTCCAGTCTCCAGATGGCTGCCGATGTACAGCAACGTCGCTATGTTCAGAAGACCAGGAACAATTCGTATTACGATGGCTTCCACCAACTTCCACAGGCTGGCTTCTTTCATGAAGTCACCCGCACGAATGACCTCTTGAGCAAGAACGGGAAACTCAAGGCACCAAAGCTCAAACAGGCAAGAACCGCCTTGCCCAGGAACCGAACCGACCGATATCGTCCTAGCCAGAACGCCTTGATGTAGTTCAAGTTCAGCAACAACATCGGGTATGCATTTTGCCGCTGAAGAAGCCGAATCCTTGCCGTCATCCCCTCCGGCAAATATCGTTTCCGTCCAATCTCGACATTGACACAGATAACGTCGTATTCGATCGCCAATCTGGACCAGAGAAGAGATGTTGGAACACGGCGGAACCGCCCCGCTGGGGGCACGGCAACCCGTTTAAGCAAAGGAGTTTTGATGACCTCCTTCTTGTCGCCGACCACCCGTTCGTCGGCCCGCATCTTTATCAGGTTTGTCCGTTCCGACGGAAACGGCTCTGCTGCCCTCTCTGGGTGGCCAAGAGCCATCGAGAACACAAAACCCGCAATCTTCTCATCGACACTTCTCTGCGAGAGGTGCTCACAGACTTCCGGCAAGCGATCGGTGAAGAGATCGTCGTCATCATCGAAGACCATGCAATAGTCGCCAGTGGCGGAAGCAATCGCCGAAAACATCGCGCGGCCTCTGCCGTCATTCGGGCCGGTGGTGACCACCAAACTGGCATCGCGAGATGCGATTTCCGCAAGCGCTTCGTTCGTTCCGTCGGTCGAACCGTCGACATGGACGCATATCTGCAATGGGCAGTCCGTACGCAACAGTTGCTGAACCAGCGCCGCAACGCGATCCCGCCGATTGAACGTGGGGATGCAGACGCTCAATAGCGCCTGGGACTGCAATGGATTGCAGACTGCCTGTTTGCGAGCCGTATCGATTCCATCTGCTCCTGGTTACGTGATCATGGAACAGCGCGGATCAGCCGGGAAACGCCGAGCCTTATCCCCGCCCGAAATACGCCTTGTACCACTCGACGAACCGCCCCACGCCCTCGGTCACCGTCGTCGTCGGGCGGTAGCCGACCGCCTGCTCCAGCGCCGAGGTGTCGGCAAAGGTATCGGGCACGTCGCCGGGCTGCAGCGGCAAGAGTTCGACGATGGCTTTGCGGCCCAGCGCGTTTTCCAGCGCCTCGACATAGGCGGTCAGCTTCACCGGGTTGTTGTTGCCGATGTTGAAGATGCGCCAGGGGGCGCTGCTTGTGGCCGGATCGGGACGGCTGGAGTCCCAGGCGGCATTGCCCGTGGGCGGGCTGTCGCTGGCACGGATCACGCCTTCGGCGATGTCATCGACATAGGTGAAGTCGCGCGTGTGGTTGCCGTTGTTGAACAGCTTGACCGGCTCGCCGGCCAGGATGTTCCTGGTGAACAGGAACAGCGCCATGTCCGGGCGACCCCAGGGACCATAGACGGTGAAGAAGCGAAGCCCGGTCGTCGGCAATCGGAACAGATGGCTGTAGCTGTGCGCCATCAGTTCGTTGGCGCGCTTGGTCGCGGCGTAGAACTGCAGCGGATGGTCGGCCGGACGATGTTCGGAAAACGGCATGTCGGTGTTGGCGCCGTAGACACTCGACGTGCTGGCATAGGTCAGGTGCGCGACGGCGCTGTTGCGGCAGG